>JAZKXV010000011.1:0-91940 GCA_045611785.1 Alphaproteobacteria bacterium
TAATATGATTTAATTTTTATCATTAACTTATACTTTTTGTATGTAATTTTATTAAAATTATCCACAATATGTATGTAAAAGTATATAAAAATCATTGTTCATTTTGGGTATAACTTATCTAAACAATAAAAAACACATAAAAAGTGTAAAATTAAAATTATTTTCCTTGGCATTTAACAACTGTATGGTAATATGTAGATATTAAATAAACAGTTTGAGGAAAAGAAAATGTTATTTCATTATGCAAGAGTTAGCACAACAGACCAAAATTTAGATAGACAAATACAAGAAGTTAAATGTGATAGACTATATTGTGATAAACAATCAGGTAAGAATATTAATAGAGAGCAATTACAAGCGATGTTATCAAATATTCGTGAGGGAGATGAAATTACTTGTTTATCTATGGACAGGTTAAGTCGTTCGTTAGCTGATTTAATCAAATTAGTTGAAGAAATAACATCAAAAGGTGCTAAAATTATATTTCAGAAAGAAAATATGACATTTACACCTAACAAAAAAGACCCTTTTCAAAATCTTATGTTATCAATGTTAGGTGCTATCAATCAATTTTATAGAGAAAATCTATTAGAAATTCAAAGAGAGGGTATCCGTTGTGCAAAAATTGCTGGCAAATATTCAAAAGAGCGTAAGAAAAAACTATCAGCAGAGCAAATAAAAGAAATACAAAATAGAATGAATGATAGAAAAACCAATGCAACAGCATTAGCAAAAGAATATGGAATTAGCAGAGGTTTATTATATCAAGTATTGAAAGCATAATGTTTTAGATAAAGTTTACCCCTCACAACAATAAAATTGTGAGGGGTAAAGTCATCTTTTTTTGAAACCGATAGTATAAACAATGTTATGGCCAAATATTTTTCAATCTCTCTTTCTTGAAAGAATCCTTATTGTTATTGATTCCCCTTAACCATCCGAGTAAAAATGAGAATATAGCCAATATAACCATAATTATTTTTATTACTAAATTGGAGCTTTCAAACTCTTGATAAGACACAATACTTCCCAAGAAAAGGAAGATACCACCGAAAATCACACCCGCAAGGGAACTTTTAATACAATCCCAAAGAGATGGTTTACGTTTATCAAAGTAAGCTATCGCACCAAAATAGCCAAAAATACGACCAGCAATAAAAAACGACACCAGCCCTACAAAAATAAAAAGAAATGGAATTTCCATAATTCATAATTTTTTAGTGTTTATTTACTTTTTTAACTTTGTCTTTTAAAGATACCTGTATTTGAACCAATGTTTAATCCATCCTATGCCACACCAGATTAAAGCCCATATAATTATGAAAATCTTTATTTCCACTGCTGGGTAGCACCAAATTTCAAGGATAAAAGCACAAGCAAGTCCACCAATAAATAATGCAATTCCGATGTGGAAATAATTGCCAAAATAACTATCATAGAAACCCATTATTGATTCTGGTGGCAAATATTTTGCCAAGCAAAAGTTAATTCCAATCCATTTGCAAAAAATGGTAAACATTAAAAAACAAATAGTCTCTCTTAATCCAAATGAGAGGAATGCCTCATTTAAAACTTGAATAAACTCTTCCATAATTCATAATATTTTAATGATTTACATAATTACTTTTATTATTGAGGCAAATATAACACATTTTATTATAAAAATCAAATATTTTTATGTCTAATTTTTGGAAAATTGTTGTTTTCTAAACTTCAACCACCGAATAACTACCATTATAATACTTTACAATAGCGAAGTTTCTTTGATTAAGGGCTTGAAACACAACAATCCAACTCCACCCATTATTAAATACAATTTGCCCATTTCTCATTGTATAAAAATATTTCTTATTATATGCCATCAACTGATGATATGCCCTTGTTAATTCCATTTTCATAAATCCTATAACATTCTAAAATGCGTTTTGTAATTAAGTTGTTGCCTTTATCAATCATCTGTAAGAGTTGTCGGTTTATTGCTTGTTTGTTATCATAGTTTAGATATATGTCATAAACTTGATTGAGATTCTGTATCAAGTTGTAGAGAGTGTTTGGAGCAACTTTTCTATTCTCACAAATTACCATTGATAAGTAATGAGGGCTTTTATTCAAAAATTCTCTGCTAAATGTGTGTTGTGATTTGGTTAATCCGATTTTTTGTAAATATTGACAGCATTGTTTAATATAACAAACATCTTCATTTATCTGTTCATATTCATATTTTTGTGAGCGAATTTGTCTTAATTCGTTATTGTTATTTTCTTTTTCATCTTTTAAGGCTGTTTTTTTGACCTCTGAATCATTGTTTTCAATTTCAGAGTCCAGTTGCTTATTTCTTGTCATCAATGCTTTTATACGACTCTTAAAACCGTTTTTAATAGAATCCATTTTTACTCCTTTTTATGAGAGTATTTATCAATTAAAGTCTGTAATTCTTTCATACAAATCATTGTTCGTAATAATAGAACTTCCCTCTTTAAGACAATAATTATAAACATTTTGCTCATCATACTTGCCTGAACGAATAAATTGTAAATCTGATGTTAAATGAGGGTAAATTGCTGTAAGGTATGTTTTCAAAAAATTGTAAAATTTCTTCATAGCAGTAAGAGGAACATCAACAATAATGTGTAAATGAGGTTGTTTGAAGTTTTTTGAACCTATCTCTTGAAAGATTCCTATTTGATATTGTTTCTCTTTGTGTTTGTAATATCTTGAACCTAACTCTTTTCTGTAATACTTTTTCAAAATCACCTTAAAGTTGTTTAGCAAGTTGCTTTGTGAAAGATTTTCAATATGAGGATTGAATGTCATAAATAATTTCATCATAAATCCTTTTAGATAATAGTTTATAATAGCCGATGATGTGTCAGCTTTTGTTTAATTCGCTTTTTGCGATGGGAGAATAACTACACCATCGCAATAAGTTTAATTTATTAGGGAAGTCGGTTGATAATGGACTTCCCTTGTCATTATCAACCACAAAAACATTTTACTATGCTTGACCGTCAAAAAGCAAAATTAAAATGCTTATTGAATCTATTTATCGTAAAGTGATTAAAGTTTGTAATTATTTTGGAAGATTCTATGATTTTTCATAAAAAAGAGGGTGTAAAAATGTAGCACCTGTGTAGCACCAAAAAAATAAGGCTTTCAGAAAAATCCTGAAAGCCTTGGTTTTATTGGTGGAGTTAAGGGGAATTGAACCCCTGACCTCTTGAATGCCATTCAAGCGCTCTCCCAACTGAGCTACAACCCCAAAAGATAAAAATGTTACTAACATTTTCACCTTTCATTGTCAATATTTTTATCTATACTCTACCATAAACATCTTCAAAACGAACAATATCGTTTTCATCTAAATTATCACCGATCTGAATTTCAATAAACTCCATATTTTCATCAGTTTCATTTTCGATACGATGTTTTGTTTCTACCGGAATATAAACAGATTCGTTAGCTTTTCTGATAACTATTTCATCGCCTATAGTTATTTTTGCTGTTCCTTTAACCACAATCCAGTGTTCACTTCTAAAATGATGAAGTTGCAAAGAAAGTTGATTATGTGGGGTAACACAGATTCTTTTAACACAAAAATTTGTGTCTGTATCTAAAACCTCCCAAGTTCCCCAAGGGCGAGTATCTTTATCTCCACGTTTATATGCATTTGCCATTTTAATCTCCTAATAAGTAAAGATTGTTCTTGATGTAAACAAATATAAATAATATAACTAAAAGCACAAGTATAATTTTTCTTTTATTAGGGAGAAAATTAAAGTTGAACGCCGCAACAAAAGCCATGGCAATTTTGCAAAAAATTCAACATGATATTTCTGCAAGCACAGAAACATCAGTTAAACTTAATCGTGTTATGGAACTTATAGCACAAGGCTTTAATGCAGATGCCTGTGCCTGCTATATAACAGTTGACGACATATATTTAGAGCTCTTTTGCAAACATGGAATTGAAGATGAATATAAGGGAAATATTCGTTATGGCGAAACAATAACCGGAGAAATTGCGGAACAAAGATGTTCCATATCTAAAACAGACAGCTCTCACCCTACATTTAAATCTGCATTAGGCTCTCCTATGTTGAGATGGAATAAAACCGCCGGTGTAATTTTAATCATAAACAAACAAGAAAAACAATATTCTGAAGAAGAAACATCTATGCTTGAAACAATAGCAATGTTTCTTACCACATTTTTCTCTACCGAAGAAATTAATGCTTACAAGAAAAAATTGATAAAATCTCGCGGTTTAAATCTCAAAGACAGATTAAAAGGCGTAGTTTTAAATAAAGGGTTTGGCATCGGTTGCGCTGTTGTTCACCAAAGAAGACAAGCTTTAGTTAAAATTTTTGCTGAAGATAAAAACATAGAATTAGCTCGCTTAGAAGATGCAAAAACCCGCATGAATAAAAATTTAGATGAAAAGTTCAATGCTACCCGTTTGGGCATAGGCGAACATACTGACATCTTGGAAACATACAGAATGTTTGCAAAAGACAAAGGTTGGTATAAAAAAATATCTGATAACATCGAAATAGGTTTGACCGCCGAAGCTGCCATTGAAAAAGCCTATGAAGACATGTGGAACAGATTATCTATAAGCACAGATTCTTACTTGCGTGAACGCTTATTAGACTTAAGAGATGTAGCAGATAGGTTACAGCTGTTTTTAAGCGGTGATAATAATACCAATATTGAAAACACAAACGAAGATATCATTATCGTTGCCCAAACCATGGGTCCTGCCGATTTAATGGATTATGACTATACAAAAATCAGAGGTCTCATTATTGAAGACGGCACACCAACCATGCATGTAGCAATTGTTGCAAAAGCTCTTAACATACCGGTAATTGCAAAAATACACGGTATATTTAAAGATGTTAAAGATGGCGAGTTGCTCGGCATAGATGGTCGAGAAGGTTATGTATACATCAATCCGGCCAATGATATAAAAGAAAAATTTCAATCTCGTCAAAAAGACTTATCGATGGTTTTAAAGCAACTTGATAAGCTTAAAAGATATCCTAATAAAACCTTAGATGGCGTCAAAATAAAACTAAATATAAATATCGGTCTCGATTTTGATATGGATTATTTGGAATCAACAAAATGTGACGGAATAGGATTATACAGAACAGAAATTCCATTTATGTCATCTGATAAAATGCCTGATGTTAACGAGCAAATAGCTTTTTATAAAAAATTAATCGACAGAGCAAATAACAAAAGCGTAATTTTCAGAAGCTTAGATGTCGGTTCTGATAAGCTTTTACCATATTGGAACGATATGGACGAAGATAATCCGGCAATAGGTTGGCGGTCAATAAGAATAACCCTTGACAGGAGAGCTATTTTAAGAAAACAAATGAAAGCTTTTATAAGAGCTGCAGCTGGAAAAGAACTAAAAGTTATGTTTCCGATGATAGCAAGCTTAGATGAATTTCTTGAAGCAAAAGAAACTTTATTGCTTGAGTTTGAAAAAGAAAAAAGAAAACAAATGCCTGTTCCGAAAAGTATAAAAATAGGTTTAATGATTGAGGTCCCATCAGTTATTTTCCAACTTGATGAAATTTTAAAACACGCCGATTTTATATCTGTAGGAACTAATGATTTAGCACAATTTATGTTTGCTTGCGATAGAGGCAATCCGAGACTTACCGATAGATACGATGTGCTATCAGCTCCATTTTTAAGAGTTTTAAGAGAAATTATAAAAAAAGCAAATAAAGCTAATGTGCCTTGTTCTGTATGCGGAGAAATGGCCAGCAACCCGATTGAGGCATTAGTGCTTATCGGTTTAGGATACAGAAACTTATCTGTTGCAGGTTCGGCATATTCAAACATCAAGAACATGATAAGAAGTTTAAGAGTTCAAGATATTTCTGACTATATTCAAGTTTTATTAAAATCGCCAAAACGCACTTTACGTCCGCAATTATTATCATATGCTTTTGATCATGCTATTGCAATTTAATAAAAAGTATGTTTTAATGGTACAAATTTTGATATAAAGGATAAAATAGTGGAACAGGATATAAAAAATAAAGAACAAACACCTCAAGAAGCAACTACTGTAGGTATGTTCTTAAAATTTACACGCCAAAATCAAAAAAAATCAATTGAGGCTGTAGCTAAAGCTTTATGTATTCGCAAAATATACATCAAAGCCATCGAAGAAAGCGATTTTGTTGAATTACCACCTGTTCCTTATGGTCTTGGTTTTGTTCGTTCTTATGCATCTTTTTTAGGATTAAATGCCGACAGAATTGCTCAATGCTATAAAGAAGAAGCTATGCCTAATAAAAGCGAAAACGAGGCAAATAAAAAACCTATCGTTAAAAAGCATACAGCCCTTACCATTCCTAACCGTAAACAAATCCTGATTGCATTTTCTTTAGTTTTAGGGCTATATTTTATCACTCTGGCTATAAGCTATCATAATAGTGAGTTAAATAATCGTCTGACTATAACAAACGCATTAATTGAAGAAAATGCATCTGATCAGATTGAAGAAAAAACACAAGAAGAAAACATTGTTGATGAAGAAAATGTAATTAATGCTGAGACAACAGAAACTTCTGAAAATGAAATTATTAAAGTTGTTGAAGAAAGTTATGAAGAAGTTCCTGTAGAACCAAGTGTTGTCCAGGAAGAAACATCAAATAAAATATTGGTAAAATTTAAAGATGAATCATGGATTGAAGTCAAAGACGAAAACAAAGTTTATATAAGCGGAATTTACCAAAAAGGATTCGAATATGAAATACCGGTTGTTTCTAACTTAACATTCTCTGTTGGTCGTTACTTTAACGTAGATGTATTCATCAATGGCAAACTTACAAAAGTTGCCGGTCCGAAAAAACAAACAAACATTAAACTTGATAAATTTTTAAATCATTAGCTATATAAAAAACACCCTAGAAATGGCTCAGACTTCTGCGCCGTTTCTTAATGTTTAAAAACATACTATAAAGAGGTAAAAATGACGAAATTACAAAGTGTACGAGGAACATACGATTTATACGGAATGGCCAAGAAAAAAGCCAAAAAAGTTACATCAACAGCATCTGAAGTTGTTGAAAGATATGGTTTTGAAGAAATGGAAACCCCTATTTTTGAGTTTACAGAAGTGTTCTCAAGAAATTTAGGTGATACCTCTGATATTGTAACCAAAGAAATGTATGTTTTCCAAGATAGAGGTGGAGAAAGCCTAACTTTGCGTCCAGAAGGTACTGCTGGAATTGTTCGTGCATTTATATCAGAAGGTATGCAACAAAACTTACCTGTAAAATTATATTACAACGGCCCAATGTTCAGATACGAACGTCCTCAAAAAGGAAGACAACGTCAATTTACCCAATTCGGTGTTGAAATGCTTGGTGTTGAAACACCTCAAGCTGACATTGAGGTTATAGCTATGGCTTATGAATTTTTAGAAAAATTAGGACTTGAAGGGGCTGTAACTGTTGAAATTAACTCTCTAGGCGATCAAGAAAGTCGTGATGCATATCGTGAAAAACTGGTAGAATATTTAAGAGCCAATTATGACAACTTATCTCAAGAAAGTAAAAATCGTTTAGAAAAAAATCCTTTAAGAGTGCTCGATTCGAAAGAAGAATGCGATAAAGAAATTGTTGCAAATGCTCCATTATATTCTGAGAGCTTAAACCAAAAATCTACCGAATTTTTTGAAGCCGTATTAAAAGGTCTTGATGTTTTAGGAATCAAATACAGAGTAAACAACCGATTAGTTCGTGGTCTTGACTATTATTCGCACACAGTTTTTGAGTTAACTACTGATAAATTAGGTGCACAAGGAACCGTATTAGCCGGTGGTAGATACGATGGTTTAGTTGCACAAATGGGCGGCTCTGATGTTGCCGGTATAGGTTGGGCTTGCGGCGTTGAAAGATTATCAATGTTGTTAGAAAAAGAAATTGAACAAATAAGACCTATAGCCGTTATTGAAGTTGGAGAAGAACTTAAAAATGAAGCAATTAAAATTGCTTATATTTTAAGAAAAGCAGGCTTTAAAGTTGAACATTCTTACAGCGGAAATCTAAAAAAACGTATGATAAAAGCAAATAAAGTAAATGCATATAAAGCAATAATTATCGGTTCTGATGAATTAGCATTAGGAAAAGTTACTGTTAAAGATTTAGATACTGGTTCACAAAATTTGGTTGATATTGATAATTTAATTAAGGAAATATAAAATGAATTTAGAAGAAAAGCTATCAAATGTTGTTCGTCGTCATGAAGAAATAGAGGCCCTGTTGTCATCAAATATTTCTCCTGATGAAATGGTAAAACTTAATAAAGAATTATCGACATTAACACCTGTTGTTGAAGCTATTAAAGAATATCAAAAAAATTTAGCAAACTTAAATGATGCAAAAGAGATGATGAACGATTCATCTCTTGATAAAGAAATGCGCGATATGGCAGAAGTTGAATATTATGATTTGAAAGAAAAAATGCCAGATATGGAAAAAGATATAAAACTTCTATTATTACCTAAATCTGAAGATGATGAAAAAAATGCCATTTTAGAAGTACGCGCAGGAACTGGTGGAGATGAGGCCGCTCTTTTTGCTGCAGTATTATTTGAAATGTACCAAAGATATAGTCAAAAACAAGGTTGGAAATTTGAAATTTTAGATACAAATGAAAATGGTATCGGTGGTTATAAAGAAGCCAGTGCAAAAATTACCGGCACAAACGTGTTCTCAAAATTAAAGTTCGAGTCTGGCGCACATCGTGTACAACGCGTTCCAGTTACAGAATCTCAAGGTCGTGTTCATACTTCGGCAGCGACTGTTGCTGTATTACCTGAAATTGAAGAAGTAGATTTATATATCAATCCTGCTGATTTAAAAATAGATGTTTATAGAGCATCTGGAGCTGGTGGACAACACGTTAATAAAACAGAATCTGCAGTTAGAATTACTCACATTCCAACAGGTGTAATTGTTCAATGCCAAGATGATAGGTCTCAATTTAAAAATCGTGAAAAAGCTATGAACCATTTACGTGCAAAACTTTATGACATGCAAAAAGAAACCATTGATGCAAATTATTCAGAAGCCCGTAAATTACAAATTGGTAGCGGTGATAGAAGTGAACGCATCAGAACGTACAACTACCCTCAAGGACGCGTTACAGACCATCGTATAAACTTAACTTTATACAAGCTTGATGATGTAGTTTGTGGAGAAGCTTTACATGAAGTTATTGATGCTTTAATAACAGAAGATCAAGCTCAACGTTTAGCTGAAATGGAATAAAAACTTTCAGCCCAAACATCTAAAATAAAACTCCGCTTAAATCAACAAGTGGAGTTTTATTTTACAAAATCAAAAAACATTAAATATCGTTTATGCTAAATATCCAAATCATCAACAAATTTAGCTCTTTCAACAATAAACTTAAAGCGTAATTCTGGATTTTTACCCATTAACTGTTCAACTCTTCTTCTTGTTTCAAAAGCATCTTCTTTACCTTCTTCCGTGCTGGTGTTAGGAAGTGTTACGCGCAACAATATACGATTATTTTTATCCATTGTTGTTTCTTTTAATTGAATAGCACTCATTTCACCCAACCCTTTAAAACGGCTGATATCCGGCTTCTGGTTACCTTTTAGCACTTTATTTAAAATTTTATCTTTTTCTTCGTCATCAAGAGCATAATAGTTCTTACCGCCAACCACTATTTTATATAAAGGTGGGGTAGCAATGTATAAGTGACCGTTTTCAATTAGCTTAGGCATATGCTGATAGAAAAAGGTCATCAACAAAGATGTAATATGAGCTCCGTCTACGTCAGCATCGGTCATGATAATTATTTTCTCATAACGCAAATTCTCTTCTTTATAATTTTCTTTAACACCACAACCTAAAGCTTCTATCATATCTTTAATTTCTTGGTTTTGGGTTATACGTTCAATAGAAGCACTTGCAACATTTAAGATTTTTCCTCGCAAAGGCAAAATAGCTTGAGTAACACGGTCACGCCCCTGTTTTGCAGATCCCCCCGCAGAATCTCCCTCCACTATGAAAATTTCTGTATCTTCTGCTGCTGCCTGAGAACAATCAGCTAACTTACCTGGTAAGCGCAATCTTTTAGTGGGGGTTTTACGTTGTTGAACTTTTTCTTCTTTGCGTTTCTTTCTTAACTCTGCCCTATCAATAACATATTCTAGCAAAGCTGATGCATTTTCAGGATCAGATGAAAGCCAGTGGTCAAATGAATCTTTTACAGCATTTTCTACCAAACGAGTTGCCTTCGCTGATGTCAACTTATCTTTAGTTTGTCCCTGAAACTGCGGATCCGTAATAAACACAGATAACATTATTGCCGCATCGCTTAAAAAGTCTTCTGCGGTTACGGCAGCTGCTTTTTTAATATTTGCCATATCGGCATATTCTTTTAAGCCTTTAATCAAAGCATTTTTAAAACCTTGTTCATGTGTTCCACCTTGTGGCGTTACAACTGTATTACAATAAGAATAACAAAAACCATTTTCATCTTCAGGCCATGTAATTGACCATTCAACTCTACCCTCGTCATGAGCAAGCTCAGAATCTCCTGCAAACATTGTCCGATTAATAGTTGTTCGGCTACCAATTTGATAATTTAAGAAATCTCTCAAACCGTTAGGAAAATGCAATTCATTTTCTGAAGGTGTTAAATCTCCTTCAGATATCAATTCAGGAGCACATTTAAATAAAATTTTTATACCTTTAAATAAAAAAGCTTTTGAACGAGCCATACGATAAATTCGGTTAGGAATAAAAGTATATGCTCCAACAAAAATTTCTTCATCTGGTTTGAACGTAATACTTGTTCCTCGTCTATTAGGAGCATTACCAATAAGTTCTAAATTTGTAAGAGGTTTACCTTTTGAATAAACTTGGCGATAAAGCTTTTTATCTCTTGCAATTTCAACCACTAATTTTTCAGATAAAGCATTAACGACAGACAACCCTACACCATGCAATCCTCCGGACACTTTATAAACACTGGAAGAAAATTTTCCTCCGGAGTGAAGCGTTGTCATAATCACCTCTAAAGCAGACTTACCCGGATATTTTGGGTGTTCATCAACAGGAATACCTCGACCATTATCGGTTATTGTAATAGAATTATCTGCATTTAAACAAACTTCTATTCTATTGGCGTATCCGGCAACAGCTTCATCCATTGAGTTGTCTAAAATTTCAGCCACTAAATGATGTAAAGCTTGTTCATCAGTTCCGCCGATATACATACCAGGACGATGTCTAACAGGCTCTAAACCTTCTAACACTTCAATATCTTGTGCCGAATATTCAGTTTTTGTGGAAGTTGTTGTTTCAAATAAGTCCGCCATTATTTCCTCTGCAAAATAAACAATTATGCGTTGTAAACTACATTGTTTTTGACGTTTTCTCAAGTAAAAAACCTCTGAAATAAACAGATTTTAGCAAATAACAGCGTTTCATTCTCATCAGTTAAGCTTCAAAAAAAATATAGATTTTTGTAACAATGTGTAACAACTTTTTAAGAGCCTTTTTATGAAAAATATGATATATATGCATAAATTTTTCATAAATCATTCAAGGAATAAACATGACTAATACAATTAAAGTTGCTGTTATCGGCGCAGGCGTAATGGGAAAAAACCACATAAAAACATACAAAGGTTTACAAGGTGTAGAACTTGTCGGTGTATATGATATTTTTCCTGATGCTGCAAAAGCAGCAGCAGAAATGTTTAACATTAAAGCTTTCTCATCTTTAGAAGAAACCGCTGCAAGTGTTGATGCCGTAAGCGTTGTAACAACTTCAGTTACTCACGCAGATGTAGGTGAATTTTTCTTATCAAGAGGCATCCACTGCCTTATTGAAAAACCTTTAGCAACAACAGAAGAAGAATGCAATCGTTTGATGAATGCAGCAAAAGAAAATAATGTTACCTTATTGGTTGGTCATATTGAAAGGTTTAACCCTGCTGTTGAGCAAATGTCAAAAATATTGTCTGACACATCAAGAATTCGTTCTTTAACAGCTCAACGTATGTCAGCAGCAAGTGGCAGAATTACAGATGTTGATGTATCAATGGATTTGATGATACATGACGTTGAAGTTATACAATCTTTAGTAAAATCTGAAGTTGTAAACATTCAAGCAAATTCTGTTAAAACAGCTGATAAACCTGAAGGTAAAGACTATATTACTGCAATCTTAGAGTTTGAAAATGGAGCAACAGCAAACTTAACAGCAAGCCGCATTACACAAGCACGTGTTCGCACTTTAACAGTTACAACAGACACTAACTATATTGATATGGATTTTATTAATCAAAGTATTAATGTTCATTCTCAAGGTCGTATGCCATATGTTAATCAAGATAGTATACCAGATTGGATGAACTATGGATTAAAAGGCAGTGTTGAACAATTGTTTATCCCGACAAACCAACCTTTAGCCGCAGAGCTTAATCACTTTTTAGATTGTGTTAGAGGTAAAACAACTCCAAGAATTACCGGTGAAAACGCATTAAAAGCATTAAAAGTAATTTGGGAAATTCAACGTAAATTGGGATTTATAAAAAGCAATAAACAATCATTTTTAAATATTGCTGCCGAATAAGCAATCCTTTCAAAAAAAATGCCGCAAATTTGCGGCATTTTTTTGATATAAAATTTTATATTAGCTCAAAAGCTACACATTAAACAAGAAGTTCATAATGTCACCATCTTGAACAACATATTCTTTACCTTCTGAACGGATTTTGCCGGCTTCTTTACAAGCCTGCTCTCCTCCAAAATTAACATAGTCATCATAAGAAATTGTTTCAGCCCTAATAAACCCTCTTTCAAAATCAGAGTGAATAATTCCGGCACATTGAGGAGCTTTAGCGCCTTTTAAAAATGTCCAAGCTCTAACTTCTTTTTGACCCGCTGTAAAATATGTTTGCAAACCGAGTAGTTCATAACCGGCACGAATAATTTTAGCTAATCCGGTTTCTTCCAAACCCAAACTATCTAAAAACTCTTTCTTTTCTTCTTCAGAATCAAGCTGAGCTACTTCAGATTCAATTGCAGCCGAAATAATAACAGCGCTTGCATTTTCATTCTTTGCTTTTTCAAACACCAATTTAGAAAATTCATTACCTTCCGCAGCTGAATTTTCATCCACATTGCAAACATACAATACCGGTTTTGATGTCAAAAGCTGTAACATTTTATATTGCTTATAAGCATCTTTTTGACTTTGATCCGGAGCTGCTGTTCTTGCCGGTTTTCCTGACCTTAAAGCTTCAATAATAGGAGCCATAACTTCTGCACAAATTTTGGCTTCTTTGTCTCCACCTGTTTGTGCTTTCTTTTTAACTTGTTCATAACGTTTTTCCAAACTTTCCAAGTCTGCAATCATAAGTTCTGTTTCAACAATTTCAGCATCTCTTATAGGATCAACAGAGCCTTCAACATGCGTAATATTATCATCTTGAAAACATCTTAAAACATGGATTATTGCATCTGTTTCACGTATATTAGCTAAAAACTGGTTACCTAAACCTTCACCTCTTGAGGCTCCTTTTACAAGACCTGCAATATCCACAAATTCCAACTGTGTAGGAACAATGTTTTTCGGATTAACCAATTGAGCCAATTTATCTAAACGATAATCCGGCACAGCAACTCTACCCGTATTTGGTTCAATTGTACAAAACGGAAAGTTTGCAGCTTGAGCTGCAATTGTTTGAGTTAAAGCATTAAAAAGTGTAGACTTACCCACATTTGGAAGCCCAACTATACCACAATTAAAACCCATAAAACATCTCCTTATTTATTTTTAGTTGCCATACCTAAGAAATTTGAACAAGCAGCAATATCTTTTTTGATTAAAACTTCTACAGATTCTGTAATGATATCCATACTGTCCTCTAAAATATTTTTTTCTTCTTTTGAAAACGCCCCTAAAACATAATTTATAACATCTTTACCCTTATTTATCGGATGTCCGACACCAATACGGATTCTGTTATATTCCGGACCCACATGTGAATCAATACTTTTTAAGCCGTTATGGCCGCCGGAACCACCACCTTTTTTTGCTTTTAATTGACCTATTTTCAAATCCATATCATCATGAATAACTATTATGTTTTCAGGTAATATTTTATAAAACAATGCTGCTTTAACAACAGAATTTCCCGATAAATTCATATATGTATGAGGCTTTAATACAATAACCTTTTCGTTTGCTATTTGCCCCATAGCCACTTCGCCATCAAATTTTTTCTTAAAAACCTCAAAGTTATAGCGGCTGCATATTACGTCAGCCGCCATAAAACCTACATTGTGGCGTGTATTGGCATACTCTGAACCAGGGTTTCCCAAACCTACCACTAAATACATCTATACCTCTTATTTGCGTAAAAAGTCAACGTGAATAGGCATATCAGAAACTGGATGAAATTGAACATCTTGGCAGAAAACTTTAGTTGCTTTGCCATCAACGTCAACAACAATTTCAGATTGATAGAAATCAGCCAAGTTTAAGGCTTTTTCTAATTCAACCGGATCAAGACTTACTAAAACAGGATCTTTCTTTCCACCATAAATAACTGCAGGAATACGACCCTCACGACGACATGCACGAGCTGCCCCCTTACCTGCTTTCTCACGCTTTAAAGCTTTGAATGTAATATTTGACATTGTATTTTCCTTAAAATAAATTAATTCAACTAACCTTAAAAAAACCTCCAGGGGTGTTTTTATAAGGTAACGCATTCTTACAACTTTATTTTTTATATTTCAAGTTATTTTTAACTTTTTTTGCGTAAAATATAATTTATAAGGAGATTAAATATGTATTACGCACTTTTAGGTTTTATATTTGGTTTTTTAATTCCATATATGGCACGCCGATTCGCCAAGTTTATGCCGGCAACTCCGGCATATGCAATTTACCGATTAATATGGCCGGTTAAAACAGTATCAAAACAAAAAAGGTCACTAAGCACAAAATATCACAAACTGATAAAAAAATATATCATGCGCTCAATCGGTTGGGCCATTGTATCAGGAGCATTAAGTGCCGGCATATATTTTTGCTTTTTGGAACCATACCGAAACTGGCTGTTGTTTTTAATTTTAACACTGCTCTTATTATATGAAATTGATGAAAGAATGTTTTTGCTGCCTGATATTTTGACAATTCCTCTTCTTATAGGTGGCTTTGCATATACCGCTTTTGCTTATACAATCTCTACTGAATATACTCTTACACCTATACAAATAAGCGTTCTGGGTGCAATAGCTGGATACATCTTGCCTACCATTGCGTCATTGTTCTTAATCAAAAAACACCCTGATTGTTTTGGTGGCGGAGACATAAAACTATTGGCAGCACTTGGTGCGTGGTTAGGGTTAGAATCTGTACCTTTATTAATTTTATTATCCAGTGCAATTTTTGCCATAATCTCCATTATAAAAAAACAACGCGCCGGAGCATTTGGCCCATCAATTGTTATTGCCGCAATAATTCTTGTTTTTTTTAACATTTAAGATATTATAAAACCATAAAATTAATTTTAAGGAAAAAGCAATGAGTACACAGTTAATGCAAAACCGCGAAAAAGTTAAAAAGTTTATTGAAAAGAAAAGCTTTGATTTATTTATAATGGCTCTAATTTGTTTAGATGCTATTGTCTTCGGCTTAATGACATCTGTTTATTATGATAAAAACTTTAGTGGTATATTATATTTCTTAGACAGACTATGTATGTCCATATTTATGATAGAATTAACATTAAAGTTATATGTATATTCTAAAGATTTTTTCAAATCACGTTGGAACATTTTTGATTTTATCATTATTACTGTTTCATCATGCTCTTTTGCCAGCTATTTTATTGTATTAAGAACATTCAGATTGTTCAGATTATTAAAATACATCAATAAATTTTCAAAATTAAAACACATATTAAATATTTTTAGCACTTTGCTACCTAACTTTATTGCACTTGCTCTCTTATTTGGTGTTTTCTTATATGTATTTGCGATTATGGCTGTAAGCTTATACGGAAATGTATTTATTGAATTTGCTACACTACCGTCATCTGTTTTCTCATTGATGCAAATATTTACTCTTGATGGTTGGGCATCTGTAGTTGCAAGACCTGTAATGTCTGTATTTCCACATTCTTGGATTTTCTTTATATCTTTCTTATTGATATCTTTCTTACTCATTATAAGCTTCTTAATGAGCGTAATTGATGAGCTCATTAAAAGGAACGTAAGATATGAAAAACACAAATCCAATAAACCTTTTAAAAAAAAGATAAATAAAGAAAATAAATAAAAGATTTAAACCAACAAAGCTCCCTTTCGAGGGAGCTTTGTTGGTTTAAATAATTTTACATAGCGCATTCACCGCATACATATCATCCATTCCATAGTGGTGGCGGACATTGCTAAATAAGCAAACGACTTTCAAGAAAGCCCCGACCAGCACCTTATCAGCAGGATCATGCGAAATTGAATGAAGAATTTTTTTCTCTAGTCTATTCGCCATGTTCTGAAACTTTAGGCGATCTCCTATCGACGTCCCGTCATGTAAAACCTCCATCATACGCATATAGCGATTGACATCCGGATTGTTTTGGACCTCAGGAAGCTTTCGACATTCTCGTAGCTCAATTAAGCTCAAATCATGGAAAGCGGCTCTTTTTTGTTTTGAGAGCTCTCTTGCGTTTGCCGATAGATAAGAGCTAACCTCGCTCCTGTCCTGTAGTTGCTGCACCCACGACCTTTTAAATCTATAGCTGCTTGAAGCTAAAAAACTGTCGATAGATGCTGAAGAGAACATAGGCGTAAAATAATAGCTGAGATTTGCTTTTTCGTTATACCACATATAATTTATAAATTATTTATTTGACTTTTACAAAGTACACTCTTTTTATAGTTTTGTCAATATTATTTAATTAAAAAAAGGAAATATTTACGCAATATTTCCTTTTTTTAATTTAGCAACACTCTATTTGCTCGGTTTTGAAATGTAGCAAGCCTTTTCCGACTCTATATTTTGCATAGCTTGGGCAATTTCTCTGCGACTAAAGTTTTTAGTGTTCTCTGCAATTTCATGCTTAAGCTTTTCCAAAACCTCCAACCTCTTAGGGATATATTCCAAATCTGAGATATCTGCATGCTCAAACCTGACACCCAAACGATAGTTGTTATACAGCCCTTTATCAGTTAAGATTGCAAGATCCAAATCATGAATAAGTTGCTCTTCCTGATTGAGGTTTTCCGGAGTATCCCCTAAATGTTTAGTTGCCATGAACAACCCCTTAGCACTTTCCGGTAGTCTTGAAGCCTCAAAAGACCTCTCTTCGTCACCAACTACATAGTCGTGGAAAAAGACAGCTGCCTTAAATGTCTGTGATTTAAAGAAGTAATCTTTATCCTTAGTGTCTTTAACAAGTAAACGATACTTGTTAAGTATGTATGCAATATGCGACAAATTATGATATGCATTTGCGGACACATTCCTAACAAATGTTCCCCAAGAAATTCCTGCCGCCTTACAACATGTTTCATACTCGCTTTGCAACAAGTATATCATCATCATGTTATGTACCGGAGGAGCAACAAACTTAGCAAGCATGATATACTCTTTGCTCTTAAACAAAAGGTTGATAGCCTCTTCAATATACTCTTTTGAGTGTTTAACAACCACCTTACGATAGCCCATAGGTTTTGACAACAAAGCCCTGCCAATTTTGCGACTTAATCTGAGTTTAGTATCGCAAATTTTAGCATCTTTGTCTTTAACTGCGACTATGAAAGTATCTGCACCCTGCTCATTTGCCTCATAAATAGGTAACCCATAATATGAAACAATTTCAATGCTTGAACTTATATGAGTGTTATGTACTTTGTCATACCACTGCATGGTCTCTTGTACCATTTTTATACGTTCAGTAATTGAAAATAATGAAGGCTTATCCAGTTGTTCAATTGCAATAACAACATCATGATAGCCATCTGCCGATGCTTCTGCTACAACTGCTGCATCTTGTAATGTAAAAGGCGAAAAAGCTCCAAAATAAAATAGTTTTTTCTTCATACACAATTTGTATTTAGTTACACAATAATGATTTTAACACATCATATATATAGCAACCTAGCGTTTCTGTCAAGAAATTTCAAATGCAAAAAAGAAATTGACAGTTAGAAAAAAAACATATATAAGCAAGCTTGTAAAAAAACCGAGAGCTGATTTTTTAACCAGCTTTAAATAATTAATAACTAACCGGAGATTTTAAAATGAAAAGAACATTTCAACCAAGTAAGCTCGTTAGAGCACGTCGTCATGGTTTCCGTGCCCGCATGGCAACAGTTGGCGGTAGAAAAGTTTTAGCCGCTCGTCGTGCTAGAGGTCGTAAAAAACTTTCTGCATAAGTTTTAATTATGGCAGAAATTCTTGTCTTAAAAAAAAGAAAAGATTTTGTAAGAGTCGCCAAAGGAGTAAGCAAGGTAACAAAAACCGCTATACTTCAGGCGGCTCCCAGTTTATCTAAAAATATTGTTGCGCCGAAAATAGGCTACACAACCACAAAAAAAATAGGTAAAGCTAACGTAAGAAACAGAACCAGAAGACGTTTACGTGCTGTTATTCATGAACTTTTACCAATATACGGATTAAATAATGTTGAATATGTTCTTATCGGAAGGCATAACACTCACTATTGTCCATATAAAGATCTTCGCTCAGACATAAAGTGGGCAATTAAAAAAATAAACCTTTTACTCGCATCAGAAAACAATACTAATCATCAAGAAAAAATTTCAGACAATCAAAATGAAAACATTATTGATCTACCTCGTTAAATTTTATCAAAAATTTATATCTCCTTTTTGCCCCGGATGCTGCAGATATCGACCAACTTGCTCTGAATATATGATTGAAGCAATAAAAGTACACGGCGTAATAAAAGGTATATACCTTGGAACAAAAAGAATTTTAAAATGTCACCCTTGGGGTGGTTCAGGATATGACCCGGTTCCACCTAAAAAAAATAAACACAGTTAGTGATTAACAACGCTTATTTGCTTGATTTTAGAAAAAATATATTCTAAAACTCAACCACTGTTATTGTATTTTTCAGGAGTTTATAAAGTGAAAGAAGAAACAAAGAGTTTATATTTAGCAATTCTTGCATCAATGTTGATTATTTTTGGTGTCAACCACTTTTTTCCGGCAGAACAAAAAGTTCAGGCTGAAGCTCAGGCAACAGTTGAACCTGCAGTTGTGAAGATAGAACAACCAAAAGAAATTTCTCAACAAGAGTTTATCTCAGCAAAAGAGATTATTTCAACAGAAAAAAACATTGATATAAAAAACCATGATATAAAAGGTTCAATTAGAGTAAAAGGCGCTCGTTTTGATTATGTCAGCTTATCAAAATATAAACAAAGCATGGAAGAAAACAGCGAAGATATTGAACTCCTACAACCTGCCGAAACACAAAACCCTTATTTTGCAGAATTTGGTTGGTTAAGTGCAACAAATAATATCAAATTGCCTGATTCTGAAACTTTGTGGAACGTAATTGGCAACAAATTAACCCCTGAAACACCCGTAACTTTAGAATGGGACAACGGCGAAGGCTTAAAATTTATCAGAACAATTTCTGTTGATGATAATTACTTATTCAGCATAAACCAAACTGTTGAAAACAACACTCAAAATCCTATTGTTTTATATCCATATGGCCTAATCAGCAGAAAAATGGATATGGAACAATTAAAAAGATCAGTTGTTCATGAAGGCTTTAGTGGAGTTATAAAAGGCTCTTTGGAAGAAGTTAAATTCAGCAAGTTAAAAGATAACGAAAGCAAATCTTTTGAAACAAATAACGGTTGGTTTGGTTTTTCTGACAGATATTGGTTTACCGCTATTGTCCTAAACAATGAAAATACATCCACAGTAAAAATAAGCCGCAACATAAACGACACATTCCAAGCTGACTATCGTGGAAAAGGCATTACTATTGCAACAGGATCAGCTGCTACCAATTCTGTGCGTTTTTATGCGGGCGCAAAAGAAATTAAGTTGTTAGATAAATACACTGATGAAAACAATATAGAAAAATTTGATTTAGCAGTAGACTTCGGTTGGTATTATTTCTTAACAAAACCATTCTTTTATATTTTAGATTTCTTGCATAATCTTATCGGCAATATGGGGTGGGCAATTTTGATATTTGCAGCACTTTTAAGATTAGTAATGTTACCGGTTGCAAACGCTTCTTATGCAAGCATGAGCAAAATGAAAAAAATCCAACCAAAAGTTATGGCAATTCAACAACTTTATAAAAACGATAAAATTCGTTTACAACAAGAAACAATGGAATTATACCGCAAAGAAAAAATTAATCCTGCGGCAGGATGCTTGCCTATGTTTATCCAAATTCCGGTATTTTTTTCTTTGTATAAAGTGTTAAACATTGCAATCGAAATCAGACATGCTCCATTTATCGGTTGGATTAAAGATTTATCAGCTCCGGATCCATTAACAATTTCTGTATGGTCACATATTCCATTGCCATCATTATTAGATATTGGTATTTGGCCAATCTGCATGGGACTTACCATGTGGTTCCAACAAAAATTAAACCCGGCTCCTGCTAACAAAGATCAGGCTCGCATGTTTGCTTTAATGCCGTTTATCTTTACATTAATGCTTGGTCATTTTGCTTCAGGTTTGGTAATTTACTGGACATTGAGTAACCTTTTATCCATTATCCAACAAAAAGTTATCATGAAAAAATATGGAGTAAAATAATGTCTTCAGAAGAGGTTTATTTCAGCCCCGAAATAATTGAACAAGGCCGAAAACTGTTCTGTCGCCCCTGCAATTTTGTGTTAGGTGTTGCAAACTTAAACCAATTGCCTAACTCTCACTTAAACGAAATTGCATTTGTCGGACGTTCTAATGTTGGTAAATCGAGCTTAATAAATGCTTTGTTTAACAATAAAAACTTAGCAAAAACTTCTTCCACACCAGGAAGAACTCAACAGCTAAATTTCTTTAATTTAGATAATGAGTTACATGTAGTAGATTTACCAGGTTATGGTTTTGCAAAAGCACCTCCGGCAGATGTAAAAAGGTGGCAAAATATTATATCATTATATTTACAAGGACGTCCAAATTTGCGCCGTGTATTCTTAATGATTGATAGCAGACATGGCATTAAAAAAGTTGATGAAGAGATTATGAAAATGCTTGATAAAGCTGCCGTAACTTATCAAATAGTGCTTACAAAAACTGATAAAGTAAGTATTCAGGCCGTTGAAAAAATAACCAAAGAAACTGAAGTTATTTTAAAAAAGCATGCAGCTGCACACCCTGTTGTGTTACCGACAAGTTCTGAAAAGAAAAACGGATTAGAATTTTTAAGAGCTGAAATTGCTTTATTAGCATAAATATAAAACAAAAAAAAGAGCGGGAATTTCCCGCTCTAATCATAACACCCTAAACAGACTACAGCTGCTTATAGCCGTAGGCGATCTGAGCTCTCACAGCATCACGATTTGAGTTATCATTAAACTCTACCGTATAAACTGTAGATCCGTTCTCACGCCATGCCTGAGCAATCTCTGCCCAGTTCTCAATCCCTGTACGATAAGGTATAAGCTGCGCAATCTCCGGATAGAAAAACAGCATTATCCAAGTATGTGTTCCTGGAATAGCGACTGCCTTCTGTATGTTTGCATATACATCGGCATAGTCACCATGCTTTCTTCCTCTGATTCCGAAGACATCAGGATTCTCCTGCAGCCCTGGCACATAGACCTTGTGCTTTGACGCAAAGTTCTCAACAGCCTCTCGGTCTGCAACCTTGTTGAAGTGCTGTCCATAGACCTTTTGTGCAGTGTCATCCCAAATTGTTGTGAAGTCTTCTGCAGATAAAGACTGCATCTGAGCATTCACACCGAAATGTTCATCGGAGATGAGCTTCTGGAACACTACAAGAGTGTTTTTCTTACCGTGGAGACCATAATAGATATAAGGGTTCTCACGCTTCTTGAATGAGAGCTTCACCTTAGAGAGAGTTCTCCAATCATCCAAAGTGAATTCCTTATTTTTAAGGTCTGCGATAGGGTCCCAGCACATTGGCTCGAACACAGCTCTCTCTTTGTAAGAGATCTTAATAATCTTCAGCTCTGCAATCTCTGACAAAATGTCATAAATTGTAGAGCTTTTTGCGTTGTGCTCAGCTACCTTTTCCTCCTCTGAAGCGTTCTCATTAATAGTTGGGATAACTACGAGAAGTGCGTTCTGTGAAATGGCACATGCTGAACAAAGGATACCGAAACCTGCTGCGTCTGCAGTCTTAATGAGTTGATTCTTTTTCATTGTGAATAATATTAAATGTTAATAAAATCGCAAGATAAATCATCGGGTGTATAATAAACACAATTTCAAACCCAATAATTTTTTAAGTATGTTAATTATACCTAATTTATGCAATTATGTCAACAAGTATATTTTTAAGCTGGAATTTTCAAGCTTTTGCCTTATATTAATAAGTGGAGAAAAAAATGCAAAATTACATCAACTTAATAACCGAAGAACAAGCTATCAAAGAGCTGGAATTTATAGCCAAAGAAATGGCAAAAGCAGATATTGCATATTATCAAAATGATGATCCTTATCTAACAGATGCTGAGTATGATGAACTAAAATTAAAAAATGAATTATTAGAAAAGAAGTTTCCTCATCTTATTAGAGCTGACAGCCCTTCAAAAAAAGTTGGCGCTCCCATTAAAAGCGATTTTGCAAAAATAGAACACAAGGTGCCTATGTTATCATTAGGCGATATTTTCTCTGAAAATGAATTAATTGAGTTTGTTAAAAGCATTCAACGTTTTTTAAATACCGATTCTGACATTGAAATGACTTCGGAACCTAAAATGGATGGCCTTTCCTTTTCTGCTCGTTATGAAAACGGAATTTTAGTAAAAGGCGCCACCAGAGGTGATGGAAAAGTTGGTGAAGACATTACTCAAAACTTAAAAACCATTGTCGGACTTCCTCACCAAGTAACTGCTCCTGATTTTCCTTCCATAATGGAGGTAAGAGGCGAAGTTTATATGTCAAAGGCTGATTTTTTTGCCTTAAACAACATTCAGCAAGCACAAAACAAAAAAGTGTTCGCCAACCCTCGAAACGCCGCTGCAGGCTCATTAAGACAACTTGATGCAAACATAACCAAAGAGCGTAACTTAAGTTTGATCGTTTATACTTGGGGCGATGTTTCAAACATTTGTTGGAAATCTCAAAGCGAATTTTTAGAAAAAGTAAAAGCATGGGGTTTTCCGGTTAATCCTTATAATAAGCTGTGTCATAACCTAGAAGAAGTTATATCAAGTTATGAATCGCTTCTCAATACAAGAGCAGATTTGCCATATGACATAGATGGCATTGTTTATAAAGTTAACTCTTTAGCACTACAAAACAGACTCGGATATTTAACCAGAACGCCTCGTTTTGCAATTGCACATAAATTTCCTGCTGAAAAAGCTATAACTAAAATCAACAACATTCGCATACAGGTTGGGCGTACCGGAGCATTAACTCCCGTTGCCGATTTAGAACCCATAAATGTCGGAGGCGTAATTGTTTCTCATGCCACACTTCATAATGAAGATGAAATAAAAAGAAAAGATATACGCATTGGAGATTATGTTCAAGTTCAACGTGCCGGGGATGTCATTCCACAAGTTATAAGCGTAATTAAAGAAAAAAGGCAAAATGATTTACAAGAATTTGAATTTCCTCACACATGTCCAGAATGTGGCTCTCATGCAATAAAAGAAGATGATGAAGCTGTCAGAAGATGTACCGGTGGGTTAAGTTGTCCGGCTCAAGCCATTGAACGCATAAAACATTTTGTTTCTCGTGACGCATTCAATATTGAAGGCTTTGGAGCAAAAATTGTTGAAGATTTTTATAAAGAAGGCATATTAAAAAATCCGGCAGATATTTTCACTCTGGAAGAAAGAAATAGTGGAGATGATTTATTTGCTCAATATAATGGATTACATCTTGAAAAAAGAGATGGTTGGGGTAAAAAATCAGTTGATAATTTATTTAAGGCGATTCGTGAAAAAACACATATCGACTTACAAAAATTTATATACTCATTGGGTATACGTCAAGTTGGCAGTGCTACATCGCTTCTAATTGCAAAAAACTATATTTCATTTGAAAATTTCAAAAATGCCATGCTAAATAATGATACTGAAAAATTGTTAAACATCGATGGTATCGGTGAGGCTATGGTAAAAGATATTGTTGAATTTTTCAAAGAAGAACACAATATTGCAATTATCACAAAACTATTAAAGCATATAAAAGTAAAAGACTATGAACAAGTTGCTATTCTAAATTCTTTTTTTGCTGAAAAAACTATTGTTTTTACCGGAACATTAGAACAACTGACCAGAGCTGAAGCCAAGGCATTAGGAACAAAACTCGGAGCAAAAGTTGCAGGTTCTGTTTCAAACAATACCGATTATGTAATTGCCGGTACAAATGCTGGTTCAAAACTCAAAAAAGCTCAAGAATTCGGAATTGAAATATTAAGTGAAGAAGAGTTTTTAAACAAGATTAATAATTAAGAAAAATTTATTTGAAAACCACTTATTATCGTGATAAAATTCCTTAAATGTAAATATATAGGAGTTAACTATGAAATTATTTTCAATTGTTTTTGTGTTTTTTACTTTTTTTACAGCCAATGCTAATGCATACATAACAGCAAACAGCTTAAATAAATCAGCAAACGGAGAAGCTTTAACACCCGCAAAAGCTTATGAGTTGCGTTTAGAAAAAGAGAAAAAAAACAAACCGATTACAACAACATCCACAATAAATGAACAAGCACAATCTTTTCATAATAGCTTTAAGAAAAATATATCCAATTATAATCCACCAAAGAAACAAAAAGGAGGCTCCTATATTCCATCAGTTGCCTCTGGTATGTTTGTAAAATAAAAACTATTTCAAAGGACATATAATGAGCGGCATCATCAAAACAAGGCGCTTTCTCCCTTTAATGATTACGCAATTTTTAGGGGCGCTAAACGATAACCTATTTAAAAATGCATTATTAACTTTAGTAACATTAAAAATGGCAGAGCAATCTGATATATTATCCAACGTTATTGCTGGCCTTTTTATTTTACCTTTTTTCTTATTTTCTGCATGGGCAGGAGAATTTGCTGATAAATTTTCTAGAGATAAAATTGCTCGCAATTTAAAACTTGTTGAAATAGTTTTAATATCAGGCGTGGCCTTTGCTTATTATACATCAAGTCTTAACACTTTAATTGTTTTAATAGCTTTAATGGGTGCTCAATCGGCATTTTTCGGACCTGTTAAATATGCTCTTTTGCCGCAACAATTACAACAAGATGAACTTATTGAAGGCAACGCATATATTGAAGCTACAACCTATATTGCTATTTTAGGCGGGCTTATTGCAGGAACATTACTTCCGATTGAAACTAGCATTATAACCTTAATTGCATTAGCTGTTATAGGATATTTTTCAGCTTGTAAAATTTTACCGGCTCCGGCCCCAAGACCTGAACTAAAAATAAATAAAAACTTATTTACTTCTATGAAGCTCAATTTTAAGTTTTTATGCAAACACAAATATATTTTACAAAGCATCTTAGGTGCCAGCTGGTTTTGGACAATAGGTGCTTTGGTTGCTGTACAAATATATCCGTTATGCGGAAAAATTCTTAATGCCGATAAAGGAACCATTACATTCTTTTTAATATTATTTTCTCTAGGTGTTGCCTTTGGTTCATATGTATGTAATCGCATTCTTAAAGGCGAAATCAATATGACATATGTGCCTCTAAGCGCACTTGGTATGGCAGTATGCTTATTTTCTTTATGGCTACTAAGCTCAGATTATCCTACAGCTAAAAAGATTATGAGTTTTACTGTTTTTTTAACAGCTCCTCATTCTATCGGCTTATCTTGCAGCTTATTTATGTTAGCATTTTTTGGCGGATTATACATTATTCCTCTAAATGCATTTATGCAAAACAGAGCTCCTAAAGCTTATACTGCATCAGTTATTGCCGGCAACAACATCATAAATTCTTTAGGGATGGTCGGCTCTGCTATTTTTGCAATTGTTTTATTTAAATTTGGCGTATCATTACCGCAACTATTTATGATAATGGGTATTATATCATTAGTTGTTGCTTTATACATATGCTCATTGTTGCCTGACACACTAACCCGCTCAATTTTACAAACTATATTGAGACTTATGTTCAGGACAAACATCACCGGTTATAAAAACTTTAAAAAAGCCGGCTCAAAAGTCTTAATTATTGCAAACCATACTTCATTATGGGACGGAGTTTTAATGGCAGCTTTCATGCCTGAAAGAATAACTTTTGCCATAACATCTGCTTGGACCGGAAAATGGTTTATGCCAATTATCAGACTATTGGTAGATTTTTATCCTCTTGATCCCAATAACCCTCTTTCTATACGTAACCTTATTGAAGAAATTAAAAAAGGGCGTAAGGTTATGGTATTTCCTGAAGGACGCATTTCTCTTACCGGCAAAATAATGCAAATTTTTGATGGCGCAGCTATGATTGCAGCAAAGGCCGGCGCAAAACTGTTACCTGTTAGAATAAATGGAGCACAATATTCAACACTTTCTTATGTTCAAGACAAATTTTATACCAAAAAATTTCCTAAAATTGACATTCATATTTTGCCATCATGTACTTTTGAAGTGCCACTTAATAAGAGCTCAAGAACATTAGCATCAAAGCAATTATATGAACTCATGGTCAATATGGCGATTAATACCACAAGCACAAATCAAACTTTGTTTGAAGCCCTAATTGAAAGTTCAAAAAACAACAATAAAAAACACATAATTGCAACTGACATTTTTGGTCATAATATTTCATATGCTAATTTAATCAAAAAATCTGTTAAATATGGCCAAGCAATACAAAAGCTTCTTGGCGATAAAAAAATAATAGGTATATGTATGCCTGCAGGACTTAATTTTTTAATCAGTTTTTGGTCATTACAATATTTAGGTAAAACTGCCGTTATTTTATCAGAAGAAAAAATCAATGAACAAATAAACAAATCAAAAACAGAGATAGTGTTATGCGCTAAAGATTTTGATAATTTAGAGTGCCCTAGCATTAATGTTTCCAACATTAAACCGGTTAAATTTGCTCGAAGACGAGCATATCCTGTAAATGAAAATTGTGTTGTTTTATTTAAGGGTGAAAACATATTAAAATATAACTCTCAGCAAATATTAAAATCATACCAAGAGCTAAACTGCGTCTTGCCATTTAACACTAAAGATGTCGCTCTAAATACATTAAGTTCTGATATGGCGGATAACTTTATATTAGGTTTTATTTTACCTATTTTAAGTGGTGTAAAAACTTGTTTTATTTCAAACATCAGTGCAAAAATTATCAATAGAATATGTTATGATTTAGCTGCCAGTGTTGTTTTTGCAGACGCCAAAACTTATAACGAATGCGCAAAACAGGCCACATCTTTTGACTTTTTCAATATTAGGTTAGCATTTAGTATTGGAGAAAAAATAAGCGTTGACATGTTAGATTTTTGGTTAAAAAATTTCAATGTTCGCATATTGGAAAGTTATATACCTCAAGACAGTATTTTTATCAGAACAATAAATACGCCTTTGTATTATAAATTTAATTCTCTCGGGGTAAAATTGTTTAATAAAAATCTAAAAATTGATGATTTAACTTTTGATGATGATGGTTTTGCTTATACAATCAAATAGAAAAGCTTATTATCGATAAGATTTTAAAACACAATATTGACAAATTGATAAAAATCTCGTACTATTTTTGATAACAAACAATTATCATGGTATGAAAAAAATATTCTATCTTATTCTGTGCTTAGCTTTCATTTCATGCGAGAAAGAAAGCTTTGATCCTGACCAAGGCGGTTATATCAATTTTGTGACAACAACCATTGAATCAGGATATGAGGTCGAAGAAAACAACATTAACAGTTGGATTCTTATCGACGGTGTAACCTACAATGCTACATGCTCAAACATTGAAGCAATTGAACCTGTCATGTCTAATGAACTGGCTTTTATTGATTTATCTTCATGGATATCTATGTTATGTATCAGCTCTCGTGAAGCTGTTGAAATTTTAGAAGAGAGAACTGTTGAAAACATAACTTACCGAAAATATAAAATGGGTTTTCCTGTAAGTTATAATGGTCACAATACATACATATATTTCATTGAAGAAAGGGCGTTCTTAACCATAGCAGATAAAAGCTATACGTTCCCAAGCCCAACTGTTGATGCAAACGTAGCGTATAACAAAGAAACCCGCAAAAGTGATATGCAATTAAACGGCAAAAACTATGCGTGTTATTTAGTGGAAATTGCCCTTGATATCAGTTGCGCCGAAAAGAAAATCTTAGGCTCAACTTCTTTCTTGGCGTTAGATGAAAAAGAGTAACCTTATTAAACAAAAAACTCCTCAAAAGAGGAGTTTTTTGTTAATCTTAAAAGATTATACTGGTTCTGAACCACAGCAACTACAAATATCCGATATGCATTCATTATACCCACTATCAAGGTCTTCAGTACTACAACCAGGTAATCCATAATCTCCTTCTTCTGCATTATTGCAATTATATGAAACTAATTCACTGCAATATTCAAAACAACTATCATAATCATAGTAGCTATAATATTATCCATAGAAGTAATCACCACCTTGACAGATACATTCCTCTGACTATTCTTCTTTTATCTTTTCAACCCAACAACCTCTATCTTCATTCCACATACATTCATTATAATATGACAAACATAGAGATTCATCTTCATGACAGTCTTCTTCATAATATTCACATTTGAACAAGAAGTCATTTCTAAAAAATGAAAATGCGAATTCTTCACATTCTTGCAAAACGCGTATATATTTTATGTAATAATTATACAATAATTAATTTTGCAATAAAAACTATAACCCTATATTAATACTAAAAGCCCCAGATAAAACTGAGGCTTTTATTCTAAAGTTGTTTGTTACTTACAAATATTTAACACTTAACTTTAATTAGCTGTTTTATTTGGTCCATAACTTGTATCACAATTATCATAGCACCCTAAGCAATCATAATACACACCATCTCCACAACTAGCATCTCCACAGGTTGTACATTCCCAAGAATTTGCGCATTTGCTTTGACAGTCTAAATATTGTTTATACCTATCAACATCCCAATATTTAGCACCTTTTCTTAAACAACAATTATTATTGCTATCAGCACAATAATAGTCATCATCTTCAACAGCTCCTTCAACTAATACATAATCTGAAGGACATTCCCAAGAACCAATAACACTCACAACGCCTTTATTTGTTTCGTTACGAATCATACACTCTTTTTTATAAGTTATAGCATTACTAGGTATATCATCTTCTGTATAATAACCATCGACGTCACAATACTGAATATTAATTGGACAATTCCATCCATACCAATCTGTTTCTGGATATTGACAATAAAAATCGCTATCTGTTGGATCACACTCTTCTATGCAACCTATAGGAACAAGACATCCTATTTTAGAGTCATAACTACAAGAAAGACCTTTATCAGTACACTCTGATGTATCTTCAAAAATACATTCACAGACGTTAGTTGTCTCATCATACACCATCTTCCATTCTGGACAAGTTTGTACATCTTCCACGCATTTACCATCTACCATGGTAAATCCTGATTTACAACCATCTACTTCTAAACATACTCCTGTTTTAAATGTTGAATTAGGATAATCTTGATATAAAGCATCTGTTGTATAATATTTACAACAAACCTGACAAGTAAGTGTAGATCCTGATGGTGTTGTAACTGTTTCAACGCTTGCATGTGGTTCTTGATATTTCTCAAAGCAACTATCAGCATAAACCGTCCATTCTGAACCGGTAGAAACACCTTCACAAGTTTCCGGATCAGCATCCGGCTCAGTAACGTCTTCAGCAGGAGATCCAGCTACATTACAAAGAGAAAATCTATCATCTGTAGGGCACTTTACGATATCAATACACCAGGAAGATTTATCAGCGTCAGTAAAGCCTAACTCCGCACAATCAAAAATTTTAAGGTTTACACCATCGCATAATGTCAAACTTTCATCTGCCGGACATTTTATTATTTTATCTGGAGCACACCAAGATGTTTTATCTGTAGCTGTAAAACCGACCTTAGCACAATCTACACTGGAACCGGAACTGGTTAAAACACATCTTTTATATTCGGAATTAAACGGACATCTCACATACTGCACACAACCACTAACATTGGAGGCAGAATATCCTAGCGTAATACAATCACCGGCTGTGTCTTTATTATTTACACAGCTATTGTCCCCTCCATAATCGTTTATACAGGTTATGCTATATGCTGGCATAGACACTACCATAAAACATATAAATAGAAACTTTCTCATAGCAAACTCCATAAAAATAAAACGCGTATATATTTTATGTAATTATTATACACTAATTAATTAATTTTGCAAATAAAATCTTGCATATAAATACTTATTATTTTAAAATTGTACCATATAAAAAGAAAGGAAAAATATGAAAATTGTATATTGTGGTGATATTGTAGGCAGATCAGGCCGTGATGTTTTATTAAAAAACATTACAACATTAAAAAACTCATATTCTCCGGATGCTTTAATCGTTAACGTTGAAAACGCCGCTCATGGTTTTGGTGTAACCCCTGGCATTTGTCGCGAATTTTTCGCTCAAGGTGTTGATGCTGTTACAACAGGAAACCATGTATACGATCAAAGAGAAATTATTCCTTTTTTAGATGATTGTAAAAAAATCATTCGTCCGCTTAATTTTCCGGAAGGAAATGTTGGTCAAGGTTCTTGCGAAATAGAGCTAGCAAACGGCAAAAAACTTTTAGTTGCACAAGTTATGGGAAGAGCCTTTATGGACGCGGTTGATTGTCCTGTCCAAGCTTTGGAAAAATTATTAAAAAAATACATTTTAGGCGGAAATATTTCTGCTATATTGGTTGATATTCACGCAGAAGCCACTGCAGAAAAATTAGCCTTTGCTCATCTTTTTGACGGCAAAGTATCAATTATTGCCGGAACTCACACTCATGTACCAACTGCTGATGCCAGAATTTTTAACAAAGGCACTGCATATATAACAGATGTCGGTATGTGTGGAGATTATAACTCTGTTTTGGGTTTTGAACCTGACGCATCAATCAGACGGTTATGTAAAAAATTTCCTACAGAAAGACTTATACCTGCCAAAGGAAACGGAACACTTTACGGTATATTTGTTGAAACAGATGATAAAACCGGTTTAGCACAAAAAATAGAGCAAATTGTTTTAAAATAATTTATTCTAACTGATCTTTTAGCTTTTTAATAAACTTAATAACCTTATCTTGATTCCAAGATTCGCTTCCTTTAAGGCGACCAGCTTCTCTCCCTTGTTTATTGATAATAACCGTATGAGGGGTTGTAAAAATTCCGAAATCTGCTGAAAGTTTATCTTTTTGCTCAACATAAAATTCTAAATCAGGAGCTCCAAATCTTTTTAAAAATTGTCTTTGCTCAGACATATCAAACCACTCACTTTGAGGAGAAATAAGAATTAATCTGATTCCCTGATTTTTTACTTCATTATGAAATTTGTTCAAACCTCTAAGCTCTTTAATACAAGGGCCACAATCTCTGGACCAGAAATGAGCCAAAACAAATTCCCCTTTAAAGTCCGACAACTGAAATGTTTGCCCCGTTTGCGAAATTATTTTGCTTTCAGGCAAAGTTCTTGTTACTTCAAAAATATTTACTCCTGAGTTTGCAACACGCACCATTAAGAGCATGCTCAACATCAAAAAACTTGAAAACAAAATAAGTTTTACTTTCACCTGTTAAAATCCTCAAATTTACTTTGTATTTAAAAACGTTTTTAAATATAATCATCTCAATCTTATATACAATAAAAAGGTTAAAAAATGAAATATATTACAAAATTTTTTGTGTATTTAATGTTATGTGCTTGTATTACAAGCATTGTTTCTTGTGGCAAAATGTCTGACCCTAAACCTATTGCAGGTTCAGGCTATCCTCATACATACCCGAAATATTAAAAGGATTTCCTATGGAAAACAAAAACAAATTAACAGATGATATAATCCCTTATGTAGAATTTGCTGATAACGCAAATGAGCGTACACCTTGCGTTTTAGTGTTAGATTGCTCCGGTTCAATGCGTGGAGAACCTATTAATCAGTTAAATGCAGGATTAAGCGCTTTAGAAAAAGAACTAAAAGAAGATATTGACGCAAGCTCACGTGTTCAAATTCTCATAATAAAAGCATTCGGCAAAGATGAAGCCGTAATAAGTTCTGATTGGGTTGATGCCATGAACTTTACAGCACCAACAATGGAAGCTTCTGGCTTAACTCCCTTAGGTAAAGCTATGGAACTAGCTTTAGAAAAAATAGAAAATCAAAAAAATTTATATGATAGCTGTGGCGTTACCTCAAAAAGGCCTTGGATCTTTTTAATAAGCGACGGTGAACCTACCGACTATGGTTGGGAACAAGCCGCTAAAAAATGCTGCATTGCTCAAGAAAAGAAAAAAGTAATTATTCATGCTGTCGGAACGCAGGGCGCAAATTTAGAAAAATTAGCAAAATTTTCTTTAAATTCACCTAAACGCTTAACTGGATTGAAATTTACAGAATTTTTCTTATGGTTAAGTCGCAGTGTTTCATGCGTTTCAAAAGCAGCACCTAATGCTGATGAACTTTTAAGGGATATTGAAGCTTGGAATGAAAAAGAGTAATAAAGATATACAGGTTTTAGCTTCAACGGTTATCGGAGCTTATCATAAAGCCAGAAATTTGCCTTGCCAAGATTGTTATAAACATCTTCAAAAAAAGGATAAAATTGTGGCTGTGGTATCAGATGGTGCCGGCTCTGCAAAATATGGCAAAATCGGGGCTAAAATCATATGCGAAACTCTTTGTGATATTTTAATATCCGCCTCAATGACCAATATCAAACAAAAAATTATTGACGCAATTACCGTTGCTCGTGAAAAGCTCATTTTGCATCGACTAAACAAAACTAAAAATGAAAACAGCATTATTAATTTTGCCGCAACTGTTGTCGGTGTATTTTACTACAAAAACAAAGGCATTTGTTTTCATATTGGTGATGGCGCTTGTATAGCTTTTCTTAAAAACAATGAGCACATTATTTCTCAGCCCGAAAACGGAATTTTTTCTTGCGAAACATATTTTTATACTATGGACGATTGGAAAGACAGCTTACGTTTTACAACATTTGAAAAAGCTAAAAACATTATTCTTATGACAGATGGCGTAACAGGATTTGCCTTCAAAAATGATTTTGATGATATCGAAACGCGTTTCTTAAAACCTATCAATAATTTTTTGCAAAATGAACCTGACCGCAAAAAAGCCATCAGAGCATTAAACAATACTTTATCAAATCCTATTGCTACAAAATTGAACCCTGATGATAAAACGTTTTTATGGGTGGATATAAAATGAGTGAACAAAATTTTATATATTATAACGCCATATTCAGCGACGGACATTTCGAACGTGAAAAAATAGGTGATTTAATAAACAAAGGCGGCGCTGCAGGAAAAATATATAAAAGCATTACCCACCCTAATTTAGTGGCAAAAATTTTTCATGAAAAAGGCAAAAGCCAAACCAACAGAAGAAAACTTGAAGCCATGTTACAAAACAGGCCTAATATCCCTCATTTAAAAATTGACGATCGTGATGTTGTTCAAATTGCATGGCCCGAAGCAATTTTAGAAGATGATGAAGGTTTTTGCGTCGGCTATTTAATGCCTTTTATTAACACAGACGAAGCGGTATCTTTAGATCACTTAATGCAAAAAGCCGTGCGTCAAAAAATAGGTATATCCGAAAGTTATTCTAACCGTTTTTATGCCGCTTGTAATGTCGCCGCAATAGTCGCAGAACTACACAAAAGAGGACACTATATTGTTGATTTAAAACCGGCTAACGTTTCTGTTTATAAAGATAATATGATTGTTGCAATGTATGATTGCGATGGTTTCTCCATTAAAGGCGAAAACACAAGATACCCTGCAGAATTTGTCAGTGATGAATATATATATCCTGAAGGCATGAGCCAAAACTGCGAAGATATGGGCGAAGAACAAGATAAATTTGCTCTTGCTGTCATATTATTTAAGCTCTTAAATAATGGTATTCATCCTTTTTCAGGAACTCCCAGAAAGCAAACCGATGAAATGTTATCAATTCAGACCAGAATTGAACAATATCATTACGCTTACGGCTTATGGCCGGATTCCTATCAAGCGTCGCATCCGTACAGTATGCACGAATTTTTTGATAAAAAAACTCTAAACCTATTTGACAGAGCTTTTATGAAAGATCAAAAAAGGCCAACTGCAAAAGAATGGCAAGAGCATCTTGAAGAGCTTTCTACTCAATTAAAAGATTGCAAAAATAATCCTGACCACATTTATTTTACGGCAAAAGGATGTGGTCTTTGCGCTATAGAAGAAAAAATAAAACAAAAATTACAAAAAGTAAAAGACGAAAGTCAAAAACCTATAAAAATCAGAGGTATGGATATTTCTGAACTCTCAGATGAAAAAAATAAAGAGCTTAAAAAACAAAAACACCGTGAATTTATTAAACTAAATAAAATTACGCTTTTAGGCATTGTTGCATATTTTATATTCTTTGGAGCAATCAGTTTTATACTAAAACCATACCAAGAGCTCATTGCATCTAGAGGATATTTCTTACAACTTTTGATAATTGCCATTATCACCAGACTGATTTACAAACTAACAGAAGTTTTACCGCAAAAATTGCCTCTTCTTAAAAACGACATTTTAATTAATATGCTAAGGATATATGCACCTATTAACTTATTGGTCTGCTTTATCATATTAAATGATTTTGACTTTGCAATCTTTGCATTACCATAATAATTTTTCACATTAGCAACCTCTTCAAAACCCTTATATTCCGCCTATAGTATCCTTAAGGAAACTATAAATACCTAAAGTGCCTACTTTATTTTTGGTAAAATATGCTTATAAGTAAAAATAATATTAATTTTAAAAGGAACTACTACATTGAAAAAGTTAAACCCTATCCTGTTATCAGGTAAAGAGGTCCTACCTTTAATTGAAGGTGGAAAAGGTATAAACGCCAGTAACGGATATAGCTCAGGAGCATGGGCAAAAGAAAATTGCGTAGGAACATTTTCCGGCGTTACACCTGATGTGTTAGATAACAATGGTAAAGTAATCATGGAAAACTTTACCAAAACAAAACGTCTTGAAAGACATGAAGAGTTAATTGAATATGCTATCAAAGGCGGAATTTCTCAAGCACAATTAGCTCATGAAATTTCCGGTGGCAATGGTCGTATTCATATGAATATGCTATGGGAATTAGCTGACTCTCAAAGAACAATTGAAGGTATTTTAGAAGGTGCAAAAGGCTTAATTCATGGTGTTACATGCGGTGCCGGCTTACCATATCAGTTAGGTGAATTAACTTCTAGATTCGGTGTATATTATTACCCTATCGTATCTTCTGCCAGAGCTTTCCAAATTTTATGGAAAAGAGCATACTCTAAATGTTCTGAATTTTTAGGCGGTGTTGTTTATGAAGATCCTTGGCTCGCAGGTGGACACAATGGTCTTTCAAATGCCGAAGACCCTAACAAACCTGAAGTTCCATACAATCGTTTGGTTGAATTAAGAAAAACTTTGCGAACCTTAGGTTTAGAAAAAACTCCAATCATTTTAGCTGGTGGTGTTTGGTGCTTAAAAGACTGGGAAGATTATATTGATAATCCAGAAATTGGAGACATTGCTTTCCAACTTGGTACTCGCCCAATGTTAACTCAAGAAAGCCCAATAAGTGATGCTTGGAAAAAATTACTCCTTAACGTTAAAAAAGGTGATGTAATTTTGCAAAAATTCTCTCCAACAGGTTTTTATTCTTCAGCAATTAAAAATGAATTTTTATCAAAATTAATTGAACGTAAGAACAATGAAGTTGAATATAAATCAGAACCTGATAATGAATTTAGTTGTGCACTAGCATTAAATGCTATTCGCTCTGTATATATACGACCACAAGATATGCAAAAAGCACAAAATCAAATTGATTTAGGCTTCAGCGTTGTACAAGAAACACCTGATAATACAGTTGTATTCTTAACTCCTGCAGAATGGCAACAAATGAAAATTGACAGAGCAGAATGTGCTGGTTGCTTATCTCAATGCCAATTTTCTTCATGGTCAAAAGCAACTGTTTCTACTGGTAAATTACCAGATCCTAGAACATATTGTATTCACAAAACACTTTATGATGGTGGACATGGTGGCGATGTTCAAAAAAACCTAATATTTGCTGGCCATCAAGTTTATCGTTTTGCTGAAGATCCTCTGTACAAAAATGGTATTCCTACCACAAAGGAACTTATTGAAGCTCTTCTTAAAGGCGAATAATTTATATAAAAATAAAAACTCCCTTGTTATTTTCAAGGGAGTTTTTATTTATGATGATAACAAAAATGATAAAAACACTTTACATAAAACAAATATTTTGCTAAAATTGATACTGCTTAAAAATTATTAACATTTAAAAATTATCTTTATTATGAAAAAGTTAGTTAAATTTGTGATTATCACAGTATCCTCTCTCATCATTCTGGGAGTTCTGGGAGTTTTTGTTTTTAAGAACACTACAACTATCGTTTACCCTGGTGAAGGCGGTGTTAAAACTGTTTTCGGTGAACCTATTCTCAAAACACAACACGGTCTTGTTTGGCGTTTTCCGGGCGTTTCTGAAGTTGCCGTTTATAACACCAAGCAGCAAAATGCCGATTATGACGGTATTCAGCTTAAGGCTTCCAACCTTCAAAACGTGTATTTGTCTGCCGCAGTTACATATAAGGTAAACGACGAAAACTTGCCTCTTATGGTTCAAGAATATGACATGAACAACTATGTTCAAGAGATTTTATCTCCAAAAGTTGAAGCGGCCATTCAGGATGCCGTCGGCAAAAATGATATTTGGCTATTGGTTACCGACAAACAAATGGTAACAGATGCCATTGCATACATTTTGACCGACAAACTTGCTAAAGACAACTATCTGTTAATTGCCGATGTTAACCTTAAAAGCTATAAGTTTGATAAAGAATACGAACAGACAGTTATCGATAAGTTAACAACCGAAGTTTTGCTTGAAAAGGCCAAAATCCAGACCGAAATTGCACGTGAGGAAGCAGCTCAAATGCTTGAAAAAGCAATGGTTGACCCTCAAGTTGCAAAAGAAATGTCAAAAGCCATTTCCAACCCTCTTATCATAAAGTATGAGGCAATGAAGGCTTTGCAAAATTGGGACGGTAAGGCTCCTTCTACCATTTTAAGCGGTGCAGAAAATGCTCTGCCTATAATCGGTATCAGCAAGTAATTAAACCAGTCTCTAACTTAAAAACAAAAAAACAATGAACGATATTGTATGGCTCACGCCAACTTGGACAATAGTTTTCATCTTGGCCATTGTAACACTTTGTGTTACTGTCTTTTGGGATAATATTGCAAAAATGTTTACCGCAATAGGAACCGATGTTGGAAACAATGTAAAAACTCACCTCGGAAACAAAAGTATTAAAGAGTATATTTTAGGCAATTTATGGATTATCAGGACTATCGTTGCTGTTTGTATATATGCCTTTGTGATAAGAGAAACAGGTAATTTCAGTCTTTGGGTAGTAGGTATTGTAACGGGTGTTGTTTTCCTCATATACACATTAACCTACTTATTCGATGAATTTGGAGATGATTGGGTAGATGTCGTAAAATCTTTTATTTTCTTTACGGTGTTTGTCGGATTAATTGGTATTACACTCTGTTCTTTTATGTTTGCTTCAATAAAAACCGCACTAATCTGCATTATTATAACCATAATAACAACATTTATGCTGCCTAAAGATTTTTAGCTGGGTGATTGGGACTAACAAACTCTAAAAGAGTGGGAATTTCCCACTCTTTTTTATTTTAGATAATAACATTGACAAATTGTCAAATTTGGAGTACACAATATTTATAAACTTATAATCTTGTCAATTATGAATAAATCTCAAAATGCCACAATCGGCGAAACACAGAACATCATTCAAATTAGAGCAAATCTTGAATGTCTTGAAAAACAACTTCCAAAGGAAAAAGCTTTAGAGCTCGCAAAACGTATCAGACCGGTAATGAGCAAAAATGAAATCAACCGTTTGAGCATTTTCAACGACCCTGAGCGCATAAAATATTGGGTCGACGGATGCAAAATTTACAATCAGAGTTATAGCTTTAACGCCAACATCTTCCATTACGGTAAAGCCTTAAACCTAAAGCCGATAGCACAGATAACTACTTATCACAAATGTGGCCATCCGCTTCTGGTAAAACCTTCGGTTTATGAAGTTCTTTATCAAATACCATCAGAGTTGCTAAATGATGTTGTTGCTTTTGAGCTTTATGCACCAAGCAATCATGCTATTGATATATACAGCTCTATCATCGACAGGCACGTTTTAACTTGTATATTATATACAGGCACAATGCCGGACGACATCAAAGAACAGCCCATTGAATGGTAAATTTCAAAAAAGAGCGGAAACCCCGCTCTTTTTTTTATTTTCTTATCTTTTTAATCCACTTTTGCACATTTTGGTTATGCTCTTTTAATGTTTTAGCAAAGTTATGCCCACCTTCACCATCAGCAACAAAATAAAAATAAGGTGTGTTTGCAGGATTCGCCGCTGCCTTTAACGCCTCTATTCCCGGATTACAAATCGGCTTTGGCGGAAGACCGACATATTTATATGTGTTATAAGGGCTATCAATTTGCAAATCTTTTCTTTTTAATGAACGCCCTAATTCTATTTTACCTTGTGTAATTGCATAAATCACTGTCGGATCTGTCTGCAAAAGCATTTTTTTATTTAATCTGTTTATGAAAACTGAAGCGACTTTTTCTCTTTCAGCACTAACACCTGTTTCTTTTTCAATTATTGAAGCTAAAATCAACATCTCCTCAGCTGAATTTAAGGGCAATCCCTCAACTCGTTGATTCCAGATTTTCAACAAATTATTTTCCATAGCTTGCTGAGCTTGTTTTATAATATCTGATTTTTTTGTTCCTTTATTAAAAGTATAAGTTTCCGGTAATACAGATCCTTCTTCCACGGCGAAGTCTATTGTTCCTATTAAATTTTTATTTGCATTTATTAAATTTACAATTTGTTGAGAAGTCAAACCCTCCGGAATGGTTACTTTATACATTATCACATTATTTGAAGATATTGTATTTAATACATCAATAAGAGAGCTATCAGATTCAATTAAAAATTCACCGGCCTTAAGCTTTTTATCATAACCGTACACTCTTATTGCCAACCTGACAATTAACTCATGTGGCACTAACTGATTTTTCATCAACTGCTTTGCTAAAGTCCTTGCACCGGCACCTTGAGGCATATCAACAACAAACTCTTGCTTTATCGGCAATGGCGATTTTACCATATTATCAAACCATGATGCAAAAATAGTACATGCTAAAGCCCCGAACAAAAACAAAAAAAACAATTTACGCATAGTTAAACTTTCATATTAAAAACATATTGAATATATAAATTACAGAACTTAATTTTTTCTTTAGCGATATAAAAAAAGTTTGTTTCCGTTTAGTTTAAGCCATTTTTTGCCGATTGATGCTTCAGGATAAAGTTCTTTAACACACTTCCAAAAAGCATACGAATGATTTTGATGTTTTAAATGAGCCACTTCGTGAGCAACTAAATATTTAATAGCCTCTGTCGGAGCCAATGCAATCCGCCAGCTATAATTTATATTATTTAAACTTGAACAACTTCCCCACCGAGATTTTGTATCTTTTATTTGAACCTTTTCTACGTGGCAACTTATTTTATCAGCCATCTCTCGTGATAATTTCAGAAGCTCTTTTTTTGCTTCTTTCTTAATGTAATCCTTTACTCTTCGATGTAAAAAAACAGCATCACCTCCAACAAAGACCGTATTATTTTCTTTGTATGTCGCTCTGTTAGAGTGTTCTACATAACAAATTTTAACATCTTCACCTAAAAAGCTAAAAATTTCTCCATCTTGAAAATCTTTAGTTTGCGGAATTTTTGCTAAACGCTCAATTACCCAATCTTGCTTTGATAAAACAAACTCGTAAGCTTTCTTTTTAGAACATAATTTAGGCATTGTTAACACAGCTTGAATATTTTTTGTATCAATGCGCAAAGTTAATCTTTTATACTTAAAAGAGCTCATAACTTTTAAGTCAAAATCAAATGCTGATTGTAGATCAAAGGTCTTGCCAGTCAACAATGTAATTTTCATAATCATCAACCTCTGATTCGTTAACAATCTTTCTGTTTACAAGAGAAAAACCCTGTTCATGTACACTAGATGCTTTCCCCGTAATTAAAGGGTGCCAACTTGGTAAATCATATCCGTTATCAAGAAGCCAATATGCACATGTTTTTGGAAGCCAACGAGGCTTTTCTCTAACAGCATTTAAATCTATATCTCTGCAATCCGGCACAACCTCAAACCTATGCGCATATATTTTGCATAAGCAGTTTTTACAATTTAGAAAACGACAGTGTGTATTGGTAAACTTAATTTTTCCCTTAATTTCAAGCTTGTTTAAACAACATTTACCGCAACCATCACATAAGAGTTCCCACTCATCTTTGCTCATATCCTCAAGCTTTTTATGCTTCCAAAAATATGGATCAATCCCTTTTAAATCGTCATAACGATCTTGCGGAGAATATTCTGTTTCTAAATCTATTTCTGTTTCACTCATAGGTCGTCCCAATCAACAATATAATCTTCTATATTTTCCGGATTTACTAAAGTTTCGGACACACATCTGCCTTTAATTGATTTGTGCTTAACATCAGGCATATTTTCAAACAGTTTGCGATAAGCACAAGTTTTAGGCATCCATTGAAGTTTATCTACATTATCTTTTGTAAGTTTTAAACACTCCGGCACCAACTCACATCTTTTAGAATAAACTGTACACTTGCAGGTTTCTTGATCAAAATATTTGCATACCACATTGGTATAATATATTTCATTTGTATCTTCATCTTGAAGTTTTATCAAACAACATTTGCCACAATTAGTGCAAATATTTTCCCACTCTTCATTTGTATAATCTTCAATTTTTTTCATAACTAACCTATTTGCTCCGGTAAATGTTCTTCATCTGCCAAATTACCAAACTGGGCATAATCACCGTTCCAAAATAAGCGAACCGTACCTGTCGGACCATGACGTTGCTTACCGATAATAACTTCTGCCAAATTAGTGGTTTCGCGATCACGTTTTTTCCACTCATCAATACGTTGTTGAAGTTTTTCCGGAGTTTCATTATTTTTTTGCTTCGGTTCTTCATTTTTAAGATAATAGTTTTCACGATAAACGAACATAACGATATCAGCATCTTGCTCAATAGAACCGGATTCTCTTAAGTCTGACATTAATGGTCTTTTATCATCACGTTGTTCTACACCTCGGTTTAACTGAGACAACGCAATTACAGGAACTTTAAGTTCTTTTGCCATAATTTTTAAGCCTCGAGAAATTTCAGATAATTCTTGAACACGATTTCCCTCACCTTTTTTGCTTGAACTGCCGGTAATAAGTTGAATATAGTCAATAACAACCAAGCCCAATCCTTTTGATCTTTTTAACCTTCTTGCACGGGTTCTGATAGTGTTAATTGTTACGCCAGGAGTATCATCAATATACAAAGGTATGGTTTCAAGCTCACGTACTGCTGCAGCTATTCTGGTAAATTGTGCATTATCTAACTCACCGGTACGCATCTTATTACCCGGAGTTTGTGTAACTGTTGATAAAATACGTGATGCAAGCTGGTCTGCAGACATTTCCAGAGAAAAAAATGCTACGCCCTTATCATGCGGATCTAAATCTTTAGCTCTGCTCATATATTCTGCCACATTATAGGCCATATTTGTTGCAAGAGCAGTTTTACCCATTGCCGGACGACCGGCAATAATAATTAAGTCAGAATTATTAAGTCCGCCTGTTTTATAATCTAATTTATCAAGTCCTGTCGGCAAACCGGAAATTTTTCCTTCTTTTTGATAAGCATGTTCAATATAACCCAATGATGAACTTAAAGCATCTTTAAAATCAACAAAACCGCCTTGTGTTTCGCCTTGGTCTGACAAATTAAAAAGTTGTTGTTCTGCAGCTTCAATTTGTTCATTTGCAGATAATTCTGCACTTTCTTTAAATGCATTATTTATAATATCCGAACCGGTATTTATAAGTTCTCTGCGCAAATATTTATCATATATAAATTGTCCGTAATATTCGACATTGGTCATAACTGAAGCGCTATCTGCTAATTTTATAAGATAATTTACGCCACCAACATCATTTAAAACACCTTCTTGCTCTAAATAATTTTTCAAAGTAATAACATCGGCAGTATGCCCACGCAAAATCAGCTTTGACATAAGCTCAAAAATTTTTGCATGTGTTGCATCGGCAAAATGTTTTGATTTTAAAAATTCAGAAACTTTTTCAAAAGCTTTATTGTTGGCTAAAATTGCCCCAATAAGAGCTTGTTCTGCCTCTATGTTTTTAGGCAAATTCGAGGTATCTATTTTTTCCATCTTCAGTCCATATAGTTAATATTTTTACTTATTATTCTTTTGATACATTTTAAGTGTAAAATCAGCTTTAAAAAGATTATACCTGTGGATAATGGGGATAACAAAAGAAACAATTCTATGCTGAAGCCAACATACTTTGAAAAGTTTCTTTAATTTGAAAGACTTCCGGACCACTTAAGGCTCTATCTGTCGGAATTTCAGGCTCAATCATCAAATTTACCATATTGATCATGAGCTTTTCTTTTAATGTTTCAATATATAAATCTTCCTCAGGTAAAGCGTAGTTATAAAGTAACTCTAAAAAAGCTTCTTGTTTTGATGTTTTAACCAAATCAAAATACAAATCTTGTGTTTGACGAGGTAAATAACGTCCATTATCGTCAGTAACACGGATTGATTTCAAAACCTTATAAAAGTCTTCAAATTCTGGATTTGCCAACACTTGCAAACCTTCTAAATCGGCCATAGCAAAAGGTTCAAATTCGCTTAGTTCTTCTAACCGTAATTTGTTTCTATAAACTTCAGGTGCCGTTGACGGCAATTTATCCTGTGTTTTAGGCCCAAACATCAAACCCTCTCCTTTTTTTATTTTTTAACTTAACAAACTTTAATTACGTTGTAAACACATAAAATTAAGATTTTTCCGTCTACAACACTTTTTTATTTACTATTTATTGATTAAATGTAGAATATAATCATTAAAATTTTGTAATTTTTTATAAGGAAATATTATGAGTAACAACGCAATTGAGGTATTAAACTCTACTTTAGTGCCTATGGTAATTGAGCAAACATCAAGAGGCGAGCGCTCTTTTGATATATTTTCACGTCTTTTAAAAGAACGTATCATTTTTTTAACTGGTGAAGTTAATGATGAAGTTTCAGCCCTTGTATGCGCACAACTTTTATTTTTAGAATCTGAAGATCCTAAAAAAGATATTTATTTATACATAAATTCACCAGGAGGCGTCGTTACATCAGGTCTTGCAATGTATGATACTATGCAATACATATCTTGTGATGTTTCAACACTTTGCATAGGCCAAGCATGCTCTATGGGTTCTTTTTTACTTGCAGGAGGAACCAAAGGCAAAAGATTCTCTTTGCCTAACTCTCAAATTATGATTCACCAACCATCAGGCGGAGCAAGAGGTCAAGCAACAGACATAGAAATACAGGCAAAGCTTATTTTAGATTTAAGAAAACGCTTAAATAAAATCTATGCTGACAACACCGGCCAAAAACTTTCCGTTATTGAAAAAGCTATGGATAGAGATAATTTCATGACACCAATTGAAGCTAAAGAATTTGGCTTAATTGATGAAATTGTAACTAACCGCCTTGACATTGTAAAATAGGAGTTTTTTCATGAGCAATACCGATGATAAAGTTTTACATTGTTCATTTTGTGGCAAAAGCCAAAATGAAGTAAAAAAACTGGTGGCCGGCAGAGGCGTTTATATATGTGATGAGTGTATAGAAGTTTGTATTAATATTGTGTCAGAAGAATTACACAATGAAAAACCTTCTGAAACTGGAAGTTTTTCAGAAAATCTGCCAACACCATCTAAAATTAAAGAATTTCTTGATCAATATGTTATCGGACAAGAATATGCAAAAAAAGTATTATCAGTTTCTGTATACAACCACTATAAACGCTTAAATTGCAAAAAAGATAATAACAATGTTGATATTTCAAAATCTAACGTAATTTTAATTGGATCAACAGGTTCCGGAAAAACTTTGTTAGCACAAACATTAGCAAAAATTTTAGATGTTCCTTTTGCAATTGCTGATGCAACAACTTTAACAGAGGCCGGATATGTTGGTGAAGATGTTGAAAACATTGTTTTAAAACTCGTACAAGCAGCTAATTATGACATCGAAAAAGCAGAACGTGGAATTATTTATATCGATGAAATAGATAAAATTACACGCAAAACCGATGGCCCATCAATAACCAGAGACGTTTCAGGGGAAGGCGTTCAACAAGCTCTCTTAAAAATTATTGAAGGTACGGTTGCAAACGTTCCGCCACAAGGTGGCAGAAAACACCCTCAACAAGAATTTTTACATGTTGATACATCAAATATCTTATTTATTTGTGGTGGTGCTTTTGCCGGATTAGAAAGAATTATCAGCTCAAGAGGTAAAGACACATCTATAGGCTTCGGTGCAAAAGTTGCATCTAAAGAAGATAGAGGAATCGGAGAAATTATAAAAGATGTACAACCGGAAGATTTACTCAAATTCGGACTTATCCCTGAATTTATAGGAAGACTTCCGATTATTGCCACATTAAGCGACTTAGATGAAAACGCTCTGATCAAGGTTTTAAGCGAACCGAAAAATGCGCTCTTAAAACAATATACCACTTTATTTGATATGGAAAACGTTAAACTTTCAATCAATGACGAGGCTTTAAGAGCAATTGCTAAAAAAGCAATTGAACGCAAAACCGGAGCACGTGGATTAAGAGCCATTATGGAAGATATTTTACTTGAATTGATGTATGAAATTCCAGACCAAAAAGATGTTACTGAAGTAATTATCACAGACAAAGTTGTAAACAACTCAGGTGAAGCAATTTTAATCAGATCGACTGAAAGCAAAACTGCTTAATCAATCAAAAAGGGGGGCTTAAAGCTCCCTTTTTTTTCAACCAGTAATGTTTAATTTTACCAAGGAATCCCTTTAATACATTTTTCAGGATTTTTATCACAATAGTCCTCTTCATTTCCAACTTCATATAAATGACTGCGTTTTTCTGTTAACTTTCCTGCTTCAATAGTTTTACAAGCACATAGCAACAGCAACAATGAAAACAATACGACCTTTTTCATATTAAACTCCTTTAAATCCAAGCAAATTTAATTCCACCATAAATTACCAGCAGAATAAATACTTTGGCTAAGTGTCCTAACCAAGCGCTTTTATCATATTCTTTTGAGCTTCTCCATACTCCAAACCAAACCATTATAGAATATAAAATCAACGCCAACAAACATACAAAATATGCAATAGTCAAGAACAAAATCATATTATCTATATTAAGCATGGAAAAATAATGTGTATAGTAATATTTAATTGACATTCCGTTAATTTTTTGCCTTAAAAAGGCTCCGAATATTTTTGTAATAAACGAAACAACAAAAATTCCCATAACACCAAATTTCCAAAAGGTTTCTTTTAATGAGAACTGTCCATACACTAATTTTCCAAACATTGATTTCTCCCTAGATTTTTTAACAGTCTATTTAATAACAATTAAAATTTAGTTACAATTTTAACATATGGTTTAATCCCAAGCTCTTGCTGAACAGATGCAATATATTGTGAATATTCACCCCAATAAGCCCATCTTTTTATATAATCTTTTGCTGTTTCTGTTGATTTTGATAATTGAACGGCAACAGTTTCTTCTAACAATTTATACATAACAGAAGAAAAACCTTCAAATTCAATGTGTAATTTTTTCTCTGCATCAAACCATATGGCTTTATTTTCCAATAAATAATTAAAATGTATTAAATCAGCAACCCTGTGCGGATTTGCAAATACAGGCTCAGCCCTTAAAAGCAAACTGCTGAAAATCCATGAAGTATATATCTTTTTGACATCTTCCGGAGTAAACATATTATACTCTTTTGCAATTTCAGAAATTGATGCTATTGAAAACACATCAGCTTTATGCTCTTCTATAATATGTTTATATTCACCCATAGCGTTTTGATATTCTGAACGAGGGCCCAAAGAGTGTCCATTCTCATGATAAATAACAAAAACAATATCTTTCTGAACATCAACATATTGATGAAATTGCGGTGCCACTAATCTATCAAGCAGTTGTTTTTGTTTACTTGCATCTTTGCTGAAACGAACTTGGCGATGATACACATTTCTTCTGCCGCCACCTGTTTTAACTGACAATTTATCATTATTCGGAAGATTTTGTGCTGTAGTTATTCCGCCTCTGCACATAGCATAATCACCGGTAAGTGCTACAATATCTGCATCTACCATTGTTTGTTTTACTTCTTTCTGATTATCTGTAGATTGCTCATATTTATCGCTATATGGCATCCATTTTGCTAAATGCTCAAGCGTTTTTTTAGAACTCAAAATATACTCTGTTTCCGGTTTATTAACAATACCTACACGGCACCCCAGCGTATCTTTTGAAACAACCTCTATACCATTTGAAGCAATAATATCACTAAGCTCTTTGTTAGAATATACTGAGCTGGTCAGATCATCTTCATAATTTTCTCTTGAAATTGTAAATTCTAAATTCGTATTTTGCATATCTGCCCAATATTTATCAGCAACCATATCAAGCTTTTCATCTTCATGCAAAAGTGCTTGAGCTTGCCATGTCAAATATTGTTTAAAAGCATCATCGGTACAAACTTGTGCAGCCAAATCTAACTCATTGGCAATTTGCGCAAACTCTTTTGAAAAATATTGAGTATAATCAATTGCAACCAACTCATCATTTTTTCTTCTTACCATAGTTCTTGCGGATAAAATTTGGCGAATTTCGTTAATTTTACCTCTTTCGGCCATTTTAATTAAGATCTGATGAAATTCTTCTTCAGTCAAATCATAAGGATAAAAGTTTCTTCCTTTAAGCAATTCAACATTTTTAAAAATTTGAACTGGATCCTTATCTATACCATTAAAACCGGCCACACCATTTAAACTATTGAATAACGCTAAAGTTTTTAAGGCGTAAGAACTTTCCATCGCAGTTCTTTCCAAAGCATATTTTAAACTACGATTTAAATGATGATCTTGTTCTAATGCAATATCATTAATGATTGATGAGGCTTTCACTAAATGTTCTAAAGCTTGTTTATCTCCTTTCGGCAAATTTACATAACCGTCAAAATCTTGTGACACAAGCTCAATAATTCGACATTTTTTATCTAAAATATCGGTAAGTTCAGTTTCTGTAAAATTTATCTCATAACCATTTATTTTCATTAAAATATCTCCACAGCCTTAAAAAAATATATTTGAATATCATTGCTCCAATAATCCGGATTAATTCCGGATTTTATTTTCAACTTTTTAACAAAGTCTTGTTTTGACATATCATCATTCCAATAAGCAGGTGCCATAATCCCTGTTAACAAACCTTTTTTCATCACAACGCCCTTTGAGTTATCCAAATTATCTAAAAACTCTTTTTCACTAGTAAACTGTTGTCTTTTAAGCTGAGTTAATAAACACACTTTTTTTCTCCAACTCGGATACTTTTCATTTGCTTGTGATAATGTCTGTAAAACAGATGCCTCGACAGACTTTTCAAAACTAAAATCAACAAATTCTTCACAATCATCATTTTCATTACAAGCGATAACCAAAGAAGAAGCCTTATCATTCATATGATAAATATTTTCATGATTTACTTTGCCGGTTGCAATAAGGCTCTTTAGTTCCAGATTATAATCTGATATAAATTGTTTTAAGCTACTTTCTTGTTCATCTAAAGTAGATGATATTTTATGTTCATTATCAGTACTAACTTCTTTAATTTTATTAAATTGTAACCAATCCGACACTTTAGGATACAAGTTATTTGCTTTAGCAAAAAGTTTAATTTGTTCAAAATATGGTAGCGGCTTTTCCAAATCATCAAACCATACAAAAACCGCATTTTTATCTAATTGCAGAGTATCTGCAACTGCAACATCATTAAAATATTTCTGTAAATACTGCATATGCTTTTTGCTAACATATTCATTTTGCAAAACATTAATTTTCTTATCTTTTAAATTAAACTCTTTTGCCTTTTGAACATACTTAATATCAGGCAAATTATGCGGCAAAATTAAAATTTTTAATATTTGTTGAGAATCTGTAAACGAAGCAACAAGCAACGGATTTCGAAATTCTTTTATTTTATCTGTAGGCGTTTGATAATTTATAACCAATTCAGAATTGGCAGATATATATGTTAAAAAATTAAACAAATTATATAACAGCAACGACAACAATAACGCATAAAATGAAAATCGTTTTATGCGTCTTAGATAAATTTCTTTATTATTGTTAAGAGCCATAATAAGCCTACATTAAATTAAACCTTTTTGTAGTTTAACTTATTTTGAATTTGATAAAAGCAAAGTATCGTAAAAATCCACAAATGAATCAAAAAAATAAACATCTTCACCTATTTTATCTTCATCACCCCAAATAGATTTGCCGATTCTTATGGCTCTTGCTCCTGCATTTTGTGCACACATACTATCTTGCGGACTATCTCCTACCACCCATACGTTGTGTTTATTTATCTGCGTGTCGGAAATTATATCTTTAAGTGTCCATATTAAATGATCCGGATAAGGTTTATCTTTTTTAGCTTCATGACCACAAACTATATTATCAAAAATTTCAGAATTAAATAATATTGGTAACTCATATTCTAATAAAACACGTTCTTTATTGGTCATAATCATTACAGATATGCCCTTGCTTTTGAAAAATTCTAAAACCTCATAAGTTTTTGGAAAAGTTTTTATTAGCCTATTAACATTTTGGATGTATATCGCTCTATATTTCTCATAAGCTTTTGTTGCATTTTCTCCGAAAATATTTACAAAATTATCCTTAAACGACAGATTATTATCTCGTTTTTGTTTTTCAATTTCCCAATCTTGTAAGCCATATTCTTTCAAAACCTCATTGACCGAATAGACAAGAACCGTTCTGCTTTCAGCTAATGTATTATCCCAATCAAAAACAACAACTTTGAGTTGTTTAATATCTAAATCATATTTTTTTAACACTCTTTGCCCCTTTCAACAAATAAATAAAGCTCAAGGTAAAAAAAACAAGGGAGATAATCTCCCTTGCTTACAGATATTAACAATTTTTACCTATAACTTTTTTACCGCCCATATATGGTTGTAATTTTTCCGGTATATTAACAGATCCATCTTCATTTTGATGATTTTCAATAAACGGAACCAAAGCTCTAGGAGTAGCAATGCCGGTATTGTTTAAAGTATGAACAAATCTTACTTTACCACTTTCATTATCACGATATCTTAAATTTGTACGTCTTGCTTGCCATTCTGTAATATTAGAGCAAGAGTGTGTTTCTCTGTAGCAGTTCTGACTTGGAACCCATGCTTCTAAATCGTACTGACGATATTTAGGAGCACCCATATCTCCGGTACAAACTTCCAACACTTGATATGGAAGTTCTAAATCTTGTAAAACTTCTTCTGAAATTTCAAGCAACTTTTTATGCCATTTTTCACTTTCTTGAACATCATTTTTACAAATAACAAATTGTTCTGTTTTCATAAATTGGTGAACACGAACTAAACCTCTTGTATCTTTACCAGCAGCACCCGCTTCTCTTCTGAAGCAAGGAGAAAATCCGGCATATAAAATAGGCAATTCGTTTTCAGATAAAATTTCATCAGCTCTTAAAGAGTTTAATATAAGCTCAGCTGTACCGGATAAATAAATATCATCGGCCGGCAAATGATAAACCTCATCTCTTGAGAAAGGCAAATATCCTTGTCCGTAAAGAGGTCTTTCTTTAGAAATTGCCGGAACAGTTATAACTGTAAAACCATGATCACGAAGCTTGTCCAGCACCATCATGTGCATAGCAAGTTCTAATTTTGCTAAATCATTCTTAATTGCATAAGTTCTTGAACCAGATACTTTTGCAATTCTTTCCATTTCTGACCAATCATTCATTTCCATTAACTCAACATGATCACGTGGTTGGAAAGAAAACTCTCTGATTTTACCAACTTGCTTACGAACAACGTTTGCGCTATCATCAGGACCTATTGGGCTTTCAGCTGATGGCATGTTAGGCATTTTCAACATCATTAAATCAAAGTCTTTTTGTTTTTCCACAAGTTGTTCTTGTAAAATCTTGAAATCTTCTCCTAATGCTTTACTTTTTGCAATAATTGATGGACGTTCTTCTGGCGATGCGGATTTTATAGCATTACTTAATTTATTTTTTTCTTCAGCAATAGATTGAGATGATGTTTTGAGTTTGTTAATTTCTTTATGCAAATCAATCATAGCATATAAATCTAAATCTTTTTTTGTATATCCTTTTTTTTCTAAACCGTCTTTAACAAAATCGGTATTTTCTATAATAAATTTTATATCCAACATCTTTTATGCGTCCTATTTAAAAATATATTGATTTAAACCGTGAATTAGATTATCTTTTTTTAACATTAATTACAACAGAAAAATAAAAAATCACAAGAAAAAGAGGTTTATTAAGCATGTTTAAGGGAAAAACAGTATTAACAGGTGTAAAACCTACCGGCACACCACATATCGGTAATTTATTAGGCGCTATCAGACCGGCTTTAGATTTAGGTCAAAAAGCAATAGAAACCGGCGGAAAACACTATATGTTTATTGCTGATTACCATGCTATAAATGCTGAAAAAGACGCTTCAGTATTAAACCAAAAATTAAAAGAAATAGCATCTGTTTATCTTGCATTCGGACTTGATACTGATAAATCTATATTTTATCGTCAATCTGACATTCCTGAAATACACGAATTTACAACAATTTTATATGCCTATACACCAAAAGGTTTTATGAATAAAGCTCATGCATACAAAGCTTGTGTAGATAAAAACCGTTTAAACGGCAAACCTGATGATGATGGTATCAACATGGGGCTTTATACATATCCTACCTTAATGGCTGCAGATATTTTAGCATATCAAACCGATATTGTACCTGTTGGTAAGGACCAAATTCAACACGTTGAAATTGCTCGTGATATCGCAGGGGCTATTAATGCTCACTACAATAAAGATTTACTGAAACTACCTAGCTATTACATAGAAGAAAATGTCGCAGTTGTTCCTGGTGTTGACGGAAGGAAAATGAGCAAATCTTATGGCAATGTTATTCCTGTTTTTGCAGAAGATTCCGTAATTAAAAAAGCCATATTCTCTATAAAAACAGATTCTCGCCCTATGGAAGAACCTAAAGACCCTGATGATATTTTAGTATACCAAATATATAAAGCCATTGCTGATGAAAGCCAAATTGAAGAAATGGCTGAAGGCCTAAAACAAGGCAAATTAGGATACGGCCACATCAAAAACATGCTCCTTGATGCCGTTTTACAAAAAACAAAGAACGCCAAAGAAATGTATAACTATTATATGGCTAACTTTGATGTAGTAGAAGAAAAATTACAAAAAGGCGCTCAAAAAGCAAGACCTATAATTCAAGAAACATTAAACACTCTTAAAAACACCGTATTTGGGCGTTAATAGGTTTGTTATTATTCAAATAAATCAGTTTGTATATTGCTCAGTAAGTAATCTATTGCTTCTTTAACAATAGGCGTACTTACTGTGCGTTTTTTTGCTAACGAAATCATATCTATTTCTTCAACCAACTTAACTGCAAAAGAAAATGAGCGTTGCATATTTCGAATAATATAATTTAGCACTTCTTGAGAAATAATAATCTGGCGATCATTAAACAGTTTAACAATTAAAGCTGATAACATTTCATCATCAGGTTCGCCAATTTCAACGCTTGGTATAATATTTAATCTTGACTGCAAATCAGGTAATTTAAAGCGCATACGTGCAGGAGCTTGCTCTGCCGTAAACAAAACAAAACCGCCTTCATTTTGATACAGATTAAATAAGTGGAAAAGATTTTCATTGTTTGCTTGCGGACACAAATTTTCAACCACCAAACAAGTATTTTCCCGATGTAGCATATTTACTTTATGCGATGTTATATCAATGGCATTTATAATTTTAACCGAAACCGGTTTTTGATAAAAACACGCAACATGCTCAGCAAACACATGAGCTAAATGAGATTTTCCACATCCTTTAGGACCATACAACACATATGCAAAAAAGGGCCAATTAGGCCAACTGTCTATAACGTTTATTGCTTGCAAGTTGCACCTGTTAACCATAAAATCATCACGTTTGTAACACACTCTCGGTTCAAAAACTAATGGTATTTGTGTACTTTTCTTATCCATTCTTTTATCCGCCGTTTAAGATATTTACAACTTTTTGAGTTAAATCGCCCAAACTATATGGTTTAGCAATAAACTCAAATTCCTCAGAAGCCGATAGCTCTTTTCTTGCAATCTCTTCAGAATAGCCTGATGCTAAAATAATTTTGACCTCAGGTATTTTCTTTTTTGTAATTTTTGCAAGCTCTGCTCCATTTATACCTGGCATTACCATATCCGTAACCAATAAATCGAACTTTTCTCCCTTATCTAAAAGGTCAATAGCATTTTCAGCACAATTGCAAGCACTAACATGAAAGCCTTTTTTCTTTAATGCCCTAACACCAAAAGCTCTGACAGAATCTTCATCTTCAACAAACAATATTTTTATATCCTCAGGATTTGCTGTAGGTTTTAAGGCTCTGTCAATTTTTAACACATTCATTCCCAAAATCATTTTTTGCGATTTTGCATTAACCGTTGATGTTAAAATTGGTGTTTGTTCTTGTTTTTTCTCTTCAACAACTTCTGTTTCTTCGTCTCTTTTATCAAAACGAGGCAAATAAATTGAAAATGTAGTGCCTTTGCCCACAACACTATCAACTTTTATAAAACCCTCAGTTTGTCGTATAATACCATAAACTGTAGCTAGACCCAAACCTGTTCCGGAACCGACTATATTTTCTTTAGTTGAGAAAAACGGCTCAAAAATACGACTCAAATTTTCTTTTTCAATTCCACAACCGGTATCTGTTACATTAATAACAACAAATTCGCCCTCAGAAATTGTATCGGCACCAAACTGATACGGAGCATTTAGTTTTTCGGTATGTGTACTTATTTTGAGCTCGCCTTTTCCATTCATTGCATCTTTTGCATTTACGACCAAATTAACAATCACTTGCGAGAACTGAACCGGATCAACTCTAATATAACCTAAATCTGTACCATGATTAAATTCTAATTTGATTTGCTCGCCTAATGTTCGTTTAAGTAAATAGTTCAAATCGATAAAGTTTTCAGTAACATCTATAAGCTTTGGTTTTAATGGTTGTTTTCTTGAAAAAGCCAATAATTGACGCACTAAATTAGCAGCTCTGTGAGCATTGTTTCTTACTTGATTTAAATCTGCAAAAGAAGGATCTCCTATACCGTGTCGTTGTAAAAGCAAATCACAGAATCCAATCATAGCCGTCAGCAAGTTATTAAAGTCGTGAGCAACACCTCCCGCTAATTGACCCATCGCTTGCATTTTTTGAGCTTGTGCAAATTTTAACTCTAAGTTCTTTTCTTCCGTTGTATCACTTAAATAAAGAGCATAACCGTCTAAAAAGGTTTTCTCACAATGTATACGTTCACGTGGTGCAACATGTATCTTAATAACTTTGTCTGTTTTTAATTTTGTTTCTATCACATTTAATGTAGAATCATCTTTTTTATTATTAAAAATATCTTGCAACAAATTTAAGGCTGAAGGTTGCAAAAAATCTTTCAAATTTTTATCACTTAAATTAATTTCTAAAATTTCTGTAGCCTTTTGATTAAAGCTTTTAACATTACTATCTGTATCAATAAAAATTATTCCTAATGGTGATAAATTAAACAACCAATCGATTTCATCTATACCATAGTTTAATTTTTCTATCAGTTGATTATCATTTTGCAAATCTTTTAATGTAAGACCCCTAATTTTAATTGCGTTATCGTCTTTAAAATTATTTTGCAAAACAAACATTTCTGCATTTTCATTTAATTCGTTGCAAAAAATTGTTCTTCCGACATAAGAAGGAACATGCGAGTTCAATATTCCCGTATCTTTTAACACCAAATCTTTTAAGTTTTTTCCGATTAAACTATCCCTTGTCTGAGATAAAGACACGGCAAAAGTTTCATTAACATATTCCAACTCATAATCAGAATTTGCGATATACAAGCCTATCGGCATATTATAAATAAAATCATGGAGTTTTTTTCGTTCATTTTCAAAAATTTGTTCCATATTTTTCTGAGCAGTAATATCTTCTAAGGACCAAAGAAAATAGGTTTCTTTTATAATTTTCTTTAAAGAAAAATCACCTTCAAAAATATCGCTTTTTTTCAAATATATTGGTCTTACAGAAACCTCATACCATCTGTTTTTATCATCATAATTTAATTCAACTGGAACTTTTTCATTTTTTAAACTTTTTAATGCCTGTTCCAATCTCTGAAAATTTAAATGATTTTGCCGCTCATCTATAAGCATGGATTTTAATTTTTCTAATATATCAGAACCTTCAAAAAAAGATTTTGCAGGATTATTTTGAATAACCGGATACCCCTCATTATTATCAATCCTGCGCATAACATCGTTATTTTTCAAAATCTCATTTGCAAAACCGCCATATGTTAATGCGTTTTCACTTGCCGACAACACACTTATAGCCAGTAAAATACTTAAAATTGTGATACCTAATATCAAAATAAGTAAATAAAGAGAATATTGTGGAAAAAGAAAAAGCATCAAAACACTCAAACTCATTGCCACAACCGAGTAAACAAGAGCTATCAAAGTTTTCTCAAGTTGGCGGTCAGGACGATGAATTGAGTGTTTATTTAGCATATCTTACAACTTCAAATTAAGTTAAAACATCAGCTTCGACTTTGCCTGTTCTTTCTGCAATTTCAGCGATATCCATAGCAATTTTAGCAAGCGGGGTTAACATAGTTAACGGTTCTTCGCTTGTTTTATATTTTTCATATGCTTCAATATAAACTCTTAAAGTTGCTCCGCTTGTTCCCGTTCCTGATAAACGATAAACAATGCGTGAACCATCTTCAAAACAAACAACTAAACCATTTTTTGTAGAGCTTCCATCAACAGGATCGTTATATACAAACGGACATGCATTTGATATAACATAATCGCCATATCTTTTTCCGGTTAATTCAGGAAGTTTATTTTCTAAATCTAACATTAATTTATCAGCCACACCAGTATCTATACCTTCGAAGTCATAACGAAGATAATAGTTACGGCCATATTTTTCCCAAAAATCTTTTACCACATCGGCAACAGATTTCTTTGTAGCCGCCAATATATTAAGCCAAAACAGAACAGCCCAAATTCCGTCTTTTTCTCTTATGTGACTTGAACCTGTTCCAAAACTTTCTTCTCCGCAAAATGTAATTCTGTTACTATCCATTAAGTTGCAAAAATATTTCCATCCTGTCGGAACTTCGTAATAATCGATACCTAACTCTTTTGCTACACGGCAAACAGCTGTTGATGTTGCCGCAGATTTAGCAACACCATAAATGCCATCTTTATATGCGGGAATATATTTATAGTTATCAGTAAGAACTGCTAAGCTATCACTTGGTGTAACAAAGAACTTGCGACCCAAAATCATATTTCTGTCACCATCGCCATCATTTGCGGCACCAAAATCAGGAGCTGTGTCTGAATACATCAAATCTACCAAATCTTTTGCATATATCAAATTCGGATCCGGATGAAGTCCACCAAAGTCAGGCATTGGCACAAAGTTTTTAACAGAACCTTTTTGAGCCCCCAAAATCTCTTCAAAAATTTTAACAGCATAAGGACCTGTAACAGCGTTCATTGCATCAAAAACCATAGTGAAACCACTTTTAAATAGAGCTTTTATAGCTTCAAAATCAAAAATTTCTTGCATCATATCAACATAATCGGTTATCGGATCAATTATCTCTATTTCCATATTACCGACTACTTGTGTGCCGATTTTGCTTAAATCAATATCCTCACATTCATATATTTTATAAGAAGTTATTTCTTTTGTTCGAGCATAAATTGCATCAGATATTTTTGAAGAACATTGTCCGCCGCTTTTAACAGCATATTTGATACCAAAATCACCATCTATACCACCAGGGTTATGAGAAGCTGAGAGCACCAAACCGCCATCGGCATGATTTTTTAACAAAATTTTTGATGATGCAGGTGTAGAAATATAACCGTTTTGACCAACGATAAGTTTTTTCATATTATTTGCTGCTGCTATTTTAATTATTTTTTGAATTGCAACATCATTATAATATCTGCCATCGCCTCCTAACACAAAAGTTTGGCCATCAACTCCGCCAATAGCATCGAATAAGCTTTGCACAAAATTTTCAACATAGTTTGGTTGGCTTACAACTTTAGACTTTTTCCTTATACCTGCTGTTCCCATTTTTTGATCAGTATATGGTGTGGTATTGATATTTTTTATCATATGCATATTCCTTTTTTAATAATTAAAATTGTTTAGCTAGATTTTGCCCTAATTTTTTTTGAAGGTAAAGAAAAATTTATTTGTTCTGCCATATAAAATCAGCCAATTTCTTTAAATCACGGCGAGCATATAAGTCAGGCAAATCAAATAAGGTTTTTAGTTGCGGGATATCCTTATCAAGAACCGTTATTGCTTTATTTAATCCTTCACTAAACTCTTTTCTAGTTGGTAATGTAGGAGCAACACCAAAACCTAAAATTTTACCCGATTCGCTTAAGATTTTATAAGCATCTTGAGAATACGCATCATTAGGAATTGCAATCCATTTAAAAGCATTTTTACCCATTGAGGCTCTTTGTTTTTTTGCGTCCCAAATTAAGCTTGCATACAAACTCTGACGATCTGATAAGCTCTCAAAACCATCTTGTCCGAACAATGGTGTTATAAATATATCAGCATATTGAAAATATTGACGATTAGGAGCATCTAAAATAACAACATCATATTTTTCTATCTGACTGAACGTGCTCTTATTTAAGCTATGATATTCCGGAACCGGTAAATTATATCCTTCTTGCATATTCAGATTATATCTTTTTGCAACAAAATAAGAAAGTTCACTTTTAAAAACATCATCCATAAGTGCAACTTTATAATCTTTAGCTAACATCACTGCTAAATGTGCAGCAATCAGTGTCTTGCCTGAATTTTGATTTATACTATTAATTACAATAACTTGTACCATTTTTAATTCTGCGCATATGCCACATTAGATTTATATGATGTAACCATGCAAGAATACTTATGCTCTTTTAATGTTGAACAAGCACGTGTAGCATAGTCTTTAGCAATACCTGTTAATTGTGATCTGTAAATTGTTTTTCCACCAGATACAGATTTCTCCACTTTAATTCCTTTAAACGCAAACTTTCCTGCTAATTTATTTTTTACACTTTGCGCATGAGCCTGTGCCTTATCATAACTGCCAAAAGCACCTATCTGTATAGCCCAATTACCTTTTGCAGAACTAACTTTCGGTAAATATGATGCTTGTTGTGTTGTTTTTTTATTTTTATCTTTATTTGCCGGCTTAAGTTCAGCATACAATTGTTTAACGTCTATCTTATCTGAAGTTGCTAATTTGTTTAAAGCCTTTTCCATCATTAAAGATACTTTTTTATCTCTTTGATCTTGTTGATTATGGCCCATTGTTACAGCAATAACTCGATGATTTCCTCTTTTTGCAGATGTCACAATATTAAATCCGGCAGCAGCCGTATAACCAGTTTTCATACCATCTGCGCCTTCAAAATTTTTAAGCAACAAATTATGGGAGGTATATTGTTTTCCCTCATATTCAAAATCTTGAATTGAAAACCATGAATAATATTGCGGAAAATGATGATATAATGCCGCAGCTAATATCGCCATATCTTTAGCTGTGGTTTTTTGTTGTGTATTAGGTAAACCTGAAGCATTTTTAAAGGTTGTATTTTTCATACCTAATTTTTTAGCCGTTTCAGTCATCAATACAGCAAACGACTTTTCATCTTTTGCCAACGATTCGCCTAGCACTGTCGCACAATCATTAGCAGACTTTACAATAGTTGCAACAACAGCTGTTTTTACATCTATTGTTTTACCCGGTGTTAAACCCAATCGAGAAGGTGAACGATTAGCCGCTGTATGTGATATTTTCAAATTATCATCTAAACGCAATTGGCCTTTTTCAAGAGCCGTAAATGTTAAATACAGAGTCATAAGTTTTGTTAATGATGCCGGATAACGAAGCGATTCGGCATTATCCTCATATAGAACATTACCACTTTTTGCATCTATCATAATTGAAGAAGTTGAAGCATTTGCGTTTGAAAAACAAACAGTTAACAACATCGAGGCTAACGCCAAAAATTGTATTTTTCTCATCAGGTTTATCTCTTTTGATTGTTTAACTTACTTTTAACCGACAACATATCGGTAAAATCAAAATAAAGAGTTAAGATTTTAAAAAATATTTTCACAAAATCGATTATTTTGTATTGACTTTCTTAAATAATATTAGTAAAACACTTTTGTTATGGCGAACGTAGCTCAGTTGGTAGAGCCCCGGTTTGTGGTACCGGTTGTCGTGGGTTCGAGCCCCATCGTTCGCCCCATATTTAAAGCACCTATTATAGGTGCTTTTTTTACATAAAAAAACCGCCTTATTCTTATTTATAAAGCGGATTTAATTGGCGTATCCGGCGGGAATTGAACCCACAACCTTTGGCGTCGGAAGCCAACACTCTATCCAATTGAGCTACGGATACTTCTTTATTTTGAACCACTATTACACCTGTTTTGCATTTTTTGCCAGTATTTTTTTCATATTTTTTATAATTTTGCTTGACTTACGCTTTAAATATATGTATTAACAAGCAACAAGATTGTTATTTATTTGTTTAAAGGATACTTAAAATGGCTAAAAAATGTGATATTTCCGGTACCGGCGTTATGAGTGGTAATAATGTAAGCCACGCTAACAACCATACTCGTCGTCGTTTCTTGCCGAATTTGCATGTTGTTTCTTTATTGAGCGAAACTTTAGGTAAAGTTTTCAAATTAAAAGTATGCACAAAAACATTACGTTCTATTGAACATAATGGCGGCTTAGACTCTTATCTTGAAACAACTTCAAGCAGCAAGTTAACCGATGAAGCTAAAAAAATCAAAAAATCAATTGCAAAGAAAAAAGCTGCAAACTAATAATAAAAATAGCTTAAACCTCATCTAGTATGAGGTTTTTTATTTTCTGTTTCATATAAAAAGCCTCTCTTATTCAAGAGAGGCTTTTTACTAAAATATCCAACACAATAGCAACACAACCAATGCCGCTATTACTGCAATTCCCAGAATTCGGCTAAGCAGTTCTGCTGTTTTTGGCCAACCGCAATCCCTAATATATATTACCAATAAAAGCAACATAACTAAAACGATTAGGGCAGCCAAACCGACAGCCATTGTTGCACCAATTGTTAAAGTTGCACCCCATATCAACAATATAATGCTTCCTAAAAACCAAAGCAACGCGTTAGCTAAACCTAACAATATAAAAAACGCTGCCATCAGTCCCAGACATTTTAACAATTGAACAAAACAGTTACCACTAAATCTGTATTGTGACACCTCATGGCAAATAATGCTAAGCAGCACCATATCAATGCCAAAAAATATCACTCCCCATAGGCCACAGCACTCAGCGGAGACTACACAACCCGAAACGATTATCGCAAGGGCCATCGCAATCAGAACTATAGAAGCAACTCCAAGTACGAGCAACTCCAACATTGCAAAAGCATCTTTGACGCCTTTCCAAAAAGACTTAAATAACTTTCTTATTTGCATATAATTTGATTTTAAGATTTACAAAAATAACCTAAGCCTTCCGAATATAATCGAAAGGCTCTGGTTTAATTACAAGTACCCGTAAAGAGCACCGCTGGCAAGCTCAAAAAGCTTTCCCCATCTGTCATGAAGTTCATCATCACCGACAGCTTCAGCCTCGACCATTCTATGTCCGATATAATCAACCAACACCTGCAAATCTCGATGATCACATGTGTTAAGTTTATTAATACTCAGAGATAGAATCTCTTCATTGGTAAGAGTAAGGCCACTCGGAAGCTTTACTTCAGTGATAGGCTCATCATCTTCTTCGCGCTGTTTTCTATATCTTAAATTTAAAATTAAGAGAAGCGCTGCAATAACTGCAAATACGATAGCGAAAATCTGTACATTCATAATAACTGAAAATTAATTATTGACTAAAAATTACTTTGTAGTTTTTTTATAGCAAAAATGCTCTAAAAAATCAAGCTGTTTTTTTAATATTTGTCAAATTCGAAGTGTTGCGAAAAAAAATAAGCACAAAAAAAGCCCCGCATTATGCGAGGCTTTAACATTATCAAACTGATGCTTATTGAGCAACCGGAGCTACAGGCGCAGGAGCTGCATTGCATGTTCCAGCTTCAGCACAGTTATAAGGCTTTTTTACAAATGTTGTTGTAGAATATGTTTTTGGTTCATACACGGTTTTGTATGTAACATTTTTATAAATAACTTCAACTGGTTCTGTAACAGTGTATGTAGCACCTTGACAACAAGGCTGAGCTGTTGGCTGTTGAGCCACTGCAGGTTGAACTACCGGTTGAGCAACTGTTGTTTGAGGTTTTGGAGCTGTTTTTTTATTGCATACACGATTATTATGTGAACAAGCACATACACCTACGGTTAAAAGCATTGCTAAGATTAATTTCTTCATGGTATTCCTTTCATATTTTATGTTAACAAACAAAAAATAATTTGTTTAAAATAGATAATATCAAAAAAGCCATTTTCATCATTTACTATTCATTTACTTTATTTGTATTTATAAATTCATTTCATGTCAATATTTTTCTTTTCTAATGTGACAAAATTGCACAAGATATCTTGGTACACACTCAGTAATAAATTTTGACCATTTATATTAGGGTGGACGCCATCAAAATATAAATCACACAAATTTTTCTCATCAAAAACCTTATGCATATCTATCAATTGTACATTGTGTTTTTTTGCCAACCGATACAACCCTTTATTAAAAGCAACAATGTTACTGTTATATATCCATTTAGGTTCATCAAGATATTTTTGATTTGGAAATCTTTCTTCAATAATCGGTAAAGCATTCTGAATTATGAATTTTTCAGATTTGTCTTTTGCAAGTTCAATAATCTGCTCATATACAGAAAGCGTCTGATGCACATTGCTGCTATCGGGCTGAGGGAAATCTTGCAAAAAATTATTAACACCAACAGCTAAAATGAGTATTTTATATTGATTATTATCATTTAAAAGTTTTGAGAATACATTTTCTACGGTTTCACCATTTTGTGCCATCTTGTTTTTGTGAACAAAACCGTTTAAACGGTCAAACCAACTGGTATCATTATTGCCGTAACCGAAAGAAATGCTATCGCCATAAACGCCTATACAATATTTCATTGTTTATCCTTACATAAAAAACCCCCGATTTTTACAATCGGGGGTGAAAGTTAACATCTTAGAATGTATATCTTAAACCTAAGAGAACTTCATGAGAATCATAACTTCTTTTTGCATAGTCACCAGATGTTCTGTTTTTAATTTGGCCATAATCAGTGTAACGATATCCAACTTCAACATCCATGTTGTATGTTAAGTTTACACTTACACCAGCACCAATATTGTATGCAAAGTTATCTTCTGAACCTTTTGCATTAGCTGCATATTGAACTGATGGAACAGATACGCTTGCTTTTTCATTAATACGAGCATAACCTAAACCAAAACCAAAGTAAGGAGTAACAGAAGTTCCTGTGTCTAAATCGTAGTAAAAGTTAGCAAAAACAGTTTGAATTTTTGTTTGAATAGAATAGTTACCGGCCATTACAGCACCTTGAGGCATATTCAAATTCCAAACACCTGTATTATGTGATTTATTTAACAAACCATATTCTAATTCTGCTCTAACTGATTGAGCCAAACCTCCGCATAATGGAACCATTACGCCAGCTGCAAATCTATAGCCAAATTGTTCATCATTTATTTCTTTATTAACAATATCTGAACGAACACTTGTTGCATAAGTATATTGGTAAGCATCATTTTGTAAGTTTACGCGAGCAAAACGAGCAGCAACATACGGATTGTATTCAGTTGCGCTAACATTAGCAGCAACTAAAGAGGCAACACCTGCCAACAATAAAATTTTTTTCATATTTTTCTCTCTTTTCATTTTTTGCAAAAAATAAATTTAAATTAACATCAATGTTTTGATGTTAATAAAAAACTATATTAGCATATTCTAAAGGTCAAGCATTTATGCACAAAAATATGCAAAAAATTAGTTATATATAAAACCCCGCAAATAATTATCTGTTTTTGAAATACATTTTTGAACTCTTTTTACACTATCTGATAAATTTTGTTCCTGATATATTTGAGCCGATTCAACATAATATTTAGCCGCTTCCTCAAAATATTCTTCACTGTTGTAGATTTTTCCGCATTCATAAAATATATTAGCTATACTTTCATGTGCTTTAGACCACTCGAGCGGAAAATTTTCCATATTGTATATCATCTGATAATTTTTATAATTTTCAATTGCAACTTTTGCTATTTCATAGCTACGATTAAAAACCGCCATCATTGAAAGATATAAGCCTAAATCTTTTTGTGTTTCAGCCCAAATTTTAGGAAACATGATTTTTGTAAACACTTTTTGCGATTCTCTTAGTTGAAAAACTGCATTTCTTAAAAATTGAATATCTGAGGTATATTTCCAATAATCAAAATACAATTTAGATAATCTATAAGCAGTATTAGCAAAATCATACGGATATGTATGTCTGTTAAAAAACTTTTGAGCTATGGTATAAAAATCTATCGCAAACTTACAGTTTTCATACTTATCATCACAATCAGTTTCTGTAGCTAAATGATAAACTTGCCCTAAATTAGCATAAACAAGCCCTTCTAATAAAGATCTTGAATTTTTACCGCAATAACCTATTGCATTCTTAAATATTGATGAAACTATCTTAATATCTTGTTTTGTTAAATTAAAACGAACCGAATTAAGATATGTTAACGCCAACAAATTAAGGATGTAAGGCATACAACTTAAACTCAAATCTTTAGGCGGAGAACACTCATTTATTTGAGCCACGGTTTGTTGTAATAAAAATTTGTTTTTTTCTTTTTTAAAAACCGTTAGAATGACTGCAAAAATCAAATCAATCATTGATTGTGGCAATTTTTTCTCTTGAAAATATTCTAACGGCAAATACAAACTATTCAAAAGAGAAAAGTTCGGAACTCCCTGATCTTGATATTGATCAGCTGTTTGAAAACTCAATCTTATTCTATCTTGTTCTCTATATCCCCAAATTAAGACTTCCGTTTCTGTACGCTTTAAAATAGATTTACCTGTATCAATGAAATCAAAAAAATTACGGCTTTGTAAATCCAGAAATTTTTTATTTATGGGCTTGTCAAAATAACAAATGGACAGTTCTTTAATTTCTTTTAAATATTCTGATAAAACTTTTCCCGAATTAGTAATGCAATCGTCTTCAAATGCAACAATTGCCACACTAATTTTTTCAGCAACATATTCCGTTTGATCTAAAGATACCTTTTTATCAAATATATTTTTGAAAAAGCCTAAAGCCATATTGTTTATTTTCCTTTTTTAAAAGAACCGGCTATGGTTTTAAAGCCATCTTTTATACCATTTATAAATTCTTCGTTTGTTTCTTTCAAGCTTAAATCAGGCTCAGAAGCACGATAAAGCATATTAAGCAACCATAAATCCACTATTAAAGTAAACAGTGGTACAGAAAATGCATTTGGTGAATATATTTGAAAGCATGCAAAAATTAAATTTATTACGGCAATTTTTGAAACAGCAACCAAAATAGCATCGACGCTTATATCTCTTGTATAGCTCAAAAAGTATGCTGTATTATTATAAAATTCCGGTTCTTTATTGCGAAATATATAACATCTGACAATAACCCACAAAATTTCTGCAACCAAATACGCCAACAATATCAACATTGAAGAACCGGCCATTTCAAATGAGTTATAAAGGAAAAAGCAAGCTAATAAAAAAGCTGCACTGGAACAAGCTCCATCTGTTAATGCAATTTCACTCGGATACCAATTGTATCTTAAAAATCCAATCCAAACACCTGCAATTAGTACTGCTATACAACCAAACAGCAAGGGAGCTCCGCCCAATGCAGAAACAAAAGTTGTTCCGAGCAAACCGGTTAATACAAAAATTCCGAAAACGGCAGACATACCGTTTAAGATTTTAGCAAAAAAAGTTACCGATAAAATACTTGCAAATACAATCAGTCTGTCTGCAATAAACGGCACTTTATTTTCAAATATTAAAACATCTGATGGTATCATATACGCAACCACCGCTGAAGACACCACCATACCGATATAAAACAGTGCATTTAATTCGAGCAAAAACAACACATACAATACTGCCGCCAATATAAACGGTACAGCAATATAACTATAACCCAAACTAACAATACTATCCTTAAAGTCAGGCAACATAAAATAAGCAACGGAAGCCATTGCATAACCAAGCAACCACATATAAATCCATGGATCATTTTTTAAACTATAGTTTTGACTTTTATGTTTAACAATATAAATAAATATAGGCAATGAAACTAAAAACCCTAGTATAATTAATCCGAGAAAATATATTGTTTGAATAATCATTGTTTGTCTCCTAAGGTTTAATCTTTAATCAAACATGCGGCAAAAAAGCTATCCATACCGCCGAAATTATTTTCATAATATGATAAAGTTCTTAAAACACCGTTATCAATTATCTTTTCGGATAACTTTTTTCCATCGTACATGTTTATCTTATTAATATCAGCGTTTAATAATTTGACGCAAGAATATTCTGTTAAAAAATTTTCAATAACCTTCTCACCTTCATGCTTAGAAATTGAACAAGTACAATATAATACAACACCGCCGCTTTTTACAGAAACAATAGCTTGTTTGAGCATTTCTTTTTGTATTTTTGTTTGTTTTTTAACATCATCAAGTGCTTTTAAATGTAACACTTCAGGATGTTTTCTATATATTCCCGTAGCAGAACAAGGAGCATCTAAAACAATAACATCATATAAATCCACATGGTTTCTTAAAAATTGCATACCATCTTCTACAAAAGTTTCAAGATTATCTCCCAACTTCAACCTGTTTATATTTTGTTTTAATTTTTCCATACGAGATGCATCAATATCTACAGCCGTTACAAATGCTTCTTTATTTAACAGCTGTGCGGTTTTCCCTCCGGGTGCTGCGCATAAATCAAGCACTTTTTTGTTTTTAATGTCACCAAGTAACATTATCGGCAAAGATGCTGATAAGTCTTGTACCCACCAAGCACCGTCTTCGTATCCTTTTAACTCTGAGATTTTCGATTTTGCATCAAATATACGCACCGTACCATTTGCAAACAGTGTTCCATTTAATTCTTTTGCCCAAAAAGCATGATTTTCTTTTATGGTTAAATCAAGAGGTGCCTCATCTAGAACTGATTCTTTAATTTGTTTTATTTGTTCTGCAGAATAGTCTTCTTGCAATATCTTATAAAAACCTTTAGGCAAATCACAATTAACCATCAAGTTTGTCTTTTGAGCTACAAATTTACGCAAAACAGCATTAATCATATTAGCGCCATATTTATTATTTTTTTTCTTAGCAATATTAACATATTCATTTATAACTGCATAATCTGGCGAATTTAAAAACATAATTTCAGCCATTGCAGCCAATAAAATATATTTCAACACTACGTTTTTATGCTGAATTTTGTTCGTTACAAACTGCTTAATGCTTTTTTCTAAAAAAACCAAATTTCTAAGCACGCTTAGTATTAGTTTATTACAAAATGCAAGATTTTTTTCCTGTATTTTAGATTTAACAGTATTATAAAACATCTTTTGTTCTATAATGGTTTCTAAAATTTCAACACACTCAATACGTTCTGCCATCTCTTAACCTTTCACGGTTATGTTAATCATATCAGCCAATTTTTTTCAAGAAAAAATTTTCATCGTAATATGGTGCAAAACAACATAAATTGAGCTTGTCTTTTTCCTCTTTTGTGATAATTTATATTAGATTGAATTTAATTGGAGAAATATGAAATGAATGGCAACGCACGTTATAACGGTCACCAAACTTTTGAAGAATGGCAAAATCAATGGAAATTAGAAGACAGATACAATTTTAGAACTGTTGAAGAAAAATGGCAAAAAATTTGGGAAGATGAAAAAGTCTACAAAGTTACAGAAGATAAAACAAAAGAAAAATTTTATGCCCTTGTTGAGTTTCCTTTTCCTTCAGGTGCCGGTTTACACGTAGGACATCCTCGTTCATACGTTGCGTTAGATACTATTGCCAGAAAAAAGCGTATGCAAGGATACAATGTTTTATATCCGATGGGCTTTGACGCATTTGGCTTACCTGCCGAAAACTATGCTATAAAAACAGGTGTTCATCCCGCTGTTTCAACACAAGCAAACATTGCAAACTTTACTCGCCAATTAAAATCTATCGGCTTGAGTTTTGACTGGGACAGATGTATAGATACTTCTTCTCCTGAATATTATAAATGGACACAATGGATGTTTATCCAATTATACAAAAAAGGTTTAGCTTATAAAAATAAAATGGCTATTAACTGGTGTCCTGATTGTAAAGTAGGTCTCGCAAACGAAGAGGTTATTAACGGTTGCTGTGAAAGATGCGGTGCACAAGTAGTAAGAAAAGATAAAGAGCAATGGGTAATTGCAATTACAAAATATGCCGACAGACTTATTGATGATTTAAGCGATGTTGACTTTATTGATAGAGTAAAAGCTCAACAAGTAAACTGGATTGGTCGTTCTGAAGGTGCTGAACTTGATTTTGAATTCGGTCAAGATAAATTAAAAGTATTTACAACTCGTCCTGATACAGCATTCGGTGTTACATATATGGTTTTAGCACCTGAACATGAATTTGTTCAAAAATATATGGATAAATTTGAAAATCCGGAAGAAATTCAACAATATGTTGCCGAAACCGCAAAAAAATCTGATTTACAACGTACTGCTGACGATTCAAAAACAGGTGTTGAATTAAAAGGTATAAAAGCAAAAAATCCATTTAACGGAAATATGATACCTGTATTTATTTCAGATTACGTTTTAACAGGCTATGGTACCGGAGCCATTATGGCTGTTCCGGCTCACGACCAGCGTGACTATGATTTTGCAAAAGCCTTTGACTTGCCAATTATTCAAGTTTTAGAAGGTGGCGATATTTCTGAAAAAGCTTATGAAGAAGATGGTTTACACATAAATTCTGAGTTTCTAAACGGATTAAATAAAGAAGATGGTATGAAAAAAGCAATTGATTTTGCTGTTCAAAACGGTTTTGGTCAAGCAAAAATCAATTTCAAATTAAGAGACTGGGTATTTTCACGACAACGTTATTGGGGTGAACCAATTCCTATGGTATATTGCAAACATTGCGGATGGCAACCATTAAAAGAAGAAGATTTACCTCTTACATTACCGGAAATATCTGATTATTTACCAAACGATGAAGGAGATTCTCCATTAGCAAAAGCAACTGACTGGGTAAACACAAAATGTCCTAAATGTGGTGCAAATGCTAGAAGAGAAACAGACGTAATGCCAAACTGGGCAGGTTCTTCATGGTACTTCTTACGTTATTGTGACCCTCACAACGATAAAGAGTTTGCTTCAAAAGAAGCTTTAGAATATTGGATGAACGTAGACTGGTATAATGGCGGTATGGAACACACAACATTACACTTATTATACTCTCGTTTCTGGCATAAATTTTTATATGACTGCGGATATGTTCCGACCAAAGAACCATATAATAAACGTACATCGCACGGCATGATTTTGGCTGAAAACGGTGAGAAAATGTCAAAATCTCGCGGCAACGTTATTAATCCTGATGACATCATTAACAATTACGGATCTGACACTTTCCGCTTATATGAAATGTTTATCGGTCCTTTTGATCAAGTTGCAATGTGGTCTGATGACAGTTTAATGGGTGTGTATCGTTTTATCGGAAAAATCTTCAATTTGTTTAAGAAAGTATATAAACAAGAAGCCGATGTAAAAGATTTACGTGCAATGCACAAATGCATAATTGAAGTAACCGAGCGTATTGATCAAATGAAGTTTAATACTGCTGTTTCTTCTTTAATGAGCTATGTAAATTATATGTCTTCATTAGATAAAATTCCAAACATTTTATATGAAAACTTATTAAAATTATTAAGTCCTTTCGTTCCTCACATTGCAGAAGAAATGTGGGCACGCATGGGTTATGACAGCTTAATTGTTACTCAGCCTTGGCCAGTAGGCGATAAAGCCCTCGCACAAGATGATGTTGTTACCATTGCTGTTCAACTTTGCGGTAAAATGCGCGGAACAATTGAAGTAGCAAAGGACAGCGATGATGAAGATGTCAAAAAAGCTGCTCTTGCATTAGAAAATGTTGCAAGACAAGTTGAAGGCAAAGAAATTAAAAAAATAATTGTTGTTAAAAATAGGATTGTGAACATTGTTGCATAAACTTAAAAACATTGCTGTACTTTTTACGTTGCTCTTATGTGTAATGGCTTGCGGATTCGAGCCATTATATGTAGAGCGTAAATCTGATGAAAAATGGTATTATAAAGGCGAGTTTGATACTTCAATATCTGAAGAACTTTCGCAAATTAAAGTCGAACTGATTGCCGATAGAATTGGACAACTTATTCGTAATGATTTGTTGGATAACTTAACTCCTAAAGGTATACCGACTAACCCAAAATACAGATTGGAAGTGTTTGATATTAAAAAAGATGTAACCGAACAAGCAATGCGAGATGACATTACTGCAACCCGCGAAAGAGTTCGTTACACAATTAATTATCGCCTATTAAACATTGCTGATAATCAAGAATTGGTTAGTGGAAACTCAATTGCCTATTTAGGTTATGATATTTTAGCTAATCCTTATTCAACAACTTTTGCCCAAAAGAAAATAGAAAAAGATGCTGCTAAAATCATTGCAAACGATATCTCCCTTCGTATGGGCGCATATTTTCATTCAAGCTTAACCAAACGCGGTAATCCGAATGAATTTTAAAGATGTCGACATAGCAAAATATTTAAAAAATCCCGATTCGGGAATAAAATGTATTATAATTTTCGGAACAAACGAAGGAAAAGTTGCTGATTACTGTTCTCAATTTGCAAAAACCGTATGTCCCGATTTAAATGATGCTTTTAGAGTTGTTAATATCAATATTGATATTTTAAATAAAGATGTCGGCATTTTATTTGGTGAATATAATGCCCAATCTTTACTTGGTGGCAGAAGGGTTGTAATCGTCAAAGATGCTTCTGATACTCTTACAAAGCACTTAAAAATCTTATTTGATGAAAACAAGTCAGACACTTTATTGATTTTAACATCAACATCCTTAAACACAAAATCATCTTTAATCAGTTTAGGAAAAGATAGAGACGATTTTGCTGTGATAAGCTGTTATGAAGATAGAGAAAGAGATATAAAATCTTTTGTAAGAGAATATTTAATTAAAAATCAAATTACCATTTCCGAAGAAGCTTCAGATTTATTATGTATGCGCTTATCAAATGATAAAAAAGCAAATTTAAGCGAAATGGATAAACTTATTACCTATTTGGGCAGCAAAAGAAACATTGACATTTCTGATGTAAAATGCGCTATAAGCGATACTTCCAGCTCTTCAATAGAAGACCTATGTTATTTTATAGGTTTAGGCCAAACCGATAAAGCCATAGATTCGTATCGAGAACTTTTACATGAAGGAACAGAATCTGTTAGTATTGTAAGAAGCATCAGTAATCATTTTCTTAATTTATTATCATACGCATATAGCTATGAACAAAATAAAAAAATAGAAGATATTATATCATCTGTCAGACCCCCTGTAATGTTTTACAGAAAAGACAATTTAAGAGCACAAATCAGCATATGGAAAAAAAGTTCGGTTTTAGATGCTCTCGCATTATTATATCAATGCGAAAGAGACTGCAAAACGACAAACTTCCCATCCCAAGAAATTTTGAGCTATACAATAATGCAGCTATGCTCTGCTTCTAAAAAACTCAGACGCTAATTAAACGTTGAGTAAAGAAAAACACTCTACATCTTCCGGTAGTTTTTGTCTTCCGTTTAGTTCATCTAACTCGACCACAAACGCAAAAGCTTTTGTTTTTCCGCCCAGCTTTGTAACCAACGAATGGGCTGCACCGATGGTTCCGCCTGTAGCAAGTAAATCATCTATTATCAAAACTTTCTTACCCGGTTCAATAGCGTCTTTATGAATTTCAAGTACGTCTTTTCCATACTCTAAACCATATTCGACTCTTTCAACTTCTGCTGGCAATTTACCTGGTTTTCTGACAACGACCAATCCGCATCCTAATTTATAAGCAAGCGGGGCACCAAATAAATATCCTCTCGATTCGATACCGACAACATAATCAATCTCATAACTCTTAAACTTTTCATAAAGCAAATCAACAACCTCAGCAAAAGCTTGTTTATCTTTTAACAGAGTCGTTATATCTTGAAACATAATACCCTCTTTCGGAAAGTCAGGAATTACGCGAATTTTATGCTGAAACATTGTCATTTATAGTCCTCCAAATAAAATTTTTTATAAAATATAGCAAATATATTAAAATTTTCAAAAAATAAGTATTGCATTTTAAAAAAAATATGTTTATAAGGTTGTCTAGGTTATGCGCTTGTGGCGGAACAGGTAGACGCTGCAGACTTAAAATCTGTTGGGAGCAATCCCGTGCCGGTTCGATTCCGGCCTAGCGCACCAATAAGAAAGCTCACCTTTGAGGTGAGTTTTTTTTATTTATATCACTAATATTTTAATGTTCGATAGTTCTCCTTACCCAAAAGCATTTTCATTATCTATCTAAAACCTTTCTTTATTTCTTAAAAACTAGACAATATTTCAACTATATTGTATAATATGTTTTATATGTAATTCAAATTACGGAGCGTTTAGATGAACACAAATATCGAAGAATTAGCTAAAGCAAATCAGATGTCAAAAAATCTAATTAACTTACGGGAATGTTTTTAATATGAAAAAACTTATTTTACTTCAAGATAAACATTTTATCATCGATATGATGTACGCCAGGCCAAACAATATGGTAGGGCGTGCCGTCTATTGCGAAATCGGTTTTGGTAACTTTGCTTTCTTGCATCCGAATGCATCTGAAAGATTACTTGCTTTAATTCCTCAATTAGAAAAATTAAAATTAAAAATGCGCATATGTGATGCATATCGCCCACCTATAGCACATAAAAAATTTTTAGAAATTATACCTCGTTCAAAAGCAAATTTTTTTGCTGAAACACCTGAAAAATCCAATCATTGTCACGGTACTGCCGTAGATGTTTGTTTAACAGATATAAATGGTTGCAACTTAATATATCCGACAGAAATTGATGCCTATGAAGAAAAATTTTGCCAACAAGTATTAAATGGTCACTTTACTGATTTTGAAAAACATCTTATTAAAGCGCGCCACGATTATATGCAAGCATCCCCTGAAGCAATAGAAAATAGAGAATTGCTTAAAAGCATGATGGAATCAGTCGGTTTTGAGCCTATATCTTTTGAGTGGTGGCATTACAACCTGAAAGATTGGCAAAAATATCCGATAATTGAGTGGCCATAGAGATAAATAAAAAAAATAATCCCTTACATAATATTTGTAAGGGATTAGTCAAAAGCTTAATTAATAGTTCAGATAAGTGATGTTTTTGCCGATTGAAATATCTCTTGTTGTTTGGGCTCCAATAAAACACAAACACAAAAGAAGGATAGACCAGCTAACAAAGAACGTCCCTACTGTAACACAGGCCGGATGAAGCACATCTTGATATGATGCAAAAAACAGTAAGAACAACACCATAGATGCCGCCAATGGCCACAATGCCCACATTAAAAGCCAACGAATGATATTCTGTTGGGTTTTATAAGAGCGGATAACATCTGAAGACTTTGCATACAAAAATGCATGTTGCTTCTCATAAACATCCACTACATAGAAACCGTCCTCTTCAGGAGCTCTGCCATACTTTGATTTGTACAACTCGATGGCCTCAGTTTTTCTCTCCATAAGCAATTACAAGTTTAAATAATTAATACTATAATGATACATTGGTTCATTCATACTAAATTTATCACTTAACAAAGTCAAGTTTTCTTTTGTAAAAAAGTGTTATGCTAAGTAAGCAAATGACTCTTTAATAAACCACTTTGTTTAAATATAACCCTGAAGCCGGAGCTGTAACTCCAGCACTGCTTCTTTTTTTACTTTCTAAAATAGTTTTAATATCTTCAGGTTTTAAATGTCCATCGCCAACCATTTTTAGCGTTCCTACCATATTTCTCACCTGATGATACAAAAACGATCTAGCCTCAACAATAAAGTTTATTTCATCTCCATTTACAACAATATCGAGTCGGTCTAAAGTCTTTACAGGAGATAAAGCTTGACAACCGGCACCTCTAAACGAACTAAAATCATGATGTCCCAAAAGATATTGTGCTCCTTGCCTCATTTTTTCCACATCTAACGGAAAAGGAACCCACCAAACCCTGTTTTCCAGTAAAATAGGCCTTGCTCTTCTATTCAAAATTTTATAAATATAGCCTCTGCCTTTTGCTTTAAATCTTGCATGAAAATCATCATCAACAACCTCTATATCAAGCACAGATACCGGAGCTCTCATATCTCTTAAATGAGCATTAAAAGCTTCTCGTAACCTAAAAAGTTCCATTTTGGTATCTAAATCAAAATGTGCAACCTGTGCTAAAGCATGAACGCCCGCGTCTGTTCTGCCTGCGGCAAGAATCTCCGGTTTTTGATGAGAAAAAGCAAATAAAGCATCTTCTAAGCATGACTGAACACTAGGCCCTTCTTGTTGTTTTTGCCAGCCTACCAAATCTGTTCCATCATATTCTATAGTAATCTTATATCTTGTCATATGTTTTTATTAATAGATTTTTTCTTTCTTTGCAAGAATAATATTCTTGACCTCAAATGCCTTTATATATATAATAAATCAAATTATAAATTATTTTGCCATGCTATTTTTTGTAATTCTACTGCTCTTCTGCCTCCCTTCTGTTTTATTATCAGTACTGTATAGTAAGACATCAAAACGCTCTAAAGAGCATTATTCGGCAGAGCTTCTTTATCCTATGCACGATGAAGAATATGAAAAAAACAAGTGGTATGCTCGTCTGATTACCAACGAAGAGGACTACTTCATCGTTGTAATTTGTAACACAGAACACCTTCCACACGATGTTGTTGAGGTTTGTTCTTGTAAAGACAACGAAGATTACCCTTTGTTCTTAGAAACACCCTAATGCTAAACAAGAGAAGCCTCTAAGCTTCTCTTGTTTTTAATTCAACAACTCCAATGTGCTTTTTTGCAAATCTTTTATTCTATCATAATCTGATTGAGCTTTTGTTTGTTTATAAATTTCTAAAAGCTTTTCACAAATACTTAATGTGTTTTTGCATTTTTCTAAAATTGAAATGTTTTCATATATAATATAATTTAGAGCATTTTCTAAATATACTGATTGTAATTTAACATCATCAGTTTTGTTTGCCAGTTCAACAAACGCTTGTCTTTTCATAGCATCGTCTTCTAATAAAACAATTTCTTCTAAAGTTTTACGCCAAGCTTTTTCATCTTGTAATTCAATATAAATATGCGCAATTTTTTCCAGAACTGCTTTTTTTTCAATGTTTGAATTTAAGAACTCTATTGCATTTTTATAATATTGTAATGCGTAGATATAATTTTCATCATTTAAAGTATCTGTATTTTTTTCAATAAAAATATCACCTATATTATTGTATGTCCAAAATAAAACCTGATTGCGCCTTATACTGTCTTCTTCAACACACGTTTTTGATTCTGCGCAATAATTAATAACTTCATTATAGGCTAAAAGTTTTTCATCAAAATCTTTTAAATATTTTACTTTTTCAAATGCTATTCTATAAACTTTTAATAAATCTTGCGTGTTTTCATAAGGTTTACGATATGATTTTAACATCTTTATTATATTCCTCCTGTTTTCAGGCAATATTCTCTATGTTTCAAATCGTATTTCTTAAAAACTTCACATCTTTGGCAGAGGCATCCTCTATCTTGCTTGATACAATCGCTTTTTTCAAATGCGCAAAACATTTTTTCACAATGTATCATTTGTGATAATTCTTGTGGTAAAATATCCTGATTACCATTACCGATTTTACAAGTTTTTTCGTATGAAGGACACATCATACAAATACACTTAATCATGTTTTCTTTATTTTTTTCTACGTGCATATTCATCTCCTCAAATTTATAAAAAATAAATATGCCTTGAAACAAAAAAAACAAGTTTAAGAAATTTAGATTCTTTCAAAAACGCCATCAACAATTTGTGGCAAAAAATAATTTGTAACAGATGGAAGCAGTTTAATTTCATCGACCCTTGCACAAAGAGGGCCTTTGTAACATTTTAATATCATCTGTTCAATTTTTTGCATTTCGCCACGCATTAAAATTTCGACACTTCTATCATCACAGTTTCTGACCCAACCAGAAATGCCGCCTAATGCATTAGCTTGTTTTTCAGCCCATCGTCTAAAACCGACGCCTTGAACCCTGCCTTTTATTTTTAAATATACTTCTTTCATTTGCGTAAAAAATTTTCAGCACTGATAAGATTATCTTTTATACTGTTACGACGAGCTTCAGCAACCGGCTCTATTCCCCATTTATTTGCTTGATATAATTCTTCTAATTCAGAAAGCTCAAAAGCTTCTTTAGCACTGATTTTTCCCTTAACCAACGCTAAAGCAAGCAAAACAGAACGCATATTTAATGCTGCCACATAAAAACCGCTAAGCTCCTTGTCTGTTAAAGAAGATAAATATTCTTTTAATTGAGCTGATGTATCAATATTTTTTTTTAAGGTTTCAAGCGTAGTTGTTTGTTTAAAATCAACGTTTATGGTTTTGTTGGCCCAAACAATAATTGGAGCCCATTTTTTTTCTTGTTCTTTTTGAACCTTCTCATCAGTACTCCAAAATAACAAGACATCATTTAACGCAAAATTTACCAGTCGTTCAATTAAAGCATTGCGATTTTTGCGAACATCATTTTCAATTATTTTCCAGTCTTGTGAATTCATAATTATTTTTTACCTTTCAGAAAATTTATTACACCTTTTGCTGCATCATTAACCAAGTTAACACTCTCATTAACTACATCATTTGCACCTTGATATATACCCTTCCCTGTTGCTTTTATACCGCTTGGAGCCGGATATAATGTTTCAAATTTTGTTCCTTTCAAAGCTGTATAACAAGGATAATCATCTACATCAAATAACATTTGAGAACCTAAAAAAGCCGGTCCTGCTGCAGCTATTCCCACCACATTTTTAATCACTGCAGAGTTATCTATAGTTAAACGTGGTTTTTGTACTGTTCCTGACACTTTTAACAACGAAGTTATTGCTTGAGCCACATTTGTATCTGCCAATTTTCCGTTAAATGGTTTAATAGATAAATCTATTGCATCATTTTTCAAGTTTACATAACCATCGCTGACAATTGTAATTTTATTGCTCTTAAATGCTACACCTTTAGGGAAAGATGCTTTTCCATCTATTATATCGGTACGTACCACTAAACAATTTAAATCTAGCTTTTTATCGTTTTGTTTTAACTTCATCGCGCTTAAAATTTGTGAAATAAAATCACCTCTTAAATATTTTAAAGTTCCAACCTGAATTTCAGATTCTCCAACTATAACTATTGCTTGTCCGGCTAAATTTTCAACCACACTTCTAACATCTTTTCCTGAACCTGATAACTCAAGCATCAAGGTGGTTTTTCCGCCTGTTGTAATACCAAAAACATCTTTATTATCTGGGTTTAAACCTTTTACCAGATTCTGTAAAACAATATCTTTTCCATTTAAGTTGATTTTAAAAACATTTTTTGCATTTGCGCTTATTGTACCGATCACACTTCCATCACCTGCTTTTAATTCTTTAATATTTATATCTGCTTTACCATCGTTTACTAACACATCCAACAAAATGTCATTAAGGCTTATATCATTGTTAACCACCAACTTTTTAATATCAAATCTTGCATTTACATCTATCAGGTTTAACACTCTTAAATCTATTGGTGTTGCAGGAACAAATGTCGCAGCATGCGCAGTAGATATTAAATTGAATTGATTATAAGCATTTTGAGTTTGACTAAAACTTTGTAAATCTATCATAGAGCTGATTAATGTAGTTTTTACTTTTACTTTCTTTCCTGATAAATCTACATCAACAGTTCCTTTTACTTCATTTGATGCAACATTTAAGGAGGCAATATCTAACATTATCTTTTTAATATTACCTTTTGCTGTTGTGTTTATTTTTACATATGGCGCACCCATATTTCCTTTCGGATTAGTAGCGACAACTTTCAAATCGTATTCAAGAGCACCCATTAAATCAGATAAAACGCCTTCAACTGTTGCTTCTGCACCAAAAGCATTAAGTTCTGCTTTTATCGGATAATTTTTTGTGTTTTTCAAAACTGAGTTTATTGGACCGGCAACAATATTTGCCTTAAAATCATTGTCATTATATTGTACATCGATAAGAGCTTCAATGTTATCATCCATGCCATCAGATTTTATGGTAACATTTTTAAGCTTAACATCGTGTTTTTCTTTTGTTTTCAAATCTTGATAAACAACTTCTCCGTTTTCAATTTTAAAACTTTTAGCCACAATGGAAGCTATCATTGCACCTTGAGCTATATCAGAATTCGAAACCGCTTGAGCTTTTTCCTTTGTTTCAGAACCATTTTCTTTTTTATTAAAATCCCAGTTAGTAATACCTTTTTCATTTACAGATAAATAAACTTTGGGTTCTGTTAAATGAATTTTATCAACAACAATCTCTTTTTTGAAAAGAGGCATAATTGAAAACGCAACATCGATAGTTTTTGCTTCTATCATATTAGGTTCTTTAGCCCAAGCTGCATTAGAAAAAGTAACATCATTTAATTCGAGTGTCGGAATTAAAGAAATTTTTAATCCGGCATTTCCATGAAGAACAAGTTGTCTGCCTGTTTGCTCAAAAACAATATTTGAAATTTGATTTTTATATTTATTTAAATCAAATGTTTTAATAAAAACAAATAAAGCTACTGCACAAACAACAACCAATGCAAACAATGAGCATAAAACAATTTTGAAAAAGCGTTTCATCTTATTCTTTCTCCCTTAAATCTATACCTAAAAATGCCAGATCCTTTGTAAAATAATCAGGCAAAGATGCTTTTACAACCAGCTTTTTATTGTAAACAGCAGATAAATCTATTTTATATGCATGTAAATGTAGTTTTGAGCTCAAATTTGCCGGCTTTATACGCTCAGAACCAAAATATTTATCATCGCCAACTATCGGGCAACCCAAATATTCCATATGCGCCCTAATTTGGTGAGTTCTTCCGGTTAGAGGTTCTGCTGCAATCAAAGCAAATTTTGTGCCGACATTATCTAATATGTTATAGCTTGTTATGGCTTTTTTGCCATCTTCAACCACTTCCATTTTTTCATTTATTTTTTCTAAAGAGGCTTTAATTTCTCCGTTTGACTGTTTAGGGCAACCAAGTGTTAATACTAAATATGTTTTTTTGAGCTGATGTTCTCTAAAGGCTTTAGTTAATATTTCAGCATATTTTCTGTTTCTAGCCAAAACCAAAACACCGCTAGTGTCTTTATCTATACGATGCACTAATTTAGGTTTTTCTTCTAAATCAAACTTTAAGGCCTCTAACATACCGTCAATATGCCGATTCGTATTTGTTCCGCCTTGAACCGCAAGTCCTGAAGGCTTATTAAGCACTAAAATATTTTTATCCTTAAATATAATTAAAGATTTTATAAATTCAGCATCTTGCTTCGATACAACATTAGTGCTTTTAGTAGCTTTTTCATTATCAAGCGGAGGCAAACGCAGCTCTTGACCACAAACAAGTTTCAAGTTCGCTTCAGCTCTTTTACCATCAACTTTAATTTGCTTTGTTCTTAATAGTTTTTGCAATCTTCCTAAAGATAAAGAAGGATAATATTTTAAAAACCACCTATTAAGGCGCATACCATCATCTGCTTCTTTTACTTTTATAACCTCAACCCCAGCCACTAGCGTCCTCCTTTTTTCTTATTTATCGGCTTTCCAATTGTTCTTGGCACATACATTTTCGGTTTCTTAACTGGAAATTCTTTATACGAATGTTCGTAATCATGCGGCATTTTAAAATCTAATACCATATTTTCAAGATTTTCTTCATCTTTAAAAACATAAACATCTTTTTGTTCTTTTTTTACTCTGCTTTTAAACTCTGCGTCTGAAAGCACCTCAATTTCAACCCCCTCAACAACAAGTTTATCTTTTAAAGCATCAGATATCTTTTCATATGTTTTTTCAGAAACCAATATTTTTCTTTTTTGATTATTTTCGTTCATTTTTTGCCTGTTTTTCTTTTCTTAAATTATCAAAATATTCAATTCTTTTTTTAATTTCCCGTTCAAAACCTCTTTCTACCGGATAATATAGTTTTGTACGATTAATTCCATCAGGAAAATAATTCTGACCTGAAAAACCATCTTCCAAATCTTGGTCATAGATATACCCTTCTTTATAACCAAGCTGTTTCATTAATTTTGTTGGGGCATTTAAAATATGCTTAGGAGGCATTAAAGAACCTGTTTGCTTAGCTAAGTCAAAAGCTTTATGCATCGCCTTATAAACACCGGCCGATTTTGGAGCTGTAGCTAAATATGCTGTTAACTGCATTATAGCAAGTTCTCCTTCCGGCGAGCCTAATCTTTCATAAACTTCAGCACATGACAAAGCTTGCGTTACAGCATTAGGATCTGCCAAAGAAACATCTTCAACCGAGAACCTGATTAAACGACGCAAAATATATCGCGGATCTTCACCTGAAGATAACATTCTGGCCACCCAATATAAAGCTGCATCGACATCAGACCCTCGCAAAGATTTATGCACAGCAGAAATCAGATTATAATGACCATCACGCCCCTTATCATAAACAGGAGCTCGCGACCTAATGATATTTACAATACTATCTTTGTTAAAAACTTCACCATCTTTAGCATAAGCCCACACGCTTTCAGCCAAATTTAGAATATACCTACCATCGCCATCAGCAGTATCTTTCATAAAATCTCTTGCTTCTTCATCTACCGGTAATTTTTTTCCTAAAGTATTTTCGGCTCTTTTAAGTAAAACCTCAAAATCGTCTGAGCTGAGCCGATTAAGAACAAACACCTGACATCTTGACAACAACGCCGCATTTAATTCAAAAGATGGGTTTTCTGTTGTTGCCCCAACTAAAATGACTGTACCATCTTCAACGTATGGTAAAAATCCATCTTGTTGCGATTTATTAAACCTGTGAATCTCATCAACAAACAATAAAGTACCTTTACCTTGTGTCGCTCGTCTATCTTTAGCATATTGAAAAACACGTTTTAAGTCTGCAACTCCAGAAAAAACAGCTGAAATCTGCTCAAAATATAAATTTGTATGCTCTGCAATTAATCTTGCAATAGTAGTTTTACCGCACCCTGGAGGCCCCCATAAAATAAAAGATGTTATTTTATTTGAAGCAAGCATTCTTCCTATTGGAGCGTTTGATCCAACAATATGATTTTGCCCCACAACTTCAGTTAAAGTTTGTGGGCGTAATCTGTCCGCTAACGGTCGTTTGACCTGATTTGAAAATAAAGTTTCTTCCATAGCCTAGTTCACATTTTTTATATGTGCAAATATACCATATTTTTTGCACTCAACAACTTTTATTTTCATTTTGCTATAAAAAATATTAACTTCTTTGATTTTGGCCTTTGCCATAAACAAGCGCAGTGGTATCTATCTCTTTGGATTTATTTCTGCGCATTTCTTCTTTTTTTCTTTTGAGATATTCTTCTTTTTCACGTCTGATTTGTTTTTCTATTGCACCATAATCTGTTAAATCATGGTTTTTATCATCAGCATTTAAGCTTTTTTCTTCCATAACCGCACGCTTTCTTTCTTCTATAACTTTTCTAACTTCGTCGTTATGTTCTTTTGCAATTGCATCTTGTTTCTCTTCGCTTTTTTTATGAAACTGCTCAAAAATTTCTTCATCCTTCGGCTCCGGTTTTTTTATAACGGCTGAATAAATTTGCTTACTCATTTTCAGCAAATCTTTAATACTAATTCCCGGATGCTTGGTTAAATCCCACACGCCTGCCGTGCCTCTTCCATCAAAGAAAGATGAAAAATCTATACCTTTTAATTTATATTTTTTTCTATTTTTGGGAGCTAATATTTTTTTTAGCTCTTGAGGTGTAGGCATACGACCTAATGCTTGAGCTATTTGCTCTGGAGATATAATACATTCACTTAAATCCCATTCAAAAATATTAACCCCTGTAAAATCAACACCGGTAAAATCAACACCGCGTAAATTTACTTGACTTAAATCGATTCTGGTAAAATCCAAAAGGGTTAAGTTCATCCTTGCTAAGTTTAATTTATGCGGATAATAAATTGCCAGATATTCAACCAATGCTTGCAGTTCTTCTAATGCCAATTGGTCCATTTCAACATCTAATAATATGGCATCTTGAATATCAGCATCGACTAATATAACACCGTTCATTTTTGCTCCGGTGAAATTAGTTCCCTTTAATTTTGCACTGGTAAATACCGCACCATTTATAATTGCACCGGATAAATCAGCTCCGGACAAATCGGCAGCTGTAAAATCTGCACCTTCTAAGTCTGCATTTCTGAAATCAACTTCTTTTAAGTCTGCTGCAGAAAAATTTGCATTTTTAAGCTTTTCACCGGCATATTTTCCGCCGCGTAAAACTTTTCCGCTAAAATTGAAATCAGTATTTAATGATCTTAAACTATAATTAGGACGAACCGGTTCAGTATTTGTAATTTCTGAAATTGCTTGCCAAGAAAAATTTTTACGCAAAAGTTTTTCAACGCTTTGAGATTTTTCCCCTTTACGTGCATCTTTTACTTTTTCTCGCATACCGCCGATATTGAACTTTTTTTCATCATTCTCAAACATCGTTATCAACTCCGGTTCTAACCATTTTAGTGTATAATGTTTTTTTATTTTTTACAATAAAAAACATTATTTTTCTTTTGTTCTAGCCAACAACCACACACCTAATATACCAGGTAGGCAAAATAGCGAAGATATAGCAAAAAATGCCGCCCAAGAAACGTTTTCTGCTAAAATACCGCTACTGGCAGCAAACAAATCTCGTGCCAAACTCATCACTGATGATAATAAAGCATACTGAGTTGCAGTATACATAATATTACAAAGTGAAGAAATATAAGCCACAAGTGCAGAAGTTGCCATACCTGATGTAAAGTTTTCTAAGGCAATAATTACAGTTAATAAATTTGTATTATAACCGACAATTGCCTGAATAGAAAAAAACAATGTGGTAATTCCTTGCAAAAACCCACAAACATAAAGGCCTTTTAATATACCGATTCTGTTTATCAGCACACCACCAAACAATCCGCCTAAAATTGCTGCTATCATGCCATAAATTTTAGTAATGTATGCAATTTCTGTTTTTGAAAAACCCATATCTGAATAAAAAGGCAAATACATCGGAGCTACATAAGAATCTCCCATACGATAAAAAAAGATCAAAAACAGCACTAAAAACCAATTTTTATTTAATAAAAAATCTTTGAATGGATCTATAATTGAAGTTTTTAAAAAATCTGCTATAGTTTGTTTTTTTTCATTTATAACACTGTATTTAAAATCAAACTTTGGTTCTTTTACCACCAATGAAGTAACAAAACCCACAACAGAACCTAAAGACATAAAAAAGTAAACACTATTCCATGACATATCTTCGGCTAACCACAGAGCCCCAGCTCCGGAAAAAATCAAGCCCAATCTATACCCTAAAACAAACACCGCTGAACCTGCTGCTTGTTTTTTAGGTTCTTGTGCAAAACACTCTACTCTGTAGGCATCTAAAACGATATCGAGTGTGGCAGAAGAAAAACTTATCATTACGGCATAAAAAAGCATCAGCGTTTTATTTTGTAACGGATTTACACCTGACATCAATACAATTAATGCAAAAACCAAAAATTGCATGAGAAATACCCAACTTTTGCGTCTGCCCATACGCCACAAAAAAGGGAGCCTGATTTTATCTACAAGCGGAGCCCACATCCATTTAAATGAATATGGTATCTTAACCAAAGAAAATGCCCCTATTGCAATTAGTGAAAAACCAACTTCTTTAAGCCATAAACTTAATGTCGAGAAAACCAACAAAAACGGAAACCCGCTGGCAAAACCAAATGCCAGCATTACCAACATAACTCGATTGGCATATAATTCTTTTATATTTTTAAGTTTCTCAATCATGCTTTTATATAACAACCTATTAGTTTAATTTTAAGTTAAACATAAAAAATATTTACATCGACAAGAAAGCATGATATTGTTTATGTAACAATCTAATAATTTACAAATAATATGGCAATTATTTTCACCCCCCGAAAAGACTGTTTTGGTCTTGGCGATGCGATTAAGTCCATTTTCCTTGACTTATTAATTTGCATGTTAAACATCGCATCATGTATTATGCTATTCTTTATTGAACCATTAACTATTGGGCAAATTGTCTTTGTTATTATGGTAACCATAATAACTTTTGCGACATATGTCTTAGATATAGCCACCTCTGATGGCTGTGAGCGTATGTTGCAAATCCAAAAGACAATGACACTTTCTACATTTATAAGTGTAATTTTATGGATATGTCCAATTTCAGTTTTTTGGTCTCTGATACCACTTCTGCTTGGAGTTATTAACTCACATCTAATAGCTTGTGAAGATTTAGATGACTTAGATTTTATTCCAGTAGGGATATCAACTGCTATAGCAATGGCAGGAATGATTACATTTATAGTATATACTAATATGTATATATAAATGTGCACTAATGTTAGATGTTAAAGGAGTGAATTTTTTCACTCCTTTTTCTTATTTAAACTCTTTACAGTAAATAAAACTCGTGTTAATCTTTACAAGATTCTACATTATTTTAAAATAAGTTATTATGAAAAAATTCAAGAAACTTTGGCGCGCTTTTGCGTATGACCGTTCCAGAAATGAACGCCTTGAGATTTTATTATCAGTTCTAAGTGCCATTTTAGCATTTGTGCTGATGTTTTTTGTACCAACCACCACTATCGGACAGTGGATTATAGTTTCCATATTTGCAACAGTAGTTGTATCAACATTTTATTATCACTTCACCAGTGAAGAATGGGATACCTACATTCCTGATACCATAATCATTTCAGGATATTGCATTTTGGTTACGGTAATATTGTGGATATTCAACATTTCAGTTTTTTGGTCACTTATTCCATTAGGTATAATATTTTTTATATTAACTAATGCAAATAGCGAAAAACTAGATATTCTTTCCACTGTAGCATGGTTAATTATTTTTGCTTTTTGGTTTATAAGTATACAAAGTAACCTAAATGCAAAAAAATATCTAAAAGAAGATCCTGTCCCCGAGGTCGTTGTTTTGAGCAATTATGATGATCGATCAAAAGTGTTCTTTATTGAAGAACAAGACAAGCATCTTAAACTTAGTGGGATTAAGGTGCAAAACAGAGCATTCGAACTAAACTTAAAAAAAGGCGACACTGTCCAAATTGTTCGCCATCCAAACGATTCTACTTTGGTTATTAAAATTTCAAAGTAAATTTATGGGGAGTTAATACTCCCCCTTTTTTATTTATAAGTGTATTCAATCGTTGCTAATTTTCTTTTTTCTTAAAGCCTTGTGCAACCACATAAGTTTCTGGCGAGCCTTGTCTGCTTGCATCTGGTTTATAATGCGAAACTTTAGAAAAATTTCTTTTCATATCTGCAAGCAACGAAGCCTCAGCACCGCCTTGAAATACCTTAGCAATAAAAATTCCACCAACAGATAATACTTCTTTTGCAAAATCATAAGCGAGCTCAACAAGCCCTATTGTACGCAAATGATCGGTTTGTTGATGTCCGGTTGTGTTTGCCGCCATATCGCTCATAACAATATCTGCCGGACCATTTAATAATGCTTTTAATTTATCAGGAGCATCATCTGTTGTAAAATCTTGACATATCATAGTTGCACCGGCTATTGGTGTTGTTTCCAAAATATCAATTCCGACAACTTGTCCTTGACCTTTATTGCGTTCTACAGCAACCTGTGTCCAACCTCCAGGAGCACAACCTAAATCGACAATTGTTTTTCCTTTGCCTAAAAACTTATATTTTTCATCTAATTGAATAAGCTTAAATGCTGCTCTTGAGCGATAACCTAATCGTTTAGATTCTGCAACATATGGGTCATTTAATTGACGCTCTAACCATCTATTTGAAGATGCTTTTTTATATTTTGAAGTTTTAACCTTAACAGTTAAAGCTTTTCTACCTCTAATAACTTTTGCTGATTGAGTAAGTTTAGCCATTATTCATTAACTCCTTTACTATTGCATCTTGAGCACTTTTTAGTGATGCTGTCAGCTTGTTAAAACCTAAGGATTTATATATATTCTTAAAAATTATTGCTCCGGCGACTATAATTTGTGCTCTGTTTTTGCCAATATATTTTGAATTTTCTCTTTCTGAGTCTGTCATATTATAAATATTTGCTATAACTTTATCTATATCTTCACAATATAACACTGTTCCATCATGCTTTAATCTATCATAAACCTCATCTTTATGTATCATAGATGCAAGTCTAAGAGGTGTACTTGACGTTGCAATTAAACAGCAATCTTTTTTGTATTTTTCCAATTCAGATTTTTCTATAAAATCCGTAACATAAGAACAGATTTCATCACTCAAACGCTGTTGGTTTGTTTCATTATATTCTATCAAGTCAAACGCTTCTGCAGAATTGCGAGCTCCCCAAGGGATAGAGATTGTGTGCAAAATTTTAGGATTATTTTCATTTGTGGCAAGAGAAATTTCTGTTGAACCTCCACCTAAATCATAAACAATTACATATTTTGAATTTTTATCTGCATTTAATATTGCGCCTTTTATATTTAAATATGCTTCTTCGGCACCATCTATAACTTCAATTTTTATTCCGCTTGTATCTTCTACTTTTTTAACAAAATCCATACCGTTTTTTGCCATACGACATGAAGCTGTTGCAATTGCTCTATATGTACCTACATTATATTTTTTTAAGATTTCTGCATATTCCAAAAAAGCCTTTACCCCGCGCTCAATTGCTTCGTCGGTAAAGCACATATTTGAATACATTCCTTCGCCTAATTTTGTGGAAATGCTGTTTCTATATAAAATATGACCATTACAATCTGCAACCATCACACGGCATGAATTTGTGCCTAAATCAATTGCTGCCAAATTTTCGTTTGCCATGATATCCTCCTCTTTGATACAATCTATGCCGTTTCTTCGGTTTGCGGCTAAAGCGTTGATAACGCTCGTTATGCATCATGTCTAAGAGCATACCCTCACGTATACCTCTATCTGCAACCGTAATTTCAGAAATCGGCCAAAATGTTAACAAAGATTCAATAATAGCGCAGCCTGAAATTGTCAAGTCAGATTTTAATGGACCAATACAAGGGTGTTTTCTACGCCCCATATCTCCCATGTTTTTAATTTTGCTAATAACCTTTTCGACATCTGGGCCAGAAATTGAAATACCATCAACTGCAGAGCGGTTATACCGAGGTAAATTCAAATGAACTGCTCCTAAAACCGTTACTGTTCCAGACGTCCCAATAATTTGAATTTCTTGATTTTGTATTCCCTCATAAATGCCAAATTTATCATCAAATTCTTTTAACATAGATTGTGTCCGTTCAATGATAGTATTATAAGCAAGAGTCGTCATCTCATTTTTAGGAAAGGCTTCCGAAATTGTAACAACGCCATATGGAAGAGAAACAAATCCTTCTATAAATGTTTTACCTGTATCTGTAATGCGAGCAAGAGAAATTTCTGTTGAACCGCCACCTATATCAAAAACCAACATCCTTTTTATATTTCGATTCAGTAAAGGCACACAGCCAACTACAGCTAAGCGAGATTCTTCTTTTGATGATATAATTTCTAAATTAATGCCAGCTTCTTTTTTAACCATTTCTACAAACTGCTCACAGTTTTTAGCACGGCGACAAGCTGCCGTTGCAACAAAGCGAGAGCCCGTAATTGGGGCATATTCATTAATAACACCTCTACACACCTTCAAAGCAGCTATTGTTCTGCGCATTGCCGCTTTCGAGAGCTCATTATCATTAATAATTCCCTCTCCTAAACGAGTGATTTTAGAAAATGTTTCAACCACATGAAAAGATGTCGGTGTTGGTGTAGCAATTACCAATCGGCACGAGTTTGTACCTAAATCAATTGCTGCATAATTAGGCGAAGGCGCCACTTCCTTTTTTAGCGCAGACGTATAATTATTTTTTTTTACAACATCTTTTTTCATGCGTTAAATTTATGCCCCATATACCTCTGTACGAACTTTAGCACGTAAGTCATCAATGCAAACTAAGTTTTTATTGTTATCTTCATAATACCAATAAACCCAACCATTGCAAGCAGCTGCATTTTGTGCCGCTGCACCAACCTGATGGATTGAACCTTCAGCATTATCGCTTTTAATTGTGCCATCAGATCTAATAACAGCACTATGCTTACGAGTTGAATCAAACAAAACTGTTCCCGGTTCAAGTAATCCGCGTTCAACTACACTGCCAAACGGTATGCGTGGTTGTTTACGTTTGCAACTAAACTCTAAAGCACCGTCTTCAATTGGAGTAACCTCATCGATACGTGCTTGAGCACCTTTAACGTAAGTACAGTCTTTTTCTATGCCTATATAATTACGTCCCAATTTTTTTGCCACAGCACCTGTTGTACCCGTACCAAAAAACGGATCTAATACAACATCTCCAACATTTGATGATGCCATTATAACTCTATACAACAAACTTTCAGGTTTTTGGGTCGGATGCAACTTATTTCCATCGTCACCTTTTAATCGTTCTTTACCTGTACAAAGCGGCAATTCCCATGTGGAGCGCATTTGAGTATCTTCATTTAAGGCTTTCATAGCCTCATAATTAAAAGTATATTTAGCTTTCGGATTTTTAACTGCCCAAATTAAGGTTTCATGCGCGTTAGTAAAGCGCGTTCCCTTAAAGTTCGGCATCGGATTTACCTTATTCCAAATAATATCATTTAAAATCCAAAAACCTAAATCTTGCAGAATATAGCCAACTCTAAAAATGTTATGATATGAACCTATAACCCAAATACTGCCTGTATCTTTTAAAACTCTTTTAGCAGCACTTAACCAACGACGAGTATAATCATCGTAAGCAGCTATACTTTCAAAACTATCCCATTCTTCATACACTCCGGCAACTGTTGTGTTATCAGGACGAGTTAAATTATCGCCTAATTGCAAATTATACGGAGGGTCGGCAAAAATCAAATCTACGGAGTTTTCCTCCATTGCGTTCATAATTCTTATACTATCGTCATTAATAATGGTATTAATTATATTTTTAGTTTTTATAGTTTCTAATTTAACCATTGTTTTTACCTTCATTTTATTTGCATGAACACAACCAAGATACTTTAAGATAGTTATAATTTTATTAACATAAAAAATTTGTGCATAAATTTTATAACAAAAAAAGCTTGACAAATTTCCGAAAATATTATACCTTATACTTCAATTCTTTATTATTTATCTTAAAATTTATGTTGTATGAATTTCTTCAAGATGAAAGCCTCACCAGGTGAGCGTCCAGTTTTTGTAGTGCGTTTCGACAAGAAAAAGAAGCGTTGTAATGATTCAATCAATTACACACATGAAAGCATTATTGCAGTAATTGCTTGTTGGAAATCAGAAAATGGTTACATTCACATGCAAACAGGCAAACCAGTAATTGTTACCGAGGATGACGACGTTCGTGATCTTACTCGAGGCCACGCTCCTTGTTTTCCAGACGGTACAGAAGTGGTGTATGGTATGAACTTCCGTCTATGGGAATGCGAATTTATTGAAAGAACAAAAAATCAAGGCGTTACAATCAGATGCTTTGGAGAGTAGTAAACAACCCATGTTTAGCATGGGTTTTTACTTTTATATGCGCTTATTTTTTCTTTTAGAATTTCTATTTTATATTCTCTAAATCGCTGTCCAAATACATCGTCTTTTAGCAGCTTATCGTAGTTTGGCATATCTGTTGCTCGAATATCTTTTAATGTTTTTTCTACCTCTCTTAACAATTCTGACGAATAGAAAAATCTTTTACGCTCAAATTCTTTATCGGTATGTGTTGTGCTTTCAAAATCTGCCAAACAAACCTTAATATATTCTTCAATATAAGATACATTACCAAAATTAAGAGCACTGACTAAATCATATATTTTACCTACATTCATATCTGGAATATAATAATATTTCATATGCAGCAAAGAACTTATCTCTGCAAACTTGGCAATTTTATTAGGAACTTTTAAACGCTTACAAATATCTTTTATTGCATTTATACCTCTGATTTCATGCGCACTGTGTGATGGAAGAACATCATCGGGTGTTAAACCTTTACCTATATCATGCACCAAAACAGCAATTTGTATCAATAATGGCTCATTGGCTACACATTTTAAAGCATTTAAGGTATGTCCACCAGTGTTACCTTCTGGATGATACTTTTCATATTCCTTAACATAAAACAATTTATCAATTTCAGGCATAATAACTTTTAATGCACCAATTTGGCGCATTAATTCAATAAAAAGCCAAAATCTATCTGTTGCAAAAGCTTTTTCAAATTCTTGCCAAATTCTTTCTGCGCTTAAAAATTTAAGCATATCTCTTTCAACCATTTGTGAGCATAATTTTAGTGTTGATTCATCTACATCAAAACCTAATTGTGCTGCAAAACGACACATTCTTAAAACTCTTAACGGATCTTCAATAAAATGCTTTGCGTTTATATGGCGTAATATCTTATTTTTTATATCTTCTAAGCCACCAAAATAATCTATATATTCACCAGCGTCATCATCATATGCAATTGCATTACATGTAAAATCTCGGCGTTCAAGATCTTCTCTTAACGTAATATCGGGCGTAAAAACAAATTCAAAATCAGTGTGTTTATCGCCTGTTTTAATTTCTTTTCGTGCTAGTGCATATTCGTTTTTAGTTTCAGGGTGCAGAAAAACAGGAAAACCTTTTCCAACTTGTTGAAATCCTAATAGTTTCATTTGCTCGATACTTGAACCAACAACAACATAATCAAAATCATTAGGAATTTTTCCTAAAATTTTATCTCTAACAGCGCCACCAACTTGATATATTTTCATTTTATTTTCCTCATACTCTATAATAATAACGCAAAAGTAATAAAATAAAAATTAACAAATTGACAAATTAAGTAAAATTTGGTAGATTAATAGCATCAAAATATTTTTATGTAAATTAGTAAGCAAGGTTTTGCTTTTTTTGTTTACATAAAATTTTAAAATAAATTAAAGATTATGAAACAAATCAAAACTTTCCTAACCAAGCATTGGCTTGTTCTTGTTAGCACCATTCTTGTGCTAGCGCTTATACCATTAATGATTTGGGTCCATACCCCAAGTACAGGTGCCATATGTACAATTACATTTACTATTGTAATGTTTTCAGTGCTTGCACTATGTACAAAATCACCTAAATCATATCTAGTTACAGCAATTAATGGATTAATGATGTGGGGTGTATCAGCGATGGGTTGGAGTTATTTAATAATGATGATTCCAATATGCATATGTGTAATAGATACCATATTATGCGAAACGCCCAATATTATTGGATTCCTGATAGTAATGCTATCATTGTTGCTTTTATCAGCTATGGAAAGCGAAAGGTGGCGTGATGTTGCATTATCACCAGATAATGCAATTGAAGTTGTTATCACCAACATCGAGAAACGAGCTCATGATGATGTAATAGTAGTCGTTAACACCGAGGATGGGCAACTAAGAATTCTCCCGATTAATTCGAAAGTAGAAGATGCGTGGAGGTTAGAAGAAGGCGATAGTCTAAAGGTAAATATCCATAACAACGAGATAATAGCCTTTGAGAAGAAGTAAAACCGAAGAAAACCGTGAGCTATAAGCTTGCGGTTTTTTTAATAGAAGATAAATAAAGTAGATAAAAAAGGGAAAATAAGAAAAAGTTGATAATTAAATAATATCCGGAAAATGAAATAAAAAATCGCGTTAAAAAATGATAATGATAAAAAAAAGCCCTCAACAAAATTGAGGGCTAATTTTTTTTGTTTTATAACAAACAACAAAGGAGGAGGGGAATAGATAGAGGATAGAAGAACTGGCGGCGACCGACTCTCCCGTGCCTTAAGACAAAGTACCATAGGCGCTAAAGGGTTTAACGACCGAGTTCGGAATGGGATCGGGTGGGACACCTTTGCAAGAGCCACCAGTTCATCAATCCTCTATCAGCTAAAGATAAACGCTTATAAAGCGAATTATTTATACGTTAAGTAAATCAAGCCAATCAGACTATTAGTATCGCTTAGCTAAACACATTACTGCGCTTACACACGCGACCTATCAACGTGGTGGTCTACCACGGTCTTAATGGGGATACCTAGTTTTGAGGTGGGTTTCCCGCTTAGATGCATTCAGCGGTTATCCCGTCCATACTTAGCCACCCAGCGTTGCTCTTGGCAGAACAACTGGTACACCAGAGGTATGTTCATCCCGGTCCTCTCGTACTAAGGACAAATCCTCTCAAGTATCCTACACCCACGGCAGATAGGGACCGAACTGTCTCACGACGTTCT
>JAZKXV010000012.1:0-161662 GCA_045611785.1 Alphaproteobacteria bacterium
AGGATATTTTTCTGCTAGTTGAGGTATTAAATCTGCTCGCTTATTTACTATTACACCAAGTACATTATATGCAGAATCACCTATAGAAATATCTATATGTTGTTGATCCAAAAATTTATCTGCTAATTTGGGTTCTGTTTCCATTATTGAAACCAACGTGCTGTATGCTATTCTTAAAGTATTGTTATCATTCTGATTATTTTTTAACCCAACTTGCAATATATCAAAAACCTCATTTACTAATTGAGGGTGATCTTCTACAATGTCTAATAAATATATATATCCTCCCCTTAAGCACTGACTATCATTTTTATCTGATTGCATAGCCATTTTAAAAATTTCTAAAGCTTTATCTGCTAAGTAAGGTTTTTCTTTTAAACTTCCACATACCAAAAGATATGTATCATATAAACAATGGGGATATATTCGTTCTGATTTTAATGCTACTTGAATAGTTTCTAAAACCTTATCTGCATATTGAGGTTGATATTTTAATATATCTAATAATTTCGCATAGGTAAAAGATAATGTAGTTGCATTATGCTTCTCATGCTCTAAAGCTGTTTGGAAACTATCAAAAATTTTATCTGCCAACTCTGGTTTGCTATATAGGTTATCATATAACATATCATAGAGATATTGTAATTGTTCGTAAGCAGGTTCTTTGCGAGTTGAACGTGCTCTAAATCGTTGTCTCTGTAAAGGAATAATAGAATCTGTTATTTTATCAGGCACTAAATTTTCTTGACATATTTCAAATACTTTATCGGTTAATTGAGGTTGCGTTGTTAATATATCAAAGAGTTGGTTATAAGCATGGCTTATAATATCCTTATCATTTTTATCAGATTTAATAGCTGATTGAAAAGTTTTAAAAACCATATCTGCTAATTCAGGTTTAGCTCGTACTATATCAAACAAGCATGTATATGCATGTTTTAATGTATCCTTATTATTTGTATCAAATTGCATAGCTGATTGAAAAGTTTCTAAAGCTTTATCAGCGAATTGCGACTTAGATTTTGCTATTTTAGATAGATAATCATATACCTGAGATATACCTTTGATACCATTTTTATCAGATTGTAAAGCTATTTGATATGTTGCTAAAACTTTATCTGTTAATTCAGGACTATCTCGTACTATCTCATACAAGTATTTGTATACATTTTCTAAAATAATTTCATCATTTAAAGCAGTCTGTAAACCTATTTGAAATACATCTAATATTTTATCTGCAAAAAAAGGGCTGTTTTGTTGTATCTCATACAACATATGATAAGCTAAAACAACAGAATCTCTATCAGCCTTATCTGATTGAAGGATATCCTTGTAAAATGCTATATTTTCATCATAAGATTGACGTTTTACCATTTCTTTTAGCCTCACATACTACATATATAAACGAGTTTATAGTTTTTATCACTTTTTGTCAATTGGATAATATGAAAAAACACTTTAAAAAATAAAAAAATTACATAAAATATTTTCTTAAGGAGAAAATATGTCATACGATTTAATGTTTAATAAAGCTAATGAGCTATATAGCTGCGGTTATTATGATGAAGCAGAAAAACTCTATCGAAACATTATGGAAGCCGTGCCTGAAAATGCAGACGTTCTAAATATGATGGGTTTAACAGCCCAAGCTAAAGGTTTGCATGCTCAAGCCGTTTCATACTTTTCTCAAGCTATAAAAATAACCCCTAAACACCTACCCTTATATTTTAACTTAGCTATTTCATATCAAAATTTAAAAAAATTTATTCAAGCAATTGATGCCTATAATAAAGTGCTTGAACTAAATCCGAATATTAAGGAAACATACAATAACTTAGGGGAAATTTTTGAACAATTACATGATAAAGAAAAAGCTATTTCATATTATCAAAAGGCTTTGTTACTTGATAACAATTATGTAGAAGCACTGGTTAATTTAGCAGTATTAAAAAATGATATTAATGCATTAAAAGACTTAAATATAAAATATCCTAATTCAGCCCTGATTTTTTATTATTTGGCAAAATTTGAGTTTGATAATGCTAATTTTATTGAGGCTCTAAAACATCTCGACACAGCAAACAAACTAAAACAAAATTCCTTTGAAATCAATCTATTAAAAGCAAAAACAAATTTACAACTTAAAAATATAAAAGAAGCCGCTGAAGATTTTTACACCGTTATCAACGTAAATCCTAAATGCATTGAGGCATGGCTTAATTTAGCATACATAGAAGAAAATGAAACATATTATTTGAAAGTGTTAGATTTAGATCCTGACAATATACAAGCTCATGCCAATTATGCAAACCTATTATATAAACAAAACAGAACTCTTGAAGCTCTCGAAGAATATCGCAAAGCAGTAATTTTAAATCCTGATTTACCTGAGTTAAGCAACAACTTAGCTTTAGTGCTTAAAGATTTAGGTGATTATGAGCGAGCTTTAGATCTTATGATGAATGCATTTATTAAAGACAATAAAAATATCGAGTTTTCACTTAACATTGCCGAAACTCTAATATTATTTTATCCCAAAGATAACACAAAAGCATTAAGCATTGCAGAAAAATGGAGCAATTTATCGCCTGATAATGTTTTCGCCAAACACACTCTTGCCTCATTCAAAGGAGAACAATTAAATCCGGATAATCAATATGTCAAAGAACTTTTTGATATGTTTGCTTTAACCTATGACAACACTATGCAACAAATTAAATATGCTGTTATAGATAAAATCGATCAACTTAATATTGAGTTTTCCGGTAATATACTAGATTTAGGTTGCGGCACAGGCGCTTTTGCAAGTCGTTTTCATAATGAAAATGTTACTATTACAGGTATTGATATTTCACAAAACATGTTAGATATAGCAAATAAAAAAAATATATATCATAAGTTAATTAATGCAGATATTGTCGATTTTCTAAAAGATAATACCTTAAAGTATAACTTTGTTGTTGCTGCTGATGTTTTTGAATATATTGATAATATTGAAGATGTTATATCAAACATAGGCAAAACAACCCTCATATTTAATATTGAAACAGCAAATGAAGATATCGAAAAATACGCCTTGTCTTATAATGGTCGTTTTAAGCATAATCCTAAATATGTCAAAAATATTTTAAATAAATATGGTTATCAAAATATCCTAGAATATTCTCTTGAATTAAGGCAAGAAAACGGCACTCCGGTTAACGGAATTTTATTTGTTGCAAAACAATAATTTAAATATACACGTTAATTTAGCGTTTTAATATCTTGTTTTGCATATATCCAACTCTTGTTTTAGTTTGTTTATGCGAGCAAGCCATTCCCATGTGTTTGGATATTCATTGTAGCTTGCTTTTTTAAGCTCATTAGCTACCTTTTCACCTGCAACCGGATATGATGGGCAATTATTATAACTGACCTGCTTGCATGAGGTTAATAAGCTCATCACGACCAGCATTAGATTTAGTCCATATTTTTGCTTTTTCTTTCTCAACATACTTTATCACCTCAACTTCTTTTATAATCTCTTTGCCCTGCTCTTTTATGATTTTGACCTCACTATGTAAACGCCCCAACATATAACAAGCTACACAAAGGGCAATAAGCAAAACCGAACTTACTGCCCATTTTTTTAACTCTAACATTTATATTAAACCTATTAAAGCAGATGGCGCAAAAATACCAATCAAGGCCAATACAATCAAAAAAACAATACACAGAAAAAACAACTGATTTTTTGTAAGCTTATGGACAATGGCTTTTCTAACATCATACTTGCTGCTTTTTTCTCTTCTTTTAATCATAATCAAAAACTCCTGTTTCAATTGTTTTTGCTATACGAGAAGCTCTTTTCCCAACTTCTTTGGCATATTTAGAGTTTAAACATTCTTTTGCTGCTCCTTGATAATCGCCAATTTCAAAAGCTTCTATCATTTTCTTAAACTTCAATAAACGATGTATGCCCATATTAAAACACATATCTAAAAGTGCATATTTTCTTTCTGCATCGAGGTATCTCCAAAAAGAAAAGCAAGTTCTGCATTCGTTTAGAACTCGTGTTATATCATGCCGCAATAAATACATTGCCATGTCATATGTAATCCCCTTACTTAAATCTCCAACAACTTGTTTTTCTGTTTTGGTAAGAGGATTTGTAATTAAATTTCTGCCAACACCAATGCTTAAATATCCGGCAGAACATTTATATGCCTTTAAATTTAGTCCCTCGTGCAGAACTAATCTGTTAATAATTTCTTCCATATTTAACATGTTTTGTTCCTTTTGCTTCTTTCTTTGAAGACCATATCCAACTTAACTTTTATTTCTGCTAATATTTCATTGTTTTTATGCAACAAGAGAGATAATTTATCTTGCTTTTCCTCAATGTTTGAAATTCTTTTTTCATGAGAAGAAATTCTTTCTTCTTGACGGGCCTTCCATTCTCCGAGTTTTATCACAATGGCTAAAAATGCCACTATAGAAGAGCATCCGGAAACAGCTCCTATAAAATTAAAAAAATTCATGTATTTTTCCTTCACATAAAAAAAAGCGCTATCATAAGCGCTTGTACATATCCATATTGAAAGCCTTGCCTAATAAAGCACTATAGAGGGAATTGTTAATGTTTCAGCCGGTATAGACTTTGCAAAAATTTTAACACTTTTATCTAATGACAAAGAAATTGGAGCATAATTTCCGCTTAATACATCCGATAAAGAAAAATTAACCAAAGGAACTAAATCAGGATTTGCATCTTCTAACATAATTTGTGCAGAATACGGATATTCTTCATATTCATTATCTAAAACAAACATATCCGGTTCAACAATTATATCTTCTTCCTTAATGGTTGTTGAAGACGATAAAATTTGATTTTTTGTTGTATTATAAACTAATTCAAGTTGTTTTGCATATGTTTGATATGCATCACTTAAATTAACAAGAGCATTTTCAAGTTCTTTTGCTAATGCTCTGGTGTCTAATTCAGAAATTTCACCAATATTATTGGCTACCTGAATATAAAGACACAATTTTATACAAGGAGGTTGAACAGTATCACTTGCACCATATATTTCATTTGATTTTGAGGCATCAAACAATGTAGAATATTGAGCATGTGCTGTTGAACCGTTTTTAGCCGATGTATGATAAAAATCAGCAGTTTCTTCTTGATAGAATGCGCCGCTTGGCTCTCCCATACGATAAGGGCGCATTGAGCCTGTTATATTTGGCAACCCTGCATTTTCTTCTTTTGCAAGCTCAGTGATATCACTAATGCTTGAAATAAACCTTGTAATTTTCGGAAGCCTTAAATGTCCGTTTAACTCATCAATATAAAAAGATGCACATTGTCCATATGTTTCCAGCTTTTCTTCATATTCATCTTCTGTTGTAAGCACAGACAAGTTACCGGTTGCCGACAATGTTTTTATTTTATTCCAAAATTGCGGATACAAACTTTTGCAATGAGTAATTGTTTCCCCAGTCCATAACGGATAAGCACCAACAGGTGACACTGTAGAAAAGCTATAAAAAACATCAAATATTTCTCTTGTCGGTTTGTTTTTTAATTCCGAAATTGCTGTGTAAATTTCATTTATACTAACATTTACCCCATTAGCAAAAGTTTTTACCGCTTCAAAATTTGCATTTACTTCTGAAGCGACTGCTTTTTTTCCACCCTCAAATTCATAAGGATATACTAAATTTGCATCTATCATTTTATTTTCCTTTCTTTAAAAAAATAAAAGCCGTAGAACTAAAAATCTGCGACTTTATATATGATATTGTTTTTTTTTACAAAAAAATGTTTATTACAACTCCAAATTTCTCATCTGAACATAATAAATTGCCGTAAAAGGAACTTACTTATACGGCAATTTACAATACTGTTTTTTAAGATAAAGATTCACCAATTCCTTGGCCTATTGCAGAACCTACTTGGTATCCCATTGGACCCCCAAAATAATATCCGATACCTCCACCCAATAAGCTACCATATTGAGAATTATTAAAACCGCCCTCACCTATATTAGACATTCCAGTTAACACATTATTCAACTTGTTTGAAGTCTGCTTTGCCATTTGAGTTTCTTGCAATGCATTTTTATATGCTTGTTGATATTGATTATTACTGTGATTCGAAATTCCCATCATCATGTTGTATGGAGTTTGATAATAATTAAACAAATTATTTAACATATTAGCATTACGAGTATCTTCATTTGCCATAGCATCAGTTTCTAAATCGGCTAATTTATTTGCAAACTGATTACTCATCTGATTAATAGATGAGCCTCTTGTTAAACCACGATTTGCCAACGGATTAATCAAATTATTTTCAAAACTGTTGTTTGCCAACCTGTTTCTTTTAGATGTTTGAGCCTTAAAAATTTCAGAATCATATGTAGGATTTGTTAATTGCTGTAAATATTGAGAAATGTACGTATTCGTCATATTAATTAACTGATTTTCAAATGCTGACGGATTATATGTTGTTCCATTTTTATTTGTTGTTGCAGAACCATATAACCCGGTTTCAAACTTCTGTGGTTTGGCTTTTACACTACTTGACATATTATTTTCCTTTCATAAATTAACATAAAAAAAGCCTTAAAAGATTATCAAATTCTTTCAAGACCAAGTTAAAAACATAACCGATATTTAATTTCACAATAACATTTTAGCGGTTCTGATATTTATTTTACGTAAAAGTTTCTTATTTCTATCATACCATTTAAATCCAGCCTTTTTAAGAGCAATAACAGCGTTTAAGTGTTCTGTTTGAGCATAAACTTCATCAAACATTTCACATACATTTACAATTGCTTCCACGACATCTTTAAAGTGCTTTCTTATGGCATATCCGCCGATATATTTTTTATTATCATAACCTTCGTAAACAAAAACAGAACCGACATATACATCATTATGAACATTAAAAAAACGACTGTTAGATAATAAATATTCAAAACCGTTATTATCATTTAATTTTGTTTTATTTAGTTTAAAAAACTTTTTAGCAATCTGCTTATCAAAAAAAGGACATCCATTTTCAATTAATGTTACCATATCCCCACCCTTACTTAATTATTTTGATTTCCAAAGGCGTATTATCAATATCCTGTTGTTCTTTCTTTTCCGAATACAATCCGGCTAATTTACCTTTAAGTTCTTCAGCCTTTAATGCCAGACTGACATTTTCTTGTGAAATTGCCATTTCTTGCAACTTATTTAGCTGCTTAAAACTATCAGTTGATGCATACTCAATTCTCTTTGTGATACTTTTTTTCATTCATATCTCCTTATAAAAAGTTATCCTAATGTTTTAGTTTTAACCCCAACTCTTTTAAATTCGAGCCTATTAATACCAAATTCCTGATTAGCTAACTGAGTATAAATTCTTATTTGCAATCGTTTAAAATGATGAATGCCTTCTAAATTAAACATAACAGAATTTCTGTCACCACTGAGCCAAATTCCACCAACATCGTCTTCTTGATTGATAGCCCATATTCCTCCATTTTCATCATCTTGATTTTTCGACCAAATCAGATAATTTTTAATTAGTTTTACTATATGTTTATGTTTGCTTTTTTCCGGAACATCATCATATATAAACTCCATAAAAAAGTCATTTTCATAATCAAAATCTAAAGTAAGAACTAATGGCATCTTAAGAACTTTTATATTACTATCAGAATTCAAGTTAAAAACATTCATCTTATATTCGGCTTCAATTGGCATTCCATCAAATGTGGACCCGACATATTCTTTTAATATTTTTGTACCATATGCAGAATATAAACCTCCTTTTATTAACGACAAAGCTCTTATATCAGCTTGAGCTTTTCGTTCAATCCATTCCGAATTAAGATAATCAAATATCAAAATCTTATTTCCGTTAATTGTCGGTATCTTAAACCACATCTCACTTCTGTTACCACTAACGTAACTAACGATTTCAATTTCATTTAATGCTTTCGCATTTATATCATCAAAATAATGAATAACATTATTTGCTAACCCTTCAGTTGATCTTGTTTGCCCAATATCTAACAAATAATAAGCAAATACATTTTTTGACTTATGATCATAATAAAAAAGCTTATTATCAAACTTAATTACCGATTTAAATGAAGGACATCCACCACCTGTTGCACCGCTTCTTACAAAATTAAGCGCATTTCCCGGATTACCTGTTAAGCTGACAGAATAATCTGCCGTAAAGGCAATCAAAGAATTATTATAATACACAATAGCGGTAACATCTCTATCAAACTCTTGATACGCAGGAGCTGTAACAGTTTCTTCATTACTTGATATCCAATCAAAAATGTTTGCTTGAGCAGACCAATGTATCCTGTTTTTACAAAATGTGACCAATCTGCCGTCATAAACTTCTAGACCCAATCCTCTAATTTCTCTTCCTTCAGCATCAACAGCTTCTAAAAATTTCACTCTATCAGATTGAACCTGATGCGTCATACAAACAGCAACATAATCATCTATACCGTTTGTAAAAACAAACCAATCATCATAACCTTGCGCAATTGTTATGCCATTACATATAGAACTTTTTGAAAGTTCCACATCAATTAACTCCAACTTATCTGTCAAAGCATCATAACAATATAAATATCCTTTTATATCATCTGTAGCATAGATAAACCAATATGAAACACCTGATTGAACACTTTCAAACTGCCCGATAATTTTCTTACCTATATCTTTAATGCTTTTATTTCCTTGCACAGTATAGATTGCCACATTAGAACTATCTTGTGTATGCTTAAGTTCAACATTTTTACAAGATACTGCTGAAATTACACCTTTTGATACTAAGTCTGTTACCGGATTTAATGTGCGAATTCCTCTAAAATTTTTAATAAATAAATTGCTCATTTATCTCTCCTTTATACCACTATTCTTGGCTCAATATTAATTCCTGTAACTTGCAATAGAGATTTATAAGCTTCTAAAAATTCTTTTTGATAAGGAACATAATTTTCATCTTTTGAATCAGCAATCAAATACTCCATTGATTTAGTATTAAGACAATGCAAATATAAATCTTCAATGGTTTTGTCTTCCGGCAAATTCAATACGTCATCAATGTCTGATAAATTTATCTTTAATTCTCCTCTGTTTGATTTTGCCTTATAGTTTGTATTATATCTCATTAGCACCTTATACGTCTTATCCGGCGCCGGATAAAAATGAAGCTGAGCTCCTTTATCCCCAAACTCTATCCAATATTTAGTCGGCTGAGATTGTTTTTCAATTGATAAAAAATCTGCTTCTTTAGGTGTAATTTGTTTTAAATATGTATATGAACCATCTATCCACACTTCTAACAAATTTCCTTTAGGTGCAACAATTGCATTTTGACCTTTATGTAAAGTATATGCCTCTTTTTTTATCTTAAACGGAAAGTCATTTAATGACCATATAAAAGAATTTGCTTGAGCAATTGCTAACTTTACAGATTTTTGTACTTCTGCAAATGAAACCGGATCAGAATCAACAATTGACCATCGTAAATTAGATACATCACGTATAATATCGAAATATGTTTTCATTCTCTCACCCTTTGCTTATTTTTTTCGTTCAAAGATAAATCCCTTATCAGAAAACTTTTTATTCCCTTTAAGAGCTCGTTCCTTTCCACTGGCACTTAACATTTCATAAGCCATTTTGCCATTGACTAAATTTGAACCGCACCCCTGTTTAGAGACAACCCAAACCACATCAGAAACAAACACATCTTTTTGAATATTTTTTTTAGCCGAGTGTTTAACTTTACCTAGAATTTTATCTTCAATTTCCGTCATTTCTCTTCCTTTTCCACAAAAACAACAACTGTAAAATGCAAAAAATAGGCCCGAGAAAATTCTCGAGCCTAAACATTAAATTATAGTATAGAGTTGGCAGCAGAAACATCAACAGTCATACCGGCTAATGCTTTCGGCAAAACAACTTTCATACCATAAACATACAATCCTCTAACATTGTTACCAAAAAACTTATCATCACGAATTTCTTCCATGTTAGATACATTACCTACATATGCAATTGCATCATTAATACCTGCCATAATATTTACTTTGTTTTCAACTGTAGGCAAGTTTGTAGATACCAAAACATCAAGCCCAGCAATTGTACCTATTGATCCCTCTCTTAAAATTCTATCACCTGCATTTGTAGCATGGATAAAATCTTTAGATTGCAATAAAATAGCCTCAACATCAGGATTGATAATTACATAAGGCATTGCATCACCTGTACCGGCCTGATTAGTCTTAAACACTCTATCATTCGGCTGCTGAATTGCATTATTGTTTTTTAACGTTTTAGCAAGCCATACCAAACATTTATATGCATTTTCAGATGTAAGTGTAACATCTGTTAATTTGTTTTCTTCCGGTATCTCTGAAAAAGCAGAAAGAATATATGTGTCTTTGGCTAAATCAATAGCTGTTTTTGCACGTTCTTCAAATTTACGTTGCAAATCTTTATTCTCAGATTGACGCATAGTAATATCAGAAATAAACACGCCAAAAGCTTTACTCTGATCAAGTTTTAATTGTTGATTTTGAGCATCAACTCTTTGGTATGTTACACCACCTGTCTCTAAATCTTCTGAATAATCACTGATATTAACATCACCAATTTCACCGATATTAATTGTATCTCCGAAATGCACAGTATCTTTTTCATAAATTTTATTTACAATTTTCATACCTACACCGGATTTATCCAGTTTTTTACTTAATGATACTGACCATACTTCAGGTATAATTTCAGCAGCTTGTCTTTTTAAATTAATTGCATTTTCTGACATTTTATTTCCTTTCATAAACTTTATATATTAAGTTAACATGCGTGGAAGAAGCCCTTGTTTTTCAAGTTTAACTTGTTCCACAATTAAATCATATTTTTCGGCTTCTTCTTTCGGAGTTAATGTATAAAACTCCTCTTTCGTCAGCCATTTTTTTCTTTTTGATTTAGGTATATTCAATCCGCTCGGTTCAATTAGCGAATTTTGCACCAAGATATTTTCTTGAGTTGCATTATTGTTTTTTAAGTATTTTTCAATTGCATCATGTTCTATTTTTTCGACGAACTCTTTCAAACTCAGCAAATCAACACAGCCGTTAGTAAGTTCAAGTGCTTGGTTTATTAAATCTGTTTTAACATCAGAATCAATCCAATTGTCATTACTGTTTTTGAACTCGTTTAGTTTTCTGTTATAGCGAATATGCTTATCTTGCAACAGCATCTCATCATATTCATTTTTACGAGAATTTTTAAACATAGCTGTATCTTGTGACACAAGAGCCACAATTTCCGGTGAAAAATATTTGCGAAGTTTTACAATATCTTCGACTGAACCTTGATTATGACATTTTTCTATCAGCTTACCAATTTCAACTTGTTGTTGAGGCAACATTGTATGAATTGCAGCAATAGCATAATTGTCAATTTCATGATGCCATACATCTTCATTTAATGCCATTTCAAATCTATTTGAAAAACCTTGTTCACGCGCAAGTTTATCTTGTTCATAGAGCTTTACCTCTTCTTGATAAAGCTTAATGCGTTTTTCTAATTCTGCTGATTTTGTTATGGCTTTTTCGGCTTCTTTATAACCTTTATACGCATCTTCTAAAGTCTTAAACTTTCCAAAAATAAGCGTATCACTTTCATGTATTTCAGCTTTATCATCATGTAATAAAGGCTTATTATCATTTATATCTGCTTTATCCGAAGATAAATCATTACTGACATTTATAGACAATAAGGTATCTGCATCAACATCTGATAAAGGTGTTGAAATCTCTTTATTATTCATATTTTATCTCCTATTTATTTCATTAATTTCACGTAACTTCTCATCAACTTGTTTCAAATAATTGATAAGCATGCCCATTCCTTTAATCCATTCGGAATTAGAGTTTGATTTTGAAGCTGTCTCTATCATAAAATCTGTAAGGTAGCATAATAACAACCGACCCTTATCAGAAGATAAGAGCTCCCTTAACTCAATTAAGTCCGTCATGATTAAAACTGTTTCTGTTATTTAACGGCAACGATTTAAGATCAATTGCCTCAGTAACAAAATATTTATCGGTGTTTTCAAAACCGGCATTATTTAATGCCTCTTTTATAATTTCCAGCTTATTTAACGGAATGCTTTTATCATTCCATATAGGCGCTAACAATTGTGTCAATGTCTGATTTTGCATTATTTTTTTCTGTATACCGGAATTGTCAGTATATTTATATTCATAATTTCCCTGACGAACGAGATCTCCAATTCGTTTTAATAACCTTCGTCCATATATATTAATGAAAATCTCTTCATCACCAAGTTTCATATTTGCTTCTAACTCTGCAACTTTTGAAACCATAGGCACAATAACATTTTGTTTTATTGTATCTAAAGTTTTAGCAAGACGTGTCGTTTGTCCTTGAACCTTTACTTTTATTTCTGTAGCTGTTGCTCTATGAACTTCTTGTTGTCCTTGCATATTCGGAAAAATACCGGAAACATTAGACGCTGTGTTATCATAATATTGAATAATATTTTCATTACTAAACAACGGAAAGCTCATCTTAACAATAGCACTCGGATCTTCAAAACCCTGTTTGTACTCTACTTGCTTTCCGGGAAAAAGCTTTACCTTATTTTCCTTGAAAAAACCCTCCGGAGCATATGCTGGAGGGTTTAAATTAAGGGCTTGAGCATCATTTTGTAAATTAACCTTACTTTCCTGCTCTTTACATAAATCATAAATTGACCAAAGCTCAGGAATACCTCTTTTACTTTCAACATCTCTAAACAATGCCATATTTATAATCGGATTAATAATCCACCTGTTGTGTTCAAAAACAGCCACATATTTGCGTGCAATAACTACAACATGCCAGTTTTTTAAATATGTTCCATCTTCTGTAACATAATCTCCCCAATATTGTAACACCTCCACTCTGTCATTATCTACAATATCATCAACTTTTTGCGTTTCCGGTCTATCTTTTCCATCATGTGCATTAACTAACATCACCTTAATAGCATCAAGTTCTTCTTTATTTAACTTAAACAACTTATTTGATTCAATTGAAGAATATGTTTCCCATGATTTAATAATTTTTCCGCAAGCATCCCATTTTGAACTATCTTCAGGTGAAACTCTCGGATCAAAAACCAAATTCAGCGGATTAATTGCTTCAACATTTGCTCCATTATAAATTTCTTGATTAAAAACTCCGAAAGATCCTTGTTTTAAAAGTGGCAAACCGACATTCTGTTTAATTAAATCTAAAGGCCTGCGTATTTGTTTATATTTCTTACGCCAACTAATAAACAAACACATTTCCCCAATACTGCCTAAATGCTCTACCGCCATATCTAATTTTCGTTGTAACCCGATTTTATAAAAAGTATTAATCAGTTTTTCTTTTTGTAAATTAGCTGTTTGTACAGATATTTCATCCACACCTTCTACATCAAACAAATTTTCTACATTAGAATAAATATTTTCCCAAATATAAGCTTGTTGCGTTTGAAAAAGCGAATATATTTTATTTAAATGAATGTCTGATTTCCAATCATCATCTTTATCTGTATAAATTCTTTTTCTTTCATCTAAATAAATTTCTGCTCTTAAAAGATCTGCAATATTTTTTTGTTTTGATCGAACACTATCCCATTCCGAAAACAAATATCCTATATGTTGAGCAATTTTTTCTTTTTGTTCCTTATTTAGTTTAACATTTATATCATCTTGTTCTTTGATATACTCAAACATCTTTTTCTCCTAAATTAGAGTTAAAAAATAAGAAAAAAAAGCACCATAAAATTATGGTGCTTTAATAAACAACTTTCGCTATTATAAGTTCTTTAATACATCTTTTTTTCAAAAATGTCCATTAATATTTTGTTTAGTTTTGTTCAAAATTGTTCAGTATTACAAATACTTCAACAACAAAAAACCTCCAATTAAAAGCAATAAGAAAGCTATCGAAAGCCACCCTAAATTTTTTTCAATAAAATATTTCATTGGTTCTCCATATTTTTTCAAAAGCCATGCAACCAAATAAAATCTAATTCCTCGAGCCAATACAGAAGCAATTGTAAATATAAACAAATCAAGATGAACTGCACCACTTGCAATAGTGATAATTTTATATGGGAATGGTGTAATTCCTGCTCCAAATACAATCCATGCTCCATATTCATGATAATAACCTTCAAATTCTTTAAATTTATCCATTGCATGATACATATTTAAAATAGGTTCTGCAATTATCTCAAAAAAACCAAACCCAATCAAATATCCAAAACAACCGCCTAAAACACTAGCAATAGTTGCAAGCCCTGCAATTTTAAATGCATTTTTAGGAAGCGCTAACACCATTGGTATCAGCATTATATCTGGTGGTATCGGAAAAAAAGAACTTTCAGCAAAAGCAACTAAAAACAAAAACAGCATAGCGTGCTTACTAGCTGATAATTTAAGCATATAATCATATGCTTCATGAACCAATTTATTAAAACTCATAAAAACATTCCAAAAAGTTATTTTATCATTTCATATTAAACTAACAACCTGTTGTCAATATAAAATCTATTAACAACAGGTTGTTATATAAATAAATTATACTTAATAAGCTGGAATAATACGTGCAGGATCACCAAATAACATTAAGCATCTTTGTCCTGGAGATAGTAATGTATCTGTTCCTTGTGTAAGTGTCATAACTTGTCCATTATCTAATTTAACAACATATTCAAAACCACCTTGTGATGAAAGAGCCCCTTGAGCAGCTGAACCGGCCATACCACCTAAAACAGCGCCACCAATTGCACCTAAGTTATGTGCAGTTGAACCACTTCCAATAGAATATCCAGCAACACCACCTGCTAAACTACCAATTACAGTTCCTAAACCATTATCGGTTTTAACTTGAACTTGACGAACACTCAAAACATAACAACCTGAAGCAGCGCTAGCTACTCCAACTGATCCAGTGGTATATTGATTAGAGCCAATATCTGCTTGACATGCTGTTAACAAGCTTAAACCTAAAAATAAACTCAAACTTTTTTTCATAAATAATCTCCTTTGTTAAAATCATCTGATAAACAATTTATACTAATAAATTTCGTTGTCAACAAAGAACATAAATTTTTATACTTGCTATAAATATAATATTGTGTTAGCATATAACCAACAAAAAAGTTATTATGGATACAAATTGTGAATACATTGCGCTCGTCGACAATGACGGAACTTTGCGCGACACTAACAGTGTTAAAGATGCAATGCTTAACTCTTTTTGCGTTGCAGTATTTGGTGAGTTGCCATCTGATGCCATTTTGCCTACTGAAATTCACAGGGCAATGCATGGTCGTCCGATGAGCCAGATCTTTGTTGAAATTGCTCATTCCATTTATGGAAAATCGATTTCTTTGGAAGATGGTCAGAACATTACAGAAAGGCTCAATGATTTCATCAGAGAGGAGTATGTTTCCAGACCTGTTTTTAAGGGTGTAAGAGAATTTTTCGAAAAGCTCAAAGCTATGGGGATTCATCTTTATATCCTTACAGGCATGGAGCCTGACATGGTAGACGAAGGTTTGGTTGCACACGGTTTAGATGACCTGTTCATTGCGACCCTTGGTGCACCAACTACCAAAGAAGCAAACGTTGAGCAAGTGCTCAAACAGTATCCCGGAGCAAAAATTCTTGCCTTTGGCGATGCTATGTCAGAGTACAGAGTAACTATGGCTTACGAAGGCACAATATTCGTAGCTGTAGACATGGAAAATCGTGAAAAACGAGTTTTTCCTGATGACGTGAAAGTATACACATCTTTTGATGAGCAGATGCTTTCCGACATTCTTACTCAAATGAAGTAGTGATTAGCCTTTATATGAACTGTTCCTAATTTTAGGGTTCTGTTCTATAAAGGCTTTTTTTGTAAACATTTTTATTGTCAACACTAGACAATTAAATTATGTTGTTGTATAGTGCGAAAAAATTAAATCAAAATAAATTTTAAGGGTAAAATAAAAATGTTAAAAAGAACAAAAATCGTAGATTTATTGAATGCTCAAAAGCCACAAAACGAAGTATTACTCAAAGGTTGGGTAAGAACTCGTCGTGATGCAAAAGATTTTTCATTTATTGAAGTAAATGACGGATCATGTTTAAAAAATATTCAAATTATTGCCAATAATACATTAAATAACTACGATGAAGTTAAAAAAATATCCACAGGTTCTTCTGTTGCCATAACAGGATCTTTAATAGAATCTCAAGGCGGAAACCAAAAATATGAAGTTGTTGCCACCAATGTGGAAATATATAGTATTGCACCTGAAGATTTTCCTTTGCAAAAGAAAAAACACTCAGATGAATATTTAAGAACCATTGCTCATTTGCGCCCACGCACTAACAAATATGGTGCTGCATTCCGCATTCGTTCAGAACTCTCTTTTGCAATTCACAAATTTTTCAATGAACGCGGTTTTCGATATGTTCACACACCTATCATCACTGGTTCAGATTGTGAAGGTGCAGGAGAAATGTTCCAAGTTACCACACTTGATTTAAAAAATCCTCCACTTACAAAAGACGGTAACATTGATTATTCTCAAGACTTTTTTGGAAAGCCTGCACATTTAACAGTTTCTGGACAATTAAACGGAGAAATGTATGCATGTGCTTTAGGTGATATTTATACATTCGGCCCAACCTTCAGAGCAGAAAACTCAAACACACAACGTCACGCTGCCGAATTTTGGATGATTGAACCTGAAATGGCTTTTGCTGATATTTTTGACGATATGGATTTAGCTGAAGACATGGTTCGTTATTGCGTTAAACACATTATGACAAATTGTGCCGAAGATTTAGAGTTGTTTGAAAAATTTGTTGATCCTACATTAAGACAAACTTTAGATAATATTGCAAACAATGGTTTTGCACGTGTTACATACACAGAAGCAATTGAAATCATGCAAAAATCAGGCAAAAAATTTGAATATGAGCCCAAATACGGTATTGATATGCAAACAGAACATGAACGCTTTTTAGCTGAAGAACACTTCAAAAGGCCTGTTATCGTACGTGACTATCCAAAAGAAATTAAGGCTTTCTATATGCGTTTAAATGACGATGGTAAAACAGTTGCGGCAATGGACGTATTAGTTCCTCGTATCGGCGAATTAATCGGTGGTTCACAACGTGAAGAGCGTTATGATGTTTTGGTACAAAAAATTAAAGATATGGGAATGCAAGTTGAAGACTACTCTTGGTATCTTGATTCACGCAAATATGGTTCAGTTCCTCATGCCGGCTTCGGATTAGGTTTTGAGCGTATGATGATGCTTGTTACAGGTATCGCCAACATTCGTGATGTTCTTCCATTCCCAAGAACACCAAAATCTGTTAACTTCTAGGGGTAATAACTTTGTTAAAATATTGTTTTTTTATGCTAAGTTTTTTAATCGTTTCTTGTGCAAAAATTTCTTTTGCACAAGAAAGCGATATAGCAATATCTCACGAGAACAACCTACCAATCTTTGATTTTGAAGCTTCTGAAGACATAAACTTGTTAGAAGCACCTCAGTGCGATAACCCAATATTGTTTGAAAAAGTTATAGAAAAAATAAAGCTTTTTGCCTCACAACTAAAAGCAGAATCAACTATAAGCAAACGTAAAAAAGCATTAATTTTAGCAAACATAAAAAAATTTGAAAAAGTAAATATAGATGATATTACCCCTGACACAAATTTTAAAACAGCTAATGCATTAATTACCTTAAAGATAAACAAAAACATAAAAGATAAAGATTTTGTTGTATGTAAACAATCTGATATCAAAGAAACTCCTTTATATTTAATTATATATCCATACATGGATAATTATAAGGTAGATATTATAAATTTAGATCCAAACTCTAATAACTTCGAAAAATATTCCTTTATATATCCTTGATTTTTTGGATTAAACATCTTAAATAAATACTTGCAACAACAAAAAAGTAAGAATATGAGTGAAAGTAAAAATTTAGTGGTTGTAAGCCACAAAACTAACCTCCCTGCCATTATTGATGATGGCGGTCTCTATTCTTATTTGGAACAAATAAAAAAATTTCCGGTATTAACCGAAGAGCAAGAAGCAAAACTAATTGCTGATTTTAAGCAAAACGGCAATTTAGAATCAGCTCAAAAACTTATAACCTCACACCTAAGATTAGCAGCAAAAATTGCTTTAACATATAAAAGATATGGTTTACCGATGTCTGATATTATATCAGAAGCAAATTTAGGATTAATGCAAGCCGTTAAAAAATTTGATCAAGAAAAGAAAGTTCGTTTAGCCACCTATGCCATTTGGTGGATAAAAGCCGCAATTCATGATTATATACTTAAATCTTGGTCTCTTGTCAAAATAGGTACTGTTGCTGCTCAAAAAAAGTTATTTTACAATTTAAACAAAATAAAAGCTCGTTTAGGTATATATGAAAATAAAGAACTTGAACCAAAAGTTGTAAAAGAAATAGCAAAAGAACTGGTTGTTGAAGAACAAGAAGTTATTGAAATGAACCGCCGTATCAGTGGCGATAAATCGTTAAATGTTTGTGTTTATAACGACGAAGACGAAAAGAAAGAACAAATAGACTTTCTGCCTGATGCTAGCCAAAATATTGAAGCCAGAATTGCCAGCAAACAAGAACATGAATATAAACATAAAATTTTAACACAGGCCTTAAAAGTTCTAAACGAACGAGAGCTTTATATTGTAAAACAACGTATGTTAACAGACAATCCGATAACATTAGATGAAATCGGTGAACAGCTTAACATCAGCAGAGAAAGAGTGCGTCAAATTGAAAAACGAGCATTTGAAAAACTTGCTGAAGAAGTAAAAGCTAAAATGGCGGCATAAAACATGAACTTAAATATATATCAAAAAACCATAAACGAACTTATCGAAGCAAAAATTGAATCTCCACGATTAGAGGCCCGAATTTTAATTGCTTCAGTTACCAACATCGATTCAAATAGCGTTACAAATTCAATTGCTTTATCAAATGAAGAATTAAAAAAATTAAACAATATGATAAATGAGCGTAAAAATCATAAACCATTAGATAAAATAATTGGCGTAAAGGGTTTTTATTGTCATGATTTTATTACATCTGAAGATGTGTTATCCCCTCGCCCTGATACCGAAACATTAGTTGAAGAAGCTATTAAATTAGTCAAACAAAATAACTTTTCAAACATTCTTGACTTAGGCACAGGCTCAGGTTGCATAGTGCTTTCTATATTATCTCAGTGTCCAAATCTATCAGCTACGGCAGTTGACATTTCGGCCAAAGCTCTTAAAATTGCAAAAATGAACGCTGAAAAATTAAACTTATCCGAAAGATGCAAGTTTGTAAACGCAAGTTGGTTTGATACAGATTTTTCTACAAAAACAGAACCAGAATATAATGTCATAATCAGCAACCCTCCTTACATACCAACAGAAGATATTAAATCTTTAGAACCGGAAGTAAAAAACTTTGACCCAATATTAGCTCTTGACGGAGGTTCAGACGGGTTAGACAGCTATAAACAAATTGCAAAAGTTGCCAAAGAAAAAATTTCACCTAATGGATATGTTATAATTGAAGCCGGTATAAATCAAGAACAAGATATAATTAACATTTTCACAAATCAAGGCTTACTGCACGTTACCAGTATCAACGACCTAAATACTATTCCTCGTTGCATTGTTTTTAAATCTCAAAAATAGTTTATTTGAAAATATATCTTGACAAAACTTTTATTATAAAGTACGATATACATACTTTATAATAATTGTGTAACTTAATTACTTTATTTCTATGAACAGAGAAGACATTCTAAAAACAGTTCAGCTTGCAATTCAAGAACAGCTTACAGAAGGAAAGTACAATCCTGGTTTACCAGACGCATCAGAATCACTTACAGGCATCGGAATGGACAGCTATGACATCCTCAACGTAAGTTTCCAGTTGGAAGAGCATTACAACATCAAAATTGATGATGAAGAACTTGCAATGATGACAACTGTAGATGACTTTGTCGAGGCCATCGCATCTCGTCTCTAAACGAAGCTATCTCTACTCTAAACAAAAAGGAAGTTACAAAACTTCCTTTTTGTTTTAAATAAAACATTTTATCTATAAATTTTCATTTTTTACTTGCTAAGCACAAACATTTTATATGCTCTTACACCAAGGTATGCAAATTGCATACCTTGGGTCTAGAAATCCTTAACAAACACGGTCGTTAAGCATACGACTTGAAACAATAATGCCGACATATATGTCTTTATTCGGACGGATGTCGGCCTAATAAGAGCTTTTGGCTTAAATAAGCCGAGCCGTCTTGTGTTTGTACGGTTTTCTAGCATCCGCCCGCTTTATTTCCAAAGTGGGTTTTTATTTAACGAACTTTAAAAAAGGATGACTTGAAAATGCAAAAAACTTTATTACTTGCCGGTATTGCCGGATTGTTTACCCTAAATGCAAACGCTCAATATTGTAATTGCCAACAAAAATCACAACCTTTATATAACACACAATCAACATATCAGAGTCAAAAATCACTAAATTATAATAATCAAAGTCAAACATCTTTTTGGAATATTCGCCCTGTTGTCGGTGCTGATTTTGTTTATTCTGTATTAAATTTTTCAAATGATAATGAACTTATTAAAGATTATGCAGAAGATGAATATAAAGCATTTTCTTTATCATTGGGTGCTAAATTTAATCCATATTTTGGCATTGAAGGTTTCTACCAACATTCTGAAGAAGGTGAAAGTAATCAACGAAATTATACAGAAGGTAAACTTAAAACTTCGTACATCGCTTATGGTGTAGATTTAATTGGTTATCTGCCAACTGATGTAGATCATGTAAATTTACTAGGAAGTATTGGTCTTGGAGAATATGAGTTTGAAGGCAAGTATAAAACAATAAATGAAAAAGAAGATAAAATAGGAATTAGATTTGGTTTAGGTTTACAATCTAGTATAAACGAAAATGTATCTTTTCGTTTAATGGGAAGATATTCCAATGTCAACACCGATTATGTTGACAACATAATAGACCTAACAGCAGGTTTAAGATTTTATTTTAAATAGCATTTAAGCACAAACAAAAGCTCCTTAAAGAAAAATCTTTAAGGAGCTTAATTTTTATGAGCGATATCTTTTTATTGCCTCTTTGTACATAGATCTGATAATACTTGCAATAACAATCATCAGAAATACACATAGAGCTAACGCTGCAAAACTCACACTAATAAGCGCTCCCCATACAATTATTGTACTATTGCAAACAAACAACAAAGCAAGCAGAGGCCAAAAAATCAACACTATAATTTTGAAAAATGTTACAAACATTGCAGTGGCATATTCTTTATTACGAATAAGATAAGCGATGTTTAAACATTTATCTTCACTTAATGCCAACTTAGGAATAAATAAAAACCATATTCCGAATGTGAGCATTGAATTAAAAACATTAACATTTTCCCAAAAGAAAAATGAACCCAATACAGTAACGATACCTACTATCGTAAGCATCATTGGCCCGAAGGCTTTAAGAAACTTAAGCATTGTATCTAAGTAATTTATTTATGTAGTTACACCATAACACTTTTATAAAAAAAATCAACCCAAAAAATCCTTGCAAACCAACATTTTTTATGGCAAAATGCTAAGCGTTTTGAAAGGGAAAAATAAAATGTCAGATATGAGCAAAAAACATTACAGCGTTAGTGAAACTTTTGAAATGACAAAGTCTCAAATTGCTGAAATTATTGCACAAAATGCCAGAAGAAGTTTAGCAATCATAAATAAGGCATATGAAGACAGAAAAATAACATACACTGACTATGAAAAGTTAGTAATATATTACAGCGATCCTGATAAAGTGTATCGCCACACATATCGTGCTATCTACAATTTATTTAAACAACCTGAAGACACTCATGCAATTGACTTAAGCACCGGAAAAGTAGAACAAGACAGACACGGTTCTCCTATTGCATATAGCTTAAAAGCAGTTACCCCATTTACAAACACAAAACTCGTATATTATGATAAATTTCATAATGAAATCGGCATTATCTTCCCTGAAATGAAAGATGCTGAACGTGCTATTGAAAAATTGTGTTATGAATATGGTAAAGAATATAATCAAGATTTATACAACATATCCGATATTATTTTTCGAGGAGAAGACAGAGAAAGCTTTGCTGATAAAATGCAAGATATCCCTCTGCCTAGCAGCAAATTACATGACATATTGCGTCTGACAGTTACATGTAAATATAAAACCGATACAGAACGCTTATGTAGTGTTTTCCAAAAAAACAGAACACTATATACCAAAGACACTAAAGAGTACGAAAAGAGCGGTAAATCTTTTGTGCAAACATCTTCTCAAGAAGAAAAAAGAATAAAAGAAAATGAACCGTACTTTACCATATATGAAGAAATGCGTAATCGTTTTGATGGTAAGCTAGAAGATAACTCTAAAATGTATTACGACATAAAAATTGTATTACATATACCTGATGAGCATGGTGTAATTCGTGATGTTGAAATTCAGTTTAAGGTCCAAACCCTATACTATGCTGACGCAAGAACTCATAAATTATATGAAGATGTTCGCAATATTGAAAAAACATTTGAAAAAGAAGGCCCTAATATAGATAAAACAAAAAAAGCTCAAATGGAAGCAAAGAAAAAAATCTTATTAAACAGAATTACACAAATAAACAAAAACGCAATCCATCAATATAATATGACTGTGGTTGATAAAATAAGACGTATTGAAGACGATGGATACATACCAATCGGCGCAGAACCTGAACATACCGACGGAACATATCAATGGTGTAGAGAATTCTTATTTAAAGAATATATGCCTGAATCTTTAAAAGATTTTGATGCCAAAGAAGCGTTTAATCCTGATAGTGAACTCAATAAAATGTGTTTCTTGCGTATGATTGGTAAATTAGAACCTGATTTTGATGAATTTTCAGCATCTGCTCCAATAGAAATAGAAGAAGCATTTAGCGAGCTTACCCACTCAGAAATGTCTCGTTTCAAAGGAATTTATCAAGTATCCAGTCGCTATGGGCAAATTATCCAAAATGCCATCACAAACAAGCGCATTAAAGATAACGGCTTCAGTCCTATGGATACATATTTATTATCCAACCAATTTGAAAGATAAAAACATTTTGCTGTGCAAACAACCTCAGATATGTTGCAAAACATAAAATCTTTGGTATATTTATTAGCATAACATTAACAAATATTATTTGGAGTAAAAAAATGCCAAACAAACCAGAAGTTTGTATTTTACCTGTTGCAGGTTTATCAACAAGAAACCTTCCCGCAACTAAAGTTCTACACAAAGGTTTCTTAACGTTAAACAATTTGCCTATCATACAATATGCTATTGATGCTTGTAAAGAAATAGGCGTTAAAGAAATCGTTTTCATATATAGTGATCAATCTTGTAAAAACTTATTTGAAAAATATTTTGAACCATATCCTTGGCTTGAAAACCATCTTGAAGCAAAAGGCAAATTAGATTTACTTAAAGCTGTAAAAGACATAATTCCTGAAGGAATGAAGTTCTCGTTTGCTGAACAAAAAGAACCTTTAGGTAACGGTCACGCAATTTTAATGGCAAAAGAAATTGTCGGTAAAAGAGATTTCATTGTTATGTGGCCTGATGACATATATATTAACTTCCACGGCGAAGGCGTATTAAAACAGCTTGCTGATGTATATGCACAAACCGGTGGTATCGTTGAAAACATTATGGAGTTTCCTAAAGAAGAAATGGTCAGATATGGCGCCTTAATCGGTGCAGTTAGAGATGGCCGTACAGTTCAAGCAAAAGGTTTGGTTGAAAAACCAAAATTAGAAGAAGTTCCATCAAACTATGCAAGTATGGGTCCATACATATTACCAAACGTAATTATGGATATTTTGCCTGAAGTTAAAAACGGCTCAAATGGTGAAATCAACCTTACTGACGCACTTAATTTAGCTGCTGAACGTGGTGTACCATTAACAGGTGTATTATGCAGAGGCCTAAGATTTGACTGTGGCACTAATGATGAACTAGCAAGAGCTAACCTCAAGCTTTCATTAATGCTAAATCCAAATTTAAGAGCTTATGCTAAAGAATTGTTAGATACAATTTTAGTATAAAACATTTTTTATAAGAAAGTAAGGCCAATGAATATAAAACCATTATCCATTTACATTCATTGGCCTTTTTGTAAAAGCAAATGTCCTTATTGCGACTTTTTTAAAAGAATAAAAAAAGATATAGATCAAACAAGTATTATAGATTCCTACATCAAAGAATTAGAATATTACCACGACTTAGTTCCTAACAGAATTGTCCAATCAATATTTTTTGGTGGGGGAACCCCTTCCCTGATTAAACCCGAAAACATATCTCGATTAATTGATCATATACACAAATTATGGAAAACAGAAAGCAAAATTGAAATAAGCTTAGAAGCTAACCCTAATTCTGAATATGAAAACATGTTTAAGCTTATAAAAAATGCTGGTGTCAATCGCTTATCTTTGGGTGTTCAAGCATTAAATGATACCGACTTAAAATTTTTGGGACGAACCCATAACCTACAACAAGCTCTGCACAGCATAGAAGAAATTATTAAAAACTTTGATAATCATTCAATGGATTTAATATATGCTAGACCAAACCAAAATCTTGACATTTGGCAACAAGAACTTGAAACAACGATATCTTTTGGCTTTAAACATTTATCTTTATATCAATTAACCATAGAAGAAGGAACAGTTTTTGCTGCTAAAGGCATAAAAACTCTTGATGAAGATGTATCTGCAAAGATGTACTCTGATACTATATCATTTTTAGAAAATAACGGATACCCACAATACGAAGTATCAAACTTTGCAAAAACAGAATATCAATCCGTTCATAACAAATGCTATTGGCTTGGAGATGAATATGTTGGTATTGGAGAATCTGCTCACGGACGCTTAAATATAAACAACAATCACTACGCTATAACTCATCCTCATGATATGGAAAAAATCACCTCTGAAGAAAGAGCCGAAGAACTTATCATCATGGGACTCAGATTAAATGAAGGCATTAACAAACAACACTTTGAAGAAATATGCCACATCAATTTTGATAGTTTCATAAATCAAAAAGCTAAATCAAACCTTATAAGTCAAGGCTTAATATCTGAAAATAGCCATTACTTATCCGCAACCAAAGACGGATTCTTAGTTCTAAATAAAATAATCGAAGAACTGTGTTTATAACGACATTGCTATCATTAAAAATCTATCATAAAATATATATAATACAGACTATACAATTGATGTTTACACTGAAGAATTTATTAAAATTCTAAATAATTCCCTATAAAACGAACAAAAATATTGTTTTAAAATTTTTTGTACCGCTAAACAACTTGATTCTATAAAAAAAACACTGACTACATCAGTGTTTTTTTATCATCTACTCAGCCGCAGGAGTTTGGTTTGATCCAGTAATAGATGAACTCAAACTAATTCTATGCTTATTATATAAGAAATAATTTTTAGTTTTAGATGCTTTAAGATTATGTATAATAACAAAATATCCTATCAAAACTACAGCTGCAGCCCCTACCCAAGCAATAGGCCCTGCAAAAAACACACCTTTATATCCAATTACTTTTGACAAATATACTGCTGCAAAAGCACGCATAATCAGCTCGACACAACTTCCTATAAGCGGAATAATGGTTCTTCCCATTCCTTGTAAAGTATTTCTAAACACAAAAATCATTCCCAAGAAAAAGTAATAATAAGTGCTTATACGTAAATATTCTTTTCCTATTTCAATAATTAACGGATTTTTATCCTTAATAAAAACAGAAATCATTTCACTACCGATAAAACGAACTGATATTGAAATACAAATACCTATAGTCAATGAAATTAAAGCTGCTGCCCTAACCCCTTTTCTGATACGAGCCAATTTACCTGCACCCCAGTTTTGAGCAGAATATGTTGCCATAGCAATACCCAAGGCCAATAAAGGTTGTGTAGCTAATTGTTCAATTCTTAGTGCTGCTGTAAATGATGCTATAATATCAGGACCAAAAGAGTTACACACACTTTGAATAATCATCAAGCTAAATGATAAAACAGAAAATTGTATTGCCATAGGAATAGCAACTCTTAAATGCTCCTTCATAAAATTAGAATCATATATCCAATCTGTTTTTTTAAGGCGCATAATAGGAAACTTTTTATGCATATACCACAAACACAAAACAACAGAAATAGAAATTGCACTAACAGTTCCTAACGCAGAACCTACAACACCTAATTTACAATAATAAATAAGAATCAAATTAAATAACACATTTAATACTGTTGAAAAAATCAAGAAATAAAGCGGCGTCTTACTATCTCCTACTGCTCTGATAAAGCCGGATAACAAATTAAAAAACACAATCATTATCATACCACCTGTTAGAACTGCCATAAAATTATAAGAATCTTCAAATATAATTTCAGGAACATTCATAATTACCAAAAACGGACGCAAGAACAAAAGTAAAAAAAACATAATCAAAGCACTTAAACATGTACTTGCCATAATGCAGTGTGTCATAGATTTGCGCATTAATACATAATCTTTAGCACCAAATTTCTGAGCTGTAATAACGGTTAAACCACCTGTAAAACCAAATGAAATAAGCAAAAACACAAAGTAAAGAGGCGCTGTAGATCCAACTGCTGCCAAAGCATTTACCCCAATCAAACGACCAACAATTAATATGTCTGATATATTATATAGCTGTTGAAATATATTACCGATTAATAACGGTAAACTAAATAATATAATTAATTTCGCTGGCGAACCTTGTGTCATATTTTTCATTTTTAGTATTCCTTCTATTAAAACAAAGGGAAAGATACATCTAAAAATTTTAAAGTAAATAGTTATCTTCATTTAAAAACTTATTTTAATGCATATGTAGTTTCTGTTAATAATTTTAATAGGAGAATTTTAATGAAAAAAACTTCACTATTTGCAATTGCACTTCTTTTCGCATCAACCATGAATGCTTCCGCTGAAAATAATAACGGTGGTTTTCAAAATAATAACAATCAACAAATCATTAGCGTAACGGAAATTGCAGAACTTAAAGATGGCGATTACGTTATGCTACAAGGAAACATTTTGGAAAAAACAGGTGATGAATCTTACAATTTTAAAGACAATAGCGGAACAATAGTTATTGAAATTGATAATGATACATGGGCTGGAATTACTGTAACTCCAAACGACATGGTCATTATCGGAGGCGAAATCGATAAAGACATGATGGAACCGACCATAATTGAAGTTGACACAATCCAAATGGCTAAATAATTTTAAAACGCTAAACTCCCATGCACAAACAACATGGGAGTTTTTTCTTTTATAGTTGACAACTTTAATATGTATTGTATATTACATATGATTTATACTAATTTTATTTAGGAGGTATTATGAAAGAAAAAGCAAAAAGCGTAAAAGAATTTGTTGAACGCATTGACAGTACAAAAAAAGTTAATCCTAAAGATTTATCTTCTGATCAAGACTTAACAATTGCTATAATGAACTTAATTTCAATTGAAGAACACTTAGTTTTCTCTGGTGCAAAAACAGGAAAAACAGCATTTTATGATTTAATTGAAGAAGTTCGTGAAACTCGTAAAAATTTAATGCAAAAAATTATTCCTTCATATGAAGGCGAAGTATGGTGCATTTCAAAACACTTGCTTGCAACATCAATGCGCTTACTTGAAGTTGGTACAAAACAACAAAGTTTAGGTAATCATGAACAAGCCTACGATTTATTTAATAAATCTTATGATATGTATTGCTTATTTTGGGGCTTAAATATGAATATGCTAAAAGTTGAAGACTTAAAATGGGTTGAAACAAGTATTGAAGATGTAAAAAAAATTACAGCAAAAATAAATGAAAACACTCCTAAAGAAGAGAAAGCTAAAGAAGCTGTTGCAACAACCGAAACTGCTGAAACAAAAACTTCTGCACTTTCTAAAATGAAAGCTTTCGTTCGTAAAGCTGTTGATTGTTGCATTGAATAATAAAGGAAAAATACATGAAAAAAATTGTATATGCACTTATAGTATCATTGTTTGCGCTTACCGGTTGTAAACCTGAAAAATCAGTGTTAGATGATAGTAGAGCTTATTTATTTTATTCTCAAACTTGCCCACATTGTCACCAAGCACAAGAATACATTGGTAAAAAATATCCTGACTTAGATATTATAAAAATTGATGTAGCAACTCCTAATGGTAAAGAAATGTTAATGCAATGTGCTAACAAGTTCAAATTAGGCAACAATATCGGTGTTCCGTTATTTTGTTTAGGCGATAACCATTTAATGGGGTGGTCAGATTCTTATAAAATAAAATTTGATGCTTATATCAGACCATTTATGAAAAAATAATCGGTTATAAACATGAATAAAGTTCAGCTTCCAATTGAGGTGATGAAAAAAGCTGTTAAAGAGATAAGCTATATTTCCCACCCTTTACGTTTAAGAATTTTAGAATTTTTAGATGTTAATGGTAAATCATCTGTTTCATCAATCAGCAAAGGCTTGGAAGCTGAACAAATTTTTATATCTCAAAGTTTGAAAAAATTAAGAGAAGCAAAACTCGTTACAACTCAAAGATCTGGAATTTTTATTTATTATAAAATTCAAGAAGAATACCCTGCAAGCTTATTTATCTGCTTAAGAAAATTGTTCGGATACATGGCAAATGATTTTAACTATTTACTTGATGGATATAAAGCCATGCTTCCTAAAGATTACACCAATATGGTTGCCAATCAAATAAAGCTATTTGCCAATTATGAAAAAATGCGCATACTAGAATATCTGGTACTAAACGGCGAAACAAACGTAAGTGAGATAATTAGTGGTATATCTTCAGACCAACTTAAAGTTTCTCAATATTTAAAACGAATGCGTGATGAAGGCTTTGTAACATCACGTCGAAATGGCCGGTTTATATATTATGACATTACAAGAGGTATTCATAAAACAGCTATAGAGTGCATAAGAAAACGTTATAATAATTTAGAAGATAAAAACGATTTTTAATCAATCGAACACATTCACGCATAAGCAAAATCAATTAATAGTTAGCAAAATCATAAATACACTTGAGTTTTGTTCGTTTAAACCTTATATAAAACAATAGTAAAAATTAAACAATAGGATGACTTAAATGAAATCTGGTAAAAATTTGGTTATTTGGCTGATTATATTTTTGGTATTATCAGCAATAATAAGCTCTTTTAGCGAAAAAGCTCGTATGTCAAGAGTAGAACAACTAGCTTTTTCTGATTTTATGAATGAAGCAGAAAATAAACGCATATCCGAAGTAAACATATCCGGCCACGATATTATGGGTACAACAACTGACGGAAAAGAGTTTTATACATACGCCCCAAATGATCCGACCATGTTTGAAACATTAAGACAAAATGGTGTGCGTGTAAGTGCACAACCTATTGATACAAGCTCTAACACTTTTTGGGGCATCATTATTTCATGGTTCCCTATGTTACTGTTAGTTGGCGTATGGATATTCTTTATGAGACAAGCAAATTCCGGAAACAACAAAGCAATGAGCTTTGGAAAATCAAAAGCCCGTCTTATTGAAAACAACAAAAAAGTAACATTTGCAGATGTTGCCGGCGCTGATGAATCTAAACAAGAGCTTGAAGAAATTGTTGATTTCTTAAAAGATCCTCAAAAATTTTCTCGTTTAGGAGGCCGAATTCCAAAGGGTGTATTGTTAGTAGGACCTCCGGGAACAGGTAAAACATTGTTAGCAAAAGCTGTTGCTGGTGAAGCAAACGTTCCGTTCTTTTCAATTTCGGGATCTGATTTTGTTGAAATGTTTGTCGGTGTTGGTGCATCTCGTGTAAGAGACATGTTCGCTCAAGCAAAGAAAAATGCTCCATGCTTAGTATTTATAGATGAAATCGATGCTGTTGGACGTCATCGTGGAGCTGGTTTAGGCGGTGGAAATGATGAGCGTGAACAAACATTAAACCAACTCTTGGTTGAAATGGACGGCTTTGAAGAAAATGAAAACATTATATTAATTGCTGCAACAAACAGACCTGATGTTTTAGACCCTGCTCTTCTAAGACCGGGAAGATTTGACAGACAAGTTACTGTTACAAATCCTGACATCAAAGGTCGTGAAGAAATTTTAAAAGTGCATGTCAGAAAAGTCCCTCTTGCAAAAGATGTTAACTTAGCTGTTATTGCTCGTGGAACCCCTGGTTTCTCAGGAGCTGATTTAGCAAATTTGGTAAATGAAGCCGCATTGTTGGCTGCTCGCAAAAATAAGCGCAAAGTTACAGCAAAGGACTTTGATGATGCCAAAGATAAAGTCTTGATGGGAAATGAGAGAAAATCTATGGCAATGGATGAAAAAGAAAAAATGCTAACCGCATATCACGAAGCTGGCCATGCAATTTGTTCATTAAATGTCAAAGAAACAGATCCTATCCATAAAGCCACCATAATCCCAAGAGGACGTGCTTTAGGTATGGTTCAACAACTTCCTGAAAAAGACCAATATTCATATACCAGAGCAAAAATGCTTTCAAGACTTGTCATTTTAATGGGAGGTCGCGTTGCTGAAGAATTAAAATTTGGTTATGATGCAGTTACATCTGGAGCATCATCTGATATTGCAGCTGCTACAAATTTGGCTCGTTCAATGGTAACCGAGTGGGGTATGAGCGATACATTAGGTCCGGTATTATACTCTGAAAACTCAGGTGAAGTATTTTTAGGACGTTCCGTAACTCAAAATAAAAACATGAGTGAAGAAACTGCTCGTTTAGTAGACTCTGAAATTAAACGATTAGTTACAGAAGGTCATGCTCAGGCGACAAAAATATTAAAAGAAAAAACTAAAGAATGGGAGACTTTAGCTCAAGCTTTAATCGAATACGAAACATTAACAGGAGATGAGATAAAAGCAGTCATTGCCGGTGAAACACTTGACCGTAAAGCCGAAATTCCGGTAAGTGAAGAAAAAAGAACAAAAGCCTCCATCCCTGAAGCCTAAACATAAAATAAAACCTCCAACAATGGAGGTTTTATTTTTTTCTAGCTATTTTCTTTAATCATATAAAAATATTGACAAAACTGATATTGCATGATAAAAAATTTTCCATAAAAATAAATTACAATTCCAATTATTAACTAAAAGGCGATGTGTCGATGCTTTATAACCGATAAAAAAAATTATGAACATATTACTAAAATTACAACACGCATTTCAATGTCTTAAAATGGCGACACTTATCAAAAAAGGTCAGGTTCTTGATAGCAAAGTTGAGTTAGAAATGCTCGAACTCAATGCAATCTCAAGATCAGCCAGAATATACATTAAAAACTACGGTCTTAGCAAAGAAGCTCAGCTAAAGATATTTGAGCTTGATAATACGCTTGAGCTTGTCAAGATGTATACCAAATGGCATAAATTATGCAAAGAAGCTGAAATCAAGATGCTTGAACATCCAAACGCTACAGAACTTGTGAAAAGCTACATTCAACAATATAGACTTCGTGAAGAGGCTGAGTTAAAGCTGTTTGAGCTTAAAGATGCATTTGAACTAGTAAAGTTGTACATCCAAAATCACAATCTTTACGATGAGGGTGAACTAAAGATGTTTGAACTTAATAATGCATCTGAACTCGTAAAATCGTACATTCAAAAGTACGAATTTTTCTATGATGCTGAGCTGAAAATGTTTGAGCTTGATGATGCAACAGAAATTGTAAAGATGTATATTCAAAAATATCGTCTTTGCGATGATGCACAAGTGAAAATATTTGAGCTTAAGAATGCTACAGAGCTCGTAAAAATATACATTCAAGAGTATAGTCTTTGTGATGAAGCCGAAATCAAGATGCTTGAACATCCAAATAGCTTGGAGCTCGTAAAAATGTACATTCAAGAGTACAAATTTTGCGATAATGCAGAAGTCAAGATGCTTGAACATTCAAACAGCTTAGAGCTTATAAAATTGTACATTCAAGAGCATGAACTTTGCGATGAGGCAGAAATCAAAATTCTCGAGCATCAAAATGTCGTAGATCTTGTAAATTTGTACATTAAAGAGTCCGGATTTTGTAATGAAACCGAGCTTAAAATGTTTGAACATCCTAATAGCTTAGAGCTTGTAAAGTTGTATATTCAAGAATACGAACTTTACGATAATGCCCAAGTAAAAATGCTTGAACATCCAAATAGCTTAGAGCTTGTAAAATTGTATATTCAAGAGCATGAACTTTGCGATAACGCCCAAGTAAAAATACTTGAACATCAAAATAGCTTAGAGCTGGCAAAATTGTACATTGATTCTGGTCATTTGCTCTGCCCTAGAGCTCAGCAAATGTTACTTATTCTTTTGTTAAACAAAGAATAAAAAACACAATACAAAAAACGGGATACTGAAGTATCCCGTTTTTTGTTATATATTATCTATTAATTAACTGTACGTTCTAAATCAGCAATTCTAGGTAAAACCGAATTTTCAATAATAAAAGACAATGCTTTTTCAACAGTTTTATCCATATTTAACAATGCAGCAGCAATATTTTTTTGGTCTTTAGCTTCCATAGATTTTTGAGCAAGTTTGCTATAAGCATCTGCCATTTCAGAAAGAGAATCAACAATTTGTGCCACATAATTAGGAACTTTTAAGTCATCACAACCACCCCAAAAGCCCTCTAAAAAGCCATATTCAAGCTCTTCAAAACGAACTTGTCCCCATTTAACATTATCTTTGGGAGCTTTAGGTAAAGTAAGTTTATTACGTCTTATCTGATCAAAAATTTCATCCCATAAACCCATAAAAAACTTAAAAAACAAATCTGCTTCTTTTTTTGTTTCCAAACGAGGTTGCTTATTTTGTTCCCAAAATGAAGAAATCACATCGGTAGGACGCAAATTTAAGTTAGGAGAACAAATTGCTCCGGCAAATTTAATCTTAACAACATTTAAGGATGTCGGACATTCGTAGTGATCTAAAAAATTTTTAAATTTATCATCACCAATATATTCATTTTCGCTTTGCATTTAAAATCTTCTTCGTATAATATAGTTAAAACATTAATACATAATTTAACGGAGTTTAAAAAATTGTCCAGTATAAAAATGCTGATAGTCTTATTTATTTTATGTTTAACAGCGGCATGCTCCTTAGTTGAACCCTTTGTTGATCGACGAAGAAACGCCGGAGTTGAAAATATAAATGACTTGTATGTAGGACGCTCAACCCCTACCTCTCCGGCTATATGCTACAATGGTCTAATTGCTGACGATGAACAAATCCAAGCATTAGCAGATAAAGAATGTGAAAAACATAATACAGGAACCCACGCCGTAAAAACACACAGCACTAATTTCACCTGTAAAATATTTTTACCTTCACACGCCTATTTTAAATGTGTTAAATAACTTTAGAAAGAAAATAAAATGAACATGTCTATTGAAAAAACAATTAACAACAAACTTGAAAACATTTTTAAAAAATTAGATTTAGATTCTCGTTTCGCATTGGTTAAAGTATCTGACAGACCGGATTTAAGCGATTTACAATGTAACGGTGCTTTAGCTTTAGCAAAACAATTAAAGAAAAATCCTCGTGAAATTGCCACAATGATAGTAAATGAGCTCCAAAACGACTCGGCAATTGAAAATGTGTCCATAGATGGTCCGGGTTTTATCAATATAACTCTTGCGAACAGCTTCATAGCAGAAAAAATGCAAGAGATTCTTTCTGACAGTCGTTTAGGTTGTTCAAAAGTAATAACACCTAAAAAAGTTGTTATGGATTTCGGCGGTCCTAACGTTGCAAAAGCATTACATGTTGGACACTTACGTTCTGCCGTAATTGGTGAATCTATCAGAAGAATTGAAAAATTTGTCGGAAATGACGTAATATCTGATGTTCACTTTGGAGATTGGGGAACTCCTATGGGTATGATTTTGGCTGAAATCATTCTAAAAGATGGCGATTTATCAAAAACCACCGATTATAACATAGAACAAATCTCTGCCTTTTATAAACAAGCTAACATCAGATGCAAAGAAGATGAAAATGCAAAAGAAACAGCTCGCCAAATTACAGCTGAACTACAAAACGGAAATCCCGAATATAAAAAAGCATGGCAACATTTAAGAAAAGTTTCTGTTGACGACGTAAAGAAAAACTACGATGAATTAAATGCTTATTTTGACTTATGGTTAGGAGAAAGCGACTCTCACAATGCAAGTTCAGACGTTGTAAAAATTGCCAAAGAGAATAATTTATCAGAAATTGATGAAGGCGCTACCATTATCAGATTGCCTGAAACCAACAAACCTATGCCTCCTGTTATTTTAGTTAAATCAGATGGAGGTTTCGGATACCAAGTAACTGATATTGCAACAATTAAAATGCGCTATGAAGATTTACAGGCACAAGAAATTATCTACATTGTAGATAAACGCCAAGCTCTTCACTTTGAACAAGTGTTTCAGGTTGCAGACATGCTTAATTTAGCTCCTCAAACAACCTTCAAACATATTGGCTTCGGAACCGTAAATGGTGCAGACGGAAAACCTTTCAAAACACGTGATGGCGGTGTTATGAATTTGGCCGATTTAATTAATATGAGCAAAGATAAAGTCCGTCAATCTATGCCAAAAGCCAATGAAGTTGAAGGATATGGCGAAAAAGAAATTGAAGCCTTAGTATCTCAAATTGCCATGGCCGCAATCAAATTCCAAGATTTGAAAAACTCCATTGCATCAGGATATGTTTTTGATTTAGAAGATTTTGCAAAATTTGACGGCAAAACAGGACCATACATTCAATATGCAATTGCCCGTATAAATTCTATTTTAAGAAAAGCAAAATCAAATTCCATTGAAAAAGGTAACATTACAATAACCAACAATGATGAACGCAATTTAGCTCTCAAACTTGCACAAATTGAAAACATCATATACAGAGCACATAATGACAAAGAACCAAGTATCATTGCAGAATATGCTTATACTCTTGCACAAACATTCAGTAGCTTTTATACCGCTTGCCCAATTATGAATGCCGAAGATGTAAACATTATAAAATCTCGTTTGAGCTTAGCTTATCTAGCAAAAGAAACTTTAACTCTTATGTTATTCCTATTAGGCATTGAAGCACCTGAAATAATGTTAAAGGCGAGCTAATAACTGATGATTGATTTAGCACAAATATTAGCTCATTATGGCATACAAGGAGAAGTTATCGGCTCGCAAACAGGACCGTTAATAACTCAAATAAAATTTAAACCTGCTGCCGGCACAAAAGTCAAAATTATAGAAACTATACTTGAAGATATAGCCCGTGAAGCAGGATATAAAAGTTTGCGAATAAGCAATTTTTGCCAAGACAATTGCATTGGTTTTGAAGTTCCGAATGAAAACTTACAAACAGTTTACTTAAAAGATATTTTATCTACTGATGAATTAAAAACCACTAAATATGCCCTACCTATTAATTTAGGCGTAAAAATTGATGGAACTCCGTTTTTTACCGACTTAGCAAAAATGCCGCACCTTTTAGTTGCCGGAGCAACTGGCTCAGGTAAATCCGTAGGCTTAAATGCCTTTATCCTCTCATTGATAAATGCAAAACGTTCTCATGAACTAAAATTTGTGCTTATTGATCCTAAGTGTATAGAATTTTCGGTCTATAACAATCAAGAATATATGTATATGCCGGTAATTACCGATAATTCCAAAGCATCTCTTGCGCTTGAGTATCTAACGGAAGAAATGAATAGACGCTATACTCTGTTTGAAAAATCAAAAACAAAAAATATTGAAGAATATAATAAAAAAGAAGGTTATATTCCATATATTGTAACTATAGTTGATGAGTTTTCTGATTTAGTCCTATCGGATAAAGCCGTTGAGAAGCAAATACAAATTTTGGCACAAAAAGCAAGAGCTGCCGGTATACATTTAATTCTTGCCACACAACGTCCTTCTATTGATGTAGTAACAGGAAGTATTAAAGCAAACTTTCCTTCGCGATTAGCCTTCAAAACCGCTTCAGGAGTTGACTCAAAAACCATTCTTAACACCACCGGAGCAGAAAACTTAATCGGTCGTGGAGACTGTTTATTTTTAGCATCAGACGGTGAATTAATCCGTATTCACGGAGCATACATAACAACAGAAGAAATTGAAGCAATATTAAAACCTTACCACACAAAAATTAAAGATATACTTCAAGATAAAACGACCCAAAAAAATGAAATAAACAAAGATAAATCAAAGAAGAAAATACAATTTTTCTTAATTACATGGATTGTTGCTTTGTGGCAATATTTGGGTAAAAGAGAACAGAAAAAGCTCTTAAAAACTATATTTAATTTGATTTTTAAAACATTATTCCGAACAAAATAAAATTGACAAATATACAAATTTAGTTTATTATAATAACAATATTAAATAATTTATGTCTAGGAAAAGATATGCCTTACATATATTCTTACAACGATGAAGATGAAGATTTTTTTGAAGATGATAATAGATATGACGACTTGTTCGATCACGATGAATATGATTATGATGATGAAGAAGATTATAATTATGACATAGATGAAATAAACACAAAGGATGATGTAATCAGTCTGGTTGATAGAATAAATTACGTATATACATACAAATATAATGAAGCCGAAAAAGATTATGAATACCGCTATGGTTCTTGCTCATCACTAGACTTTTGTCATGATGCATTAACAGCTTTAGCAAGGGCAGCAATAAATAAACCTGAACTGGCAAATGATGTCATAAATTCATTTACCCAACTGGATATCCCTTTTTTCTATATAACATATGATTTATTAAATATACTAAAAAACAGACCAGATTTAATTGATAATACATTTCAAACATATGCTCATACTAACATCATAAATGATACACTATTATTTAACATAACTGAACTCAAACCGGAGTTAGCTGATAAATATATAGAAATATTTAATACAAATGATTCAACTTATTTCCATATAGAATATTTGTACAAACTTTTTAAAATTAAGCCACAATTAATTGATAAAATATTACATAAATATCATAACGTAATTGATTCTAATAAGAGAATTGATGGGTCTTTTTATTCATCATTAAGCAATATTCTTTTAGATTCTCCGGAATACTCAAATAAAATTTTTCATATATATACTAAAGCCATTAAACATGGTAATGATTTTGATATGAGTTATACTTTATATAAATCCTTATATGACATTTGTAAAAACAATCCGGAATTTACACCTCAAGTACTAGATATTTATAAAGAAGCTGTTAAATCCGATAACAATAATGACTACAGTTTAAAAAGAGCTTATGAGTGTTTATCCGAAATTGCCAAAGACAACCCTAAATACTCTAGCCAAATAATTGATACATTTAAAGAAGCTGTTAAATCTGATAAAAATACTGCAACTACTTTATTGGTATGTTATAGAACCTTATCTGATATGGTTCAAAATAACTATGAGAAAAATCAATCCAATCAAGATTCATTAGATATATATTTGTTAAATGATAATGCCAAGATTAATAAACTTAATACTGAATTGGCAAAACAAGTACTTGATGTATTAACAGAAGGTGTTAAATCTGATTGTAATGATTACTATTGTAATGAAAAAATCTTTAATATCTTATACAACATTATTATAAAAAAACCTGAACTTGCAAATCAGGCATTTGAAATTTTCAATACAGCTCTTAAATCTAATAACTTTAGTAGATTGGAAACTTCTAATATTTTATCCCAAATTGCTAAAAATAAACCAGAACTTGCAAACCAAGTATTAAAAGCTTATAGCATATTACTCGCATCTGATAAAAATAATGAATACAATTTAGACTATATATATGATTATTTATCTGAAATTGCTAAAAATAAGCCAGAATTAACACTACATGTAGTAGATATTTACAAAGAAAACATTAAATCAGGTAAATACCGTTTCTATGCATATACAGTTTTATCCGATATTGTAAAAGATAAACGAGAATTTACACAACAAATACTAGATATAATAAAAGAAACTCTAAAATCTGATATAAAATATGCCTCTAGTATAAGATCCACCTATTCGTTTTTATCTGAAATTGTTAACAACAAACCTGAATTTGCTAAACAAGTTTTTGATATAATTAAAAATGATTTTCCTAGCGTAGATAAAACTATATCTAAATATCAATATTTTATATTAAGCAAATGTATGCGAGGTAACGATGCAAAACAATTTGTTGAAAAAGCCACAAAACATAAATCAGATTTAACGGCTTGTTACAACATGCGTTTTTCAACAAAAGAAGAATGTTTTTATTTATTAGAAAATTATAATATATCTCAAATTGCTCAAATTAACATGTCTGCACAACACAGATGCATGAACGTACTTATGAGCCAATTAGCAAACGAACTAAAATTAGATAAAGCCATAATTCTCAATTATAGAGCAAACTCTCAAGATGCAACCTATAGCAATAATGCCGATTGGTTAATACCGGCAAGTGTGAAAGCATCACAAATTTTCGGATGTTGGTTTCCATCATATATTAAACAAACACAAGGTTATCTAAGTACTCATGACAGTGTATATTGGCTACCCGAAGATATGGGTTCTAAAAAAAATGAAAGTTTTGTATCATTTGTACAAAGAAACCTTATTTATAATGCAAATGGCGAGACAAAAGTTCGACCTCTTAACGAAATGGAAATTATTGCAAATGCATGGAAAGATTTATTGCCTAATGAAGAAAAGCTAAAATATAAAGACATTTTAGCAATATGTAAAAGTAAAAAATATAAAGATGCAGAACACTGTTCTTTTTCTATAGAAGCTGGAAAATGGGGAATAGAGGAAGGAGAATATAAATATTTTGAAGATATATATTCTGCAGGATTAGATGTTCCCGAACCTTTTGATAGCTCTAAAGAATTTAAATTTGGGAAATATCGTGGACGATTTCTGCCAAGAGATGATGTTCGTACTGGTTTTTTTGGCATGTACACTAACTGTTGTCAACATTTTAAAGGCGTTGGAAGAGAATGTGCAATATCCAGCGTAAAAGACCCATACTCACAATTATTTGTTATAGAAGACGAAGAAGGAAAAATTATTGCAGGTTCTTGGGTTTGGGAAAATAAAGAAGAAACATATCGCGATGTCTGTTTTGATAACATCGAAGCCATTGGCGAATACAAAAAACACCCGATGATAAACAAAATATATCATATGGCCGGACGTTACTTAACTGAAGAGGCAAATTGCAGAAAAGTTACAATAGGTATAGGCTATCAAGATGCTGAAACACATCAATATGCTCCAACAACATCTATTGCATTACCTAAACAATATGGTAATAAATATAGCGATGCAAAAAAACAAGTATTGTTATATGAAAATCCTAATGCCGTACCATTAGATAAAAATGCTGAAAGTATGCGTTTTATTAGAAAATCATGTTTTCTTGATAGTTCTGCAATGGATAAAATTTCAGAACAATGCTTCCCCGAAAGCGACCAAATTTTACAATCTCCCGATAGGTTAACAGGTCTTGTTTTAGTAGATGAAAACAAGGGTGTAGTCGGCTATTGTTTGTATGATAAAAAAGAAAAGTCAATTTATGATATGGCCGTATTACCCGAATATCGCACAGATAATAATGCCTCTTCAACAAAATTATTTGCTGCTTTGTTCAAAGAAATAAAAGAAATTGGGGGAACTTGGGTTGCCGAATTACGTGAAAACACTACTTATCGCTATATTGAAACAATGCAAAAACGAGGTTTGGTATCTTTTGAAACGACTGGCATTGACCACATAATGAGTGATGGAAGCAAAGTATATTCCGTAAGTTTTAAAATAAATGATTTGCAAAAAACAAATTCATTATCTATGCAATCTGGCAAAAAAATACATATAGATAAATAGCTGTCATATATATTATATTTTTAAGCATATCCAGTAATATTAATATAGCGATCAAAATCCACACCTGTTTCATCTATTGCTCGCTCCCATTTGAGTTCATCAGGTGTGTTAAATAATAAATCTTGTGTTGCATTTGTTACTAACCAATGATTGTACTTCAATTCTTGTTCCAATTGCAAAGGCTCCCAACCTGAATATCCCAATGCAATCAAATTATTTTTCGGCCCTACTCCATATGCAATATCCGTTAAAACATCTAAAGATGAAGAAATAGCAATATTGTTATCAATTTTGAGTGTTCCTGGCTTAAAATATTCTGAACTGTGTAAAACAAATCCTCTTATTTTTTCTAACGGACCTCCATGATATAATAACATTGAATCTAAATTCAAAGTAGGATTTTGAGGTATTTTAACAACCAAATCGGTAAAAGAAAAATCTTTAAGTTTGCGATTAACAATAAACCCCATGGCTCCATCTTTACCATGTGAACAAATATATACCACGGTATTTGCAAAGCGATCATCTTCCATTTGAGGCATTGCAACCAAACATTTTCCGGTTAAAAACTTTTTTCCTAGCATTAATTGTATATATCCTAAAATTATGATTGTTTATTGTTTGTGTTTATTATAACATAAAAAAGAAAGAAATAAATAACTTTTTATATTAAACATGGCAATATTTTTAAAATATATAGTTCTTTTTCTGCTAACTTTCAATATTATCAGTGCAAATGCTTCTGATATAGTATTAGAATTAGAAGATGATAACAATCCAAGGTATATTTCAACGGATTTTAAAAGTCCGTTAAATTTGCCACACCCTATTGTTTTTAAGCATATGATTTTAGATAATAGAACTAACCAAACAGGCCGCATGGTTCTGATTGCATATTATTTTGATGTTAAATATCCGAACAATATAATTGACTATGACTTCAGCGATGATGTTGCCATCATTTTTGATGACTTAACAGCTTCCGAAGTACAAAAACGAACAACCTTAATAAGAACACTGGTAAAGCTTTACAGATGGGGTGTCCATAAATATAAAGATATAGCAGAAAATATCATGGTTCCTGAAGCTCCTCCGCTCGTAGTTGATGATGATGAATATGCATTTTTAGGCTCGGTTGATTATGTACCTGTTCCGGAAGGATCTTTTGCCGTAATTAACGAATTTAAAAAAGTTGTCAGCTATAGCGATAATCCTAAAGACGTTAAAGCTATGGAAGCATTTAAAATACGCCAACTTGAACAAAAAGAAAATAAGACCGATTATGAAAAACTGCAATCTATGTTTCATAAATTGGAATTTTCCAAAATACCTCGTTATGGTGTAGACCTCCCTAACCCATTTATCGGAAATTTGGGAATTGGAAAATGGTCTGAAGAAAAAGGATATAAAGCCAGAGCCATCTCTGAACTTGCACAAATTAAAAATACTGATAAGCTTTTAGTTGGTATCCATGTAAACACACCAACATATAATTTTATGTTGGCTAACAATTTGTCTGATACATTAAAAAAGCCAAAAATTGAACTAATTGAACAAGATAACATTGATTCATATACAGTACATTATCCGGCGTCTTTTCCTCTCATACATGAAAACATGGTTTACGGTTATATTGGCGATTTTATGTTCCCTATCGAAATAAAAACAAAAGATCCAAATAACGGAATTAAGTTAACCGCCCAAATAACTTTTCAAAATTGCGATGAAAAGATAAATTGCGAAGAACTTAAGTTTATTACTCCCTTGGAAATAGAAAAAAATGTAGATAATACATCTTCATCAGTTAAAAGTTTTGTGGTTCAAAGCTTTTATAACCTTCCTCAAGAGAACAACAAACTCATTGAGCTTGAAAATGTATACGCCGACACCTCCGAAAACAAGAAAGATGTTACGAAAATACACATGGTGTTTAAAACATCAAAACACACTAAAAACTTCAACATATTGATTGAAAATGATCAAAATACTGTATTTTCAGCACCTCAAATAAACATTCATGATAATAAAATTTATGTAACTCTAACTCCTATCTCAAATGCTGAGAATTTAATTAACAGCAAAATAACTTACACATTACAACATAATACTCATACAATAATTAGAAATACTATAGAACTGAAACCTTATTCTAATATCATTAAACAAACCGAAATATTATCATTAATATGGTTTGCATTTTGCATAGGTTTGTCATTTTATATCACACCTATCGGTTTAGCCTTATTGTGCATGGAAACAGCTTCATCACAAAAAGTAAAAACAAACTTTATTTATTGGCTAACTATCGGATGCTCTGCAACAATATTAATTTTAGTACTTTTTACCGCAAAAACATTTCTAAACATTAACGTTCTATGGGGTATGCAGTATACAAACATTCTTTATGTATGCACATGCACTCTTATCACGTTGCTTATGTTCCTTTCAACAAAATATCAGCACCGATTTTTAGAAGATAAAAATATACTGAGAGCCTTTATTACCGGTGTATCCGTTGTTCTTTTTTTACCGGTTTCCAATACTCCGAATTTGATAAAGCTTTTTAATTTGATAAATTCAGATAATCTTATCCAAAATTATATTCTTATTAGCTTAACTGCTATTGGCTTAAGCCTTCCGTTTATCATAGTCGGTTTAATTAAAAACAAGCTATATAATAGCCATTGCATAAACTGGCTGAAAGCAATTAGTAAAACAGCATGCTTTATCAGCTTAATATATCTGTTAGGCCTAATGTATATGGAGTTCTCTTATACATCTGCTTTCAAAACAATATTAATGTTAGCAATTTCTTACTTAGTATACAAATATTTTTTCAACTTTACCGATGCTTTATTTGAAACACAATTAAGCAACAAGAAAAAGCAGATAACAGAAAAAATCATTATCTTATTAACAATTGCTATAACCTATATATCTGTATCAAAAGTAGAAAAATATTCTATTAAAGAAATAGATCAAACACCTGTAATTATAACCCAAGAAGAGCTGGATAATCTTCTTCGCAATGGTAAAACTGTAATTGTTTCACTTACATCAGATTGGAGTTATATCAGTAAATTTAATAAGTTTATCACCCTAAATCCATATACACTCAAGCATTTAAAACATTCTTATAACCTTGAATATATCAATATTCACACATCTCTTATTACACCTGAAGTACAAGATTTCCTTGAAAAACACACATTAAATGATATACCGGCTTATATCTTATATACATTTAACATGAATAAAGGTGTAATTCTTCCATCATTGTTAAAAGATAGCGAATTAGAGCAGTTTATTCAAGATTTCCAAATTTAATCTTCATCAGCCTCATCTGTTGAAAATATTGAAATCAAGTCTTTTCTATAAATCCAAATATTAATTAAACCCAAAATCACCGACATTGAGCCAAATAAATACAAAAAATAATACCAATTCATTTCGCTTTCTTGCATCAATACTGTTTGTTTTGAACTACTGACAAATAATATTGATATAGATGTAATTAAGAACGCAGCTGTATAGGCTACAATCCAAACCCTTTTAACAATTTTTACAGGAACAGTAAACGCTGTTAATACATAAATAAAAAAAAGCGCTATAAATAAAAAAACTTCCATTACCACATCCTTTACTAATAAATAAGATGATAGATAATATATGAAGCGTTTTTAATGTTTCAATAAATGCTCATTAATTAAGGGCATTTTTTTGAAAAATGCCCTTAACCTTAAAAAATATTAACCTAAATTGTTCTTAACCCAAGGATATTTTTCAATAGCCTCATTATTAAGCTCTGTACACTTAGCCTCTATTCTGGCTTCCAGTTCTTTCATAAATTCTTTTTTATCTGTATCTTTTGTTATCTCCATCGGCTCCATAAATTCAAAAACAGCAGTTCCCGGATATCTTAAAAATGAACTTTTAGCCCAAAACAATCCTGTATTAATAGCAACAGGAACAACTTTTAATTTTAAATTTTCAGCAACGAACAGAAAACCTGATTTATAACCTTTAGTAGTTCCTGGTTTACAACGTGTTCCTTCAGGGAAGATAACAACCGGACGATTTTTTTGAACACGTTTCTTAACTTCTTTTAACATATTTTTCATTGCTGAAGCACCACCATTTCTATCTACAGGAATCATACCATAAAAATATTGAGCCCAACCAAACAATGGAATATATGTCAGTTCTTTTTTCAAAACATAACTCAACGATGGTATTATTTGAGTAAATGCATATGTTTCCAATGCAGACTCATGCTTACTAGCATATATAACCGGTTCATTTGCAATATGTTGTTTACCTCTAAATTCTAATTTCAAACCTGCAAATATTTTAACAAAAAACAAACCAAGCGGCATAACAACCTTATCCCAGTACAAGAGCGTATATTTTTGGGGAAAAATTGCAACTATAGGGCAAAGAGCACAGCCTATAGCAATCGTAGTATAGAAAAAGATATTAGCAAACAATGAACGAAGATAAATCATTTTAAGTCCTTTCAATTAAATTTAAGGTAAAATATTTTATATAAACATATATAAATTTGTTAAATTCTGAAGCAATTAATTTAAAGCTGTTCCATTTCTTCCACCATTTAGAAGAAACATTTTGAGAATATACCGGATGTATAACTATATTTACATCCGGATTATGAGCTAAAATTTCAGCCTTGCTTCTTGGCATATGATAATATGATGTAACAAGACGAATAGATTTAACATTGTTTCTCCTAATTGCATCACTTACTTCTATTGCATTTTGGTTTGTATTTGTAGCTTCTCGTCCGATAATAATTTGACCTTTATTTCTTGTCAAAATAGTTTTATTTTCTTTTTGAAGCTCTTTTAACGACACTTTATCAGACACACCGGAAATAATCAAAATTTCAGCCATATCATTATTAAAAAGTTTTAACGCTTCTGCAATGCGGTTTTTACCGCCCGTCAACACAACAATGGCATCAGTTTTTAGCAAACTATCTTGTGTTTTTTTAATGTATTGTGAAAACACCAAAAAGCCACCAAACCATAGCAAACATATTGATATAACAGACATTAACAGAAAGCATTTAACTTTTTTCATTACATAATCTTTCCTAGCGTTTTTCTAACCGTATAATACGATGTACACATTGATATCATTGCTGTCCACATAGGAATAGAGCAAATATAAAGGATAGAAACAAAGTCAAGCGAAGCTTTATCCAAAATACCGCCTTTTAATCCGGAAGCTACTCCTGCAATAAACCAAAAAGCAACAAAGCTTAATGCCACGCCGACAACTCCTGATAATAGTCCAATGAAAAACCCACGTCTTGCATATTGTTTTGCAATATAATCGTCGGTAGCACCCATAATGTGCAAAATTTCAATAATATCTCTATGAATACCTAAACTGGTTTTAGTAGCATAAAAAATACTAAATGAACAAATTGATAGAACCAATATTAAAACACTTAATGCTAAAAGTTTGACTGATTTAGCAAATGCAATTAGCTTATTAAGCCAAACCTGATGCACATTTATTGATGTATATGGAGCAACTTGATATAATTCTTTTGCAATTGCATCAAAATCAGATGCAGAATAATCAGTTAAACGAACATCAATAAGCTTAGGCATCGGAAGAGCTTGTATATCAACATTGTTACCAAGCCATGGGCTCATTAATTTAGAGACCTGCTTATCACTAACAATGCGAACTTTATCTACCCCTTTAAGATTTTCAAAGAAATTAACAACCTTATTAATCCTCGCATTAAGCTCGTCAGCATCTAAATTGTTTTCATCTGGCATAACTTGAACAGTAACGCCATTAACAATTCCTTTGTCCCAAGTGCTAACTAAAGAGTTTATCATAAAAAATCCGGCCAATGTAATTGTGAACAAAAATACAGAAATTGTGCTCATAATTTCTAAAAATACACTTGCCCCATCCTTATTAAAAGGTAATTCTGAACGAGAATTTGTTTTAATTTTATTTTTCATTATTAATTCTCCTTAAAGCCGGAAAAATTTTTAATGTTTTGTTTTCAAGATGAATTCTAGGATAGTTATATTGATTAATTAAATCTTGACTATGCGTTGCAATAACCACTGTTGTTCCTAATCGATTCAATTCAACAAAAAGCTTCATTAATTTTTGAGCAATATCATCATCAACGTTACCTGTAGGCTCATCTGCCAGCAAAATATCCGGTCTGTTAATAACAGCTCTTGCTATTGCAATTCTTTGTTTTTCACCACCTGAAAGTGTAGAGCAAAGCTTATCCATACTTTTATCAAGTTCAACCCAGCGTAACAACTCCTTAACACGCTTACGTATTTCATTTTCATTCATACCACGAACACGTAAAGGAACCGCAACATTATCATAAGCCGATAAATGTTCTAATAATCTAAAATCTTGGAAAACTACACCAATACGACGACGTAACATAGCCATAGTGTTTCTATCGGCAAAACCAATATTTGTACCGAAGACACTAACTGTACCTCTTGTTGGCTTTAAGGCTAGATACATCATACTCAGTAAAGAAGTTTTACCTGCTCCACTTTTACCTGTTAAAAAATGAAACGAACCTTTTTTAAGTTCTAACTTAATATCACTCAAAACCTCAGAATCTGAACCATAACTGATAGATACATTTGTCATATCCACAATATCATCAGACTGTTTTGTCTTTGTGATTGACATTATTCCTCCTCAAATTATTCATTTTACAATAAGATATAACAAATATTTTTTTAATAAGATACTTTTTTTCTTGGATTTTAAGCTTTTTTGTGCATAATACACTATAAATAAGCAATCATAAGATTTTTAACCAGAGGAAAAATGTTAATAAAGTGTCCTAAATGTCGTTCAGTATATGACTTACCCGATAATTTAATCAACAATGACGGGTTAAAAATGCGTTGTTCACAATGCTCAGAAATTTGGATAGGCTACCCTGAAGATGCATTAAAAAAAGTTAGTGTAACACCTAAAAGCATACAAAAAATGTTTAAGATGATTTCAAAAGATACAGATCCTTTATTTGAAGACACTAAAACAGAAACAGCTCCAGTAGAAAAAATAAAAATTGTAAACACATACAAAAAAACTCCTTACACAACGATCATTTTGGTTTCTCTCGTTATTTTGTTGTTTAGTCTGTTGTTATATGCTTTTCGTTATGATATCGTAAGAATATTACCTCAAACAGAAAGGCTATACTCAAAAATAAACATAACCAGCATACCTTATGGTTCTAATTTAGAGTTTAACAACATTTCAACTAAAGAATATATCGAAAACAACATTTCTAAAATAGAAATCAACGGAATGATTACCAACAAAGGAAAGTATGTTACCAAACTTCCTCCTATAAAAATTGATATATACAATAAAAATGGTACCTTATTATTAACCCTTATCGAAAAGTTACCATTACCACGCTTAGAAGCTGGATATAATATACTGTTCAACAAAACAATAAACAACCCTACTCCGCTTGCAAAATCAATTTATGTAAGCTTAGAAGATAAATTAGAAGATAAAAAAGAATCAAATTAAAAGGAGAAACAAATGTTAAGAGATGATATACAAAATGCTCTAAAAAATGCTATGAAAGAAAAAAACATGGAAGTTGTCGGCGCTGTACGCTTGATAATTGCCGGTTTAAAAGAAAAAGATGTTGAAGCAAGAGGAAAAGGTAAAGAAAAAGCCGAAGATTCAGAATTATTGTCTATGATGCAAACAATGATTAAACAAAGAACTGAATCTGCCCGAATATACTTAGAAGGAAATCGTCCAGAGTTAGCAGAAAAAGAACAAGCTGAAATCAAAGTTATTGAAATGTTCTTACCTAAACAATTATCTGAAGAAGAAGTTACTCAAGCTGTAAAAACAGCCATTTCAACAGTAGAAGCCGCTTCTATTAAAGATATGGGTAAAGTTATGGCTGAACTAAAAGCCAAATATGCCGGACAGCTTGATTTTGGAAAAGCTTCCGGAATTATCAAATCCTTACTTTCATAAAAAGAACAAGTTCATTATGGAAAATGATTTACAAAAATTTTTAGACGAACTCAGAAGTAAAGTATCTATTGTTGATGTCGTATCTGAAAAAGTAAAACTTACACGCAAAGGCCGTGAACATTTAGGCCTTTGCCCTTTTCATAATGAAAAAACACCATCTTTTACAGTTAATGAAGCCAAAGGATTTTATCATTGCTTCGGATGCGGAGCTCACGGCGATATAGTTAAATTTGAAATGGAAGCTAATAACTTACCATTTATCGATACATTAGAAAAACTTTCCCGTAAAGCCGGCATTCCAATGCCAAAATTTTCAAAAGATAATAATGTTGAACAAGAAAAAAGAAAAAGCTTGTACGACATTATGGAACTTGCATCTGCTTTCTATGAAAAAAACTTATACTTACCAATTGGCGCAAACGCTCTTGAATATTTTTATAATAGAGGACTTGACGACGAATTAATCAAAAAATTCCGTTTAGGATACGCTCCTAACAATAATGGGCTTAAAGCATATTTAAGCTCCAAAGGTGTTAATGAGCATGATATGTCCGAACTTGGCTTAATTGTTACATCTGATACCCAAAACCGTTCTACACACGATTTCTTTCGTGATAGAATAATGATACCTATTAGAGATAAAAAAGGACAAGTTATAGCTTTTGGTGGTAGGATAATGGGAGATGGACAACCAAAATACCTAAATTCTCCTGAAACTCCGGTATTTAACAAGCGTAAAATGCTCTATAATATTAATTTTGCACGAGATGAAGGTTATAAAGAAAGAAATTTTCTTATTTGCGAAGGTTATATGGATGTAATTGCGTTAGATAAGTTTGGTTTCGGATACTCTGCAGCGCCAATGGGAACAGCCTTAACCGAAGATCAAATACAAGAAGCCTGGAAAATTGTTCCTGAACCGATTTTATGCTTTGATGGAGACAATGCCGGTCAAAAAGCTGCTTTGCGTTCTGTAGAAAGGGCTTTACCCATATTAAAAGCCGGTTACTCATTAAAGTTCATGTTTTTACCTAATAAAATGGACCCTGATGAGTTTTTAAAAGCCAAAGGAAAAGATGAGTTTGCAAGCCTAATGAAACAAACAACTCCTTTAATGCAAATTTTGTGGGATAAAAATACCAAAGATAAAGAGACAAACACACCTGAGCAAAAAGCATTAATAGAAAAAAATATTATGGATGAAGTGGCAAAAATAAACGATGAAAAAGTTAAAAGCTACTATGTCCAAGAAATGAAAAAAAGAATATACGAAACTTTTGGTGCCGGCACACTAAAAACATATTCGGCTAAGTCAAATAAAACTCAGAAAAAACAAACATCAAATATAAAACCGCCTCTTGCTGATATTGATATACGTTTTATACTGGCTGGAATGATATTATATCCCGAGCTTATAGGAGATTTTGAAGAAAAGCTTCTAATGTTCAATATATCAAAATTCAGCTTATACAACATGTTACAAAAAGCTATTGATGTTTTCCATGAAAATATTGAACTACCATCAAACACCCTAATAGACACCTTAAAATCGCAAGGATACGAGCAAGATTTAAATGCGCTATGGGAAGTAAGCATGTTAAAGTCTCAAAATCCCAATATTAACGACATAAAAAAACAAATAGATTGCCTTATGATTGCTGTTCAAATAAAAGAACTCAATAAAGATATTAATGAATATAAACTAAAATTAGAAAAAAGCACTGCAACAGATGAAGATTATCAGCACTACTTAAGCCTTAAAGCAGAAAGAGATCTTCTGATAAAAGAAAACAATGAAGCATAGGAAAAATATCCTAAAAAATAAGGTAAATCAGCTTTAAATACAGTATTTTTTAAACCATTAAAAACTTAGCTATTAAAGTTTAGACCCCAGTCAGAATAACGTGCCGGATCTTCGCTCCAATTTTCACGAACTTTTACAAACAAGAACAGGTGGATTTTATCTTCCAACATTTCTTCTAATTCACGTCTGGCAGATTGTCCTATTTTCTTAATCATTGAACCATACTTGCCTAACACAATAACCTTTTGGCTATCTCTTTCAACATAAATAGTCATTTCTGCCCTTACAGAATTATCCTCTCGTCTTTCCCATAATTCAGGTTCTACCGTAATAGAATATGGCACCTCTTGTCTTAAATATAAAAACAATTTCTCTCTAACAACTTCTGCTGTTAAAAGTTTAAGTGGCATATCTGAAATTTGATCTTCAGGATAATACCAAGGGCTTTCAGGTAAATTATCAGCTAAATAAGCATAAAAATCTTCAATATTTTGACCGGTTAAAGCTGACACCATAAAAGTCTGAGTAAAATTTCCGGCATTATTAATTTCGGCACTTAGACCTAAAAGCTTTTCTTTTTGAATTAAATCAACCTTATTCAGTACCAAAATTGCCTCAATTTTATTTTTGTTAAGCTTGTGTACAATTGCTTTTGTTTCATCGTCAAAGCCTTTTTTTGCATCAACTACCAAAACAACAATATCAGCATCATTTGCACCGCTCCAAGCAGATGCAACCATAGCTCTATCAAATCTGCGCTTAGGTTTAAATACACCGGGAGTATCTAAAAACACAATTTGTGTATTTTTGTAAATGCCAATTCCTTTAACGATTGTTCTGGTTGTTTGAGCTTTAGGTGATACAATCGAAACCTTAGAACCGACGAAGTTATTGGTGATGGTTGACTTTCCGGCATTTGGAGCACCGATTAAACTAACAAATCCGGCTCTGGTTGGCTTATTACTTAACATCAGCATTCTCCAAAATTTTAATCATTCTTGAAGCAGCATCTTGTTCAGCAAGTTTTTTATTTTTTCCGCTACCTATAGCTTCTCCCAAACCTTTTACAAAGACCTTAACAAAAAAGTATGGCTCGTGTTCACTGCCTTCTTTTCTGACAATTTCATATAAAGGGTTGTCTGCTTTATGTTTATGTGCCAATTCCTGTAAAAAGGTCTTATTATCGACAATCGGTAATTGATCTGCATTAATCAGATATTTCCAATGCTTATCAACAAACTTAATAGCTGTTTCAAAATTGCTATCAATACAAATTGCCCCAATAATTGCTTCAGCCACATCGCATAAAACATTTTCATTTAAGCACAAATCTTTTGGCTCTGAATTAATATATTGATTAAGTTTTAGTTTCAGCGCCACTTGAGCAACTGTTTCTTTTCTGACAAGACGAGTATGTCTTGGTGATAAATCGCCTTCAGGATCTTTATCAAATGTCTTATATAACAAGTGAGCCATAGCCACACCCAAAACTCTGTCCCCGACAAACTCAAGTCTTTCATAATTTTTAGCAACATTTCTTGTTATACTACTATGAGTAACAGCTTGTTTTAACAAAGCTTTATTTTTAAAAGTATATCCTAAAATTTGTTCTAATTTATCCATTTTTATCTCTAATGCAATGTATCAAAAATTTTTGACCAACGAACCATCTTAGGCCAAGTCCAAGGTTTATACCAAGCACCTTTATCATTATGTGAAAAGAACAAAAATCTGGCTTTACCGACTAAATTTTCAAAAGGTACAAAACCTACACTAACACGGCTATCATCTGATCTGTCTCGATTATCACCCATAACAAAATAATGTCCTTGCGGAATTGTCACCTTGGTAGTATTATCAACTTGACGTTCATGGTCAGATATTTCTAAAATTCGGTGTTTTACACCATTTGGTAATGTTTCTTCATACTCTGTATAAACTTCAGGACGAACAACAAATTCATCTAATTTATAATCGCTAACTTTTTGGCGGTCAACAGGTTTATCGTTTATATATAAAATACCTCTTCTAACTTCTATAGTATCTCCAGGAAGTCCAACAATACGTTTAATAAAATCAGTCTTATTATCAACAGGGAACTTAAAAACAACAATATCCCCACGTTCAGGTTCTGAAGCCCAAATACGACCTTTTATTGGTGCTAAACTTGCCGGAAAAGAATGTTTAGAATATCCGTATGTATACTTTGATACAAACAAATAATCACCAACTTCTAATGTCGGATACATAGAACCTGACGGAATTCTAAATGGTTCAAATAGCAAGCTTCTAATGACAACTGCAATCAAAACAGCATAAAACACTGTTTTAATTGTATCACCAATATTTTCTTTTTTTTCTTCTTTCATTTTCCTACCACATATATTTAGTTTTTCTTCATATTATACTTTTATTTTATGATATCAAGCATTTTATCAGATTTTTTGACTGTTTATATTAGCTTTGGTAACACCTGATACATCTTTATATTCCATAAGTTGTTGAACAATGTTCTTAACATCTGATGGAGTATAATCTCTATGGCAAAAATCCATACGATAAAAATCGGCTTTTATTTGCTTTGCCTCATCTGCAAAACAAATCGGAGAATTATTAAACAACATTAATTGGCAATTTTTTGATATTGAAACATACTTTTTGCCATTTTTATAAAAGTCAGATACCTCAATATTGCCCTTACAATTTTTACAATCATAATCTCTGACACAACCTGCACTTATAAACAATGGAGCATCTTGATACACAATAAAACAACTATTTACAGCAGCTTTTTTACTTAACACTTTAATATTATCCAAAGTATCCTCTATAGCAAAGCACACTCTGTTTACTCCAAATTCTTGAGCATGCAGTATAGCTTGAGAGTTTAGCATATACACAGATGATGACAGAGAAATATCCACTTTATCAATTGGTAAAGTTGCAAACCCCCAATAATTGCCTACTTCCCATTTTTTATATCCCGATTGAATCAACGAATTAATTATAGGTTCAAAAACCCTAGGATTACGACAAACTTCAGGCAAAGCAATTCTAACCTTATTTTTAGGCAAGTTCTTCAGTTCTGAAACTTTAGTTTTAGGATTAAGCAGATAAACAATTTCTTTAAATTCTGATAAATCAAGTTCTTGTAAATAAGCCAAATTATCAACCTTAATTATCCAGCCTTGAAAATCATTATTATCTTTAATTTTAATCTCCGGCAAAGTTCCTGTCTTATAAACAGGCTCTATTTTCGTATACAACAAACGTCTTAGTTCATTGATTTTTGAAACAGGAACAAACAGATTTTGCGGATTATTAACCTTAATAGATTTTAAATTAAAAGATGTTCCTCCTGTTTTTTCAAAAGCCTGTTTAAATGCTTCTTCAACCTTTGAAACATTTTGAGCCTCTTCAAAAACGCCATCCACAGTTGAGATATAATTATCACATTCCGCCAACACCTTAGAAGCACCAACCTCAACCACAACATTAATATCTTGAGTATTTAAAAACTCTTGTGGTTTAGGTTTTTTATATGGATATGAACCCTTAACTTCAGTCGATGAAGCCAAATAAACATTCATCCCCTTTTCCAAATTAGGATATTTTTTCGGTAGCTCTATTTGAACGACATCGCCTGCATTTCCTTCAAAAACATTCTTTCCGTTTAGCTTAATTACTTGCACAGAAAAACCAAATGGTTTTTCATTTCCTTTTACATCTATTTGCAAACCATCAAAACGGCCTATTGTATGATTTAATTTAAGCTCAATACCAAATTTGGATACTCTGTTTATTTTACCAATTAAAAGTCCTCGATGTCCAACAAAATCTCGATCTATAATATCTTTTGATTTTCCATTAAAATGAAATTTACACCACGGACGTGAAAATATCTGTTTTATATGTTCTTCTTTTTTATAATCGCGCCCCTTACCATCTAAAATATGCCTATAATAATCGGTAACAGCAGCAACATAAAGTGCATTCTTTTTACGACCTTCAATTTTTAATGATGTTACAGGCATCTTTAAGACATCTTCGCATAATGCCATATCTTTCATTGAAAAGAAGTGTTTATTTTGGCCATTTCTTTCAAAACAAGCTCTACAAGGATACAAACATTTACCTCTGTTAGCACTTCTTGCCATCTCAAGAGCTGAAAACTGACATAATCCGCTATACGAATAACATAACGCCCCATGAATAAAAGCTTCAGTTTCCAATCCCTCAATTGAGGCAATTTCTTTAATTTCCGATAATGTCAGCTCTCTTGCCACAACAACCCTTGAAAAGCCCAAACTTTTCAAGAATATTGCACCTTCTTTATTATGAACAGCCATTTGTGTGCTAGCGTGTAACTCTAATTCTGGATAAGTTTTTTTGATAATACGAGCCACACCTAAATCTTGTAAAATAACCGCATCAATTTTACATTTTGAACAAATATCAAGAGTTTTCAGCAAATCATCAAGTTCACTCTCCTGAACAATCGTATTGATTGCGGCATAAACCTTACGCCCCAAATGATGAGCATATGCCGTAAACTGATTCAGATTATCTTCATCAAAATTAGTAGCTGTTGCTCGTGCAGAAAACTTTTGCAAACCTAAATAAACAGCATCTGCACCATAATGTAAAGCAGCATAACCGGCTTCAATATCTCCAGCCGGAGCCAAGAGTTCTTGTTTCATATACTTTTCCTAATTGAGTTTTTATTTTCTTATTCTTGGTATACCATATTAATTCAAAAAAGCAAGAACTTAAAACAACGCCTTTATTAACCTTTTGCAAAAATACAGACATAAAAAAACTACCGGCTTTATAAGAAATATCTATACAGATACTCTTTTTAGCGGGTAGTTTTTTTATTAGTTTTACAAGTACTTCAGGAATCCTTTTCGAATAACCCAAATAATACTTTTCTTAAACAACTTGTAGTACTTGACAGCTGATGGTTCAATTGAGCACCATATCTCAAACTCTTTTACCGTCATAGTTTCACTGGCAAACAGAATTTCATAACCTTTATGGCCTAATGTCTTAGCGCGCTCTCTGAGATTGCTATCTTTGGCAATAATTCTAGGAAGGATATTTTTGGCCTCAGTTATCTGGTTATAATTTTCAACCAAATATTCAAATCCTTCATCGGTCTTAAGAATTTCTGACAACAACACTTTCCTATCATAGTCAGAATAGAAAATCAATTTTGACGTAGCAATGTCATACAAACCGTTTTTTGCCAAATCCAAACTCGAAACTTCTCTAATTAAAAATGATTTTGCCATTTTAGTTTTAGCAAGCTCTGATATAACTGTGTCTTTGTCATATTTATCAAGAGCCATACGCATCAGCTTATCTGAAGAGACAATGCTTTCAAAAAAGGCTGAGCTTAAGCCCAAATGCTCATGAAGTTCATTTAGCCTTGCTTCAAGATACTCATTTTCCTCCCTCTTCTTTTGCTCTACGGCAGACTTTTGCGCATTAATTGCTCTTTGCCTTACCTGAAAAGCTTTTTCAGCACCCAATGCCTTTTTCAACACCAACATTTTTGATGAATTGACAAAGTCATTACTGTAAAGAGTGTTATCATAAGGAACAATTGCTTCAATTACATCAAATGCACGAAGACGGTATAACATCTCCAACAATTCAACTGTAACCATGTAGCCATCTTTAACCATTTCAACAATGTTGTCTCCGCCATATCCGTGCAAAGAGATAACCTGCTGAATAATGTCCCATTGCCTAGCTTCCGGAACATACTGTAAGTAATTCTTCTCCATAATCTGTGTAATAATTTGATTTATGACTTAGTTTAGCAATATCTCAAATATTTGTCAAGTTTAATATTGACAAATATTTTTTCACAAACTATACTTTGAATACAATTCATATTTTAATAGCAACTATTATGAAAAACGGACAGAAAACAATCAACGGCGTTGACATGACTTTGTTTGACAGTGTTGTCATTATGTATCTTACACAAACCAATTGTATCAAAGGCGACATTCCGGAAATTACCAAGTTTTTTTACCCCATGCCTGTTCCTATTGTGCTTGCGGTAAAATACAACAACGGAATACCTCGCTACTCTTTGTACCAGATGGAAGCAGATACATTCAATCATCTCGGTGATGGCGACAAAATTTCAACAAAAGACGATGGTACCATCTATCTTTTGGAAACTGTAACTAATGAAAATAACGTTCAAGAAACAAAAGTTTACATGCTAGAGCTCGATCATGAAGCTTACTATGTAAAATATGAGCTTATTTTCCTTTAACCTCAAAAACGCCTTTCAAGGCGTTTTTATTTTTTGCCATTTCCGGAGTAACAATTCCACAAGAAATAACAAACTTTAATCCGTCTTCTACAGTCATATCCATTTTTACAACATCTTTTTCAGGTACGAAAAGCAAAAATCCCGATGTCGGATTGGGTGTTGTTGGCACAAACACATTAAGCATATTATCTTCCAATTTTTGAGCCGCCTCACCTTGTGTTTTAGCACTTACAAAACCTATTACCCACACACCTTTACGTGGATATTCTAACAAAACCACCTGATTAAATGATTGTTTTTTATCTGAGAAAAAGGTTTCAAACACTTGCTTCAGCAAAGAGTAAACACTGGATATAAATGGCATTTTTGAAACAATAAATTCACCCAAGCCGACAAAAAATCTTCCCAAATAACCTGTTGTAAACATACCAATAACAATCAGTCCGACAAGCAGTAAAACAAGTCCTATCCCTGGAATATTAAACGGAAAATATTGGCTTAATTTAATTTCAGGGGCAATCAATGCTCCAACAGAGTTATCAATAAACAATATTAATTTATACGCCATATAAAATGTTATAGTCACAGGGGCAGTCACCAATATACCTGTAAACAAATAAGCCTTCATACTGCTAAATATACGAGAAATTAAGCTATCTTTTTCCTGTGTCTTATTACCTTTCATTTAACACCTCATTATATCTTCAACAATAAATTTTAAAGTAGATCTTCCCTGCCACTCATCTTTCTTTAATACACCTACTACATTAAATTTTTCGCCTTTAGAATTATACAAAGCCGCACCCATTTGTGTATCAGCCACTTTAAAAGCTATAGCATTTAATTTCTCTTTCATATCTGAGACAAGCAAAAATTTAACATGTCCGCTTCCGATAGTTACCGGATTCTGAATAAAAACATCTTCAATCATAATTTTCGGTTCAGGATTTGATGCTCCATAAGGCTCTAACTGTTGTAAACACTCAGCCAGTTGCTGATTTGCTCCCGACAAACTAACAACAGCATCAACTGTTAAAATAGGTACATTTTTTTCTTTGCCCAACGCATTTTGTACATAGTTTCCAACAAAATGCTTAAATTCTTCCAATTTATCTTCATTTAATGAAAAGCCTGCAGCCATGGTATGTCCACCGCCTTTGGTTAAAATACCTTTTTCTTTAGCCGATATAATCAAAGCGCCTAAATCTAACCCTGTCACTGACCTTGCTGAGCCTTTTACCTCATCATTTTCTATAGACATAACAAATGATGGAATATTATATCTTTCTTTTAATTTACCGGCAACAATACCTATAACCCCTTGATGCCAATCATTCCTGGCAACAAAAGCAATCGGATATTCTTGCGTTTTACTCTCTAATATTTCTATTGCCTGCATCAAAACATAGGCTTCTATTTCCTTACGATTGTTATTATAGTCGTTTAATTCTTGAGCTAATTTTTTTGCTTCTTCCATACTTGTAGTACAAAGCAAATTATTTCCTATTGACGGATTACCGACCCTACCTCCGGCATTTATTCTGGGTCCTAAAACATAACCTAAATGATACGCATTTGGCGCTTGGTCTATTTTTGCAATATCGCACAAAGATCTTATACCTATATTTTGCCTTAATGACATAATTTTCAGGCCTTGTTTAACATATGCTCTATTTAAACCTATTAACGGAACAACATCACAAACCGTACCTAAAGCCACCAAATCTAACAAAGATAATAAATCTGGCGCCGGATAATTGTTATAATATCCCATCATTTTAAGCTCTCTGTTTATTGCCACGACAGTCATAAAAACGACACCAACAGCAGCCATATATTTTAAATACGGATAATCATTTTCTTCGTCTAACCTTTTCGGATTCACAACAGCCAAAACTTTCGGTAAACGCACTTCTGCTTCATGGTGGTCTAAAACAATAACCTCAAATCCTTTTAATGTTGCATTATCTAAAACTTCAAAGGCAGATGTTCCACAATCTGTTGTAACAACAAGCTTAATATCTTTTAACGCAAAATCATCAAAAGCTTGATAACTTGGACCATATCCCTCCTCTCTATCAGGAATATGCACATCTACTTTCAGATTAAAAAATTCTAAAAACTTTCTTAATACCGAGCTTGATGTTGCTCCATCAACATCATAATCGCCTATAATACCTACTTTTTCCTTATTAACAACTGCCATAGCCAAACGTTTTGCAGCAACATCCATATCTCTAAGACAAGACGGATTAGGCATTAAAGTCTGCAATTTAGGGTTTAAAAACAAGTCCACGCCTTCAGCGGTAACACCTCTTGAAGATAACACTTTTGCTACAACATACGAAATTCCCGTTTGTTGCATAATAGCTTGAGCAATATGATCATCTTTGCATACAATATTCCACTGATAACCATTCACCGAAATTTTATTATTTTTTTCTATCATATTTAATTTTTTTTATTTTTTTACCATTTAGTAAAAAATACAATATTAATATTATAGATACAAGTATAAAAAGCATTCATTAACTTTATATTTTATATTGAAACATATATTAAAAAATATTACTGTTAATTGATACCATATTATAGGAGAAAAGCCATGTTGAAAATGTTAAATTTGTTTGCCGTAGCACTCATACTGTTCGGTTGTAATCAAAAAAATGATAATTTATCAAAATTAGTCATAAATACCACAAAAGGAGAAGTGGTATATTATGTTGAATCTGCCATAACTAAAGAAGAAAAAACTCAAGGTCTTATGAACCGCAAAGAGTTGAGAGCAGATTCCGGTATGATCTTTGACATTAGCCCTGATGAAGGAATTGCTATATGGATGAAAGACACATACATTCCTTTAGATGTTTTATTTGTAAATCCTGAAGGTAAAATTGTTTGGATTTATCAAAATGCCGAACCATTATCAACCAATTTAGTAAGACCACTCATTAAAGAACCTATCTCAGCAGTTGTTGAATTAAATGGTGGTGATGTTCAAAAACATAATATAAAAATTGGCGATACAATAAAACACAAATTAATAAAAAAGAAATAACAAACATTTTATATATCTTCTAAAGGCTCTCTTTCTGAGAGCCTTTATTTTATATTATACTTTTAAGCAAGCATATAAATAAAATACTTATTATAAACCGTGTAAAATTAAGTTTGTTTAGCACTGCTCAAGTAAAGCGCAAAAAAATATACCCTCAAAAATTTGAGGGTATAGAAATTGTATAGAACAAGATATTAATTATTTTCTTAATCTATTCCAACCTTTCTTGGCTACCGGTTGTTCTTTTGTTTCAGTTTTAGTAACAGTTTTATTGGTTTCACCCCAATTGCGTACCGGAGCATCACCTTTCTTTTCTTTTACTAAAGCTTTTTGTTCAACAGTTTTTGGCATACCAATAGGCATAAGCTGACCTAACAAAGCCGGAGAAACGAAGTCTATTTTACGCTCGCTATAAATATTAACAAAAGCATCAATAATTTTAGCAGCAGGTTCTGCATTATATGACTTTATTTTTCCTGCATAGAAAATACTAAAAGATTGACATGGAGAAGAAAGCAACACGTCTGTATAATCTACCCCCTTAACAAATCTAATCATCACCTTAGGAGAGATAACACATTTTGAAACAATATTAGATGTACTTGCTTCTTTATAAAAGAACTCATTGATAAACAATTCTTTATCTTTACCACCTAATATTCCACAAAAGCCGGTTATTGCCATACCATCCATGGTATATCCGTTATATCCTTTATTAGGCTTATCTACAGTGTAACAAAAAATTTGTTCTGCTTCTAAAATATTATTTAAAGCATATTTTGAAATGCTGTCCTGAATTTTTTTAACCACTGTAAGCTCAGGTTTTTCTTGAACCGTTTCTTTTCTACGCCAAGAATCTTTGCTTTGTTTGAATGAATCTACACCTTCTGCCATTTGAGCACAACTTGCATGCACATTAAACAAAGCTGCCATAAAAAATATAAACAAATTAAGTTTCTTCATTTTAGCACCTATAATTAATAGCTTATCCATAATTGCATAAAATATAAACCTACTTAATCCAAGGTAAAGAATTTTGTAAATCTTCTTCTGTATTAATATCTGCCGGAGCTTCTTCGATAAGTTTAATTTTATCAATAAGTAATGCTCTAACACTCATACCGTTTTCAAGAGCTCTTAATTGTTCTAAAGCTTCTCTTCTTTCTAACACACTTGTAGGAAGTGAAACCATTTTAGTCAAAGAATTTGCTTTGAAAACATAAATACCGATGTGGTGGTATAAATCTTGATTTGGGCATTTTTCAGGATTACGAGTATAAGGAGCTGTTGCTCTTGTGAAGTATAAACAAGGAGCTTCTGTTTGACCTTCTTCTAAGCCCATAACAATTTTCACAACATTCGGATTGTTTTTATCTTCTTCATTTTGAATAACCATACCGCATGTAGCAATATCACAGTTTGTTCTTTGAACCATTTCAACCAATGGTAAGCATACTTTTGGATCTACGTTCAGGTTATCTCCTTGGAAATCAACAACAATGTCATATTTTTCACCTGTAGGGTCTAAAACTTTAAGAGCAGCGGCAATTCTGTCTGTTCCGCTTGGTAAATTAGGATCAGTTAAAATAGCTGTAGCACCAAATTTATTGCATTCATCAACAATAGCTTGATCTCCTGCTGCAATTGCAATATCTGATACATCGCCAAGAGCTTTTTGAACATTTTCATACACACGTTGAACCAATGTTTTACCATTAATATTGAGCAATGGCTTATTTGGAAGACGTGTAGCAGCCAAACGCACAGGCATTAATGTGATAACTCTATTCATTTTATTCTCCTTAATTATAATTTAAAACTGCAATTATTGTAGCAAACATATTCAATACTTCAAGCATTTTAAAATTTTATACAACATTTAAAAATGTGAAAAGTCCAACTTATCAGTCGGACTTTTCTTAAATGGTACTATCTTTAATGAAGCTTTGCCTCAAATGAAGATAACTTCTTACGATCTATAGCTACCCCACTATCATCTTTGATCCTCGCAATCAACAGACGATACTCATGCTCACATCCCTCAAGATAAGATGTCTTTTGAAAAAGAACACCTAATCTAACCTGATCTGCCTCTGAATAGCTCCTCTTCTCGATAAGTTCAGAAATCGCACACTTTCTTTGCTCTGGAAATGTAATTCTGTTTCGGAACTCTACTGCTTTTTGATGTTTCTCTGCTTTTTCCATCATACGTTAGTTTAAATTAAATAATTAAGATGATATAATAACTAATAAGTTTTTATATTATATCCCTAGAAAAAATATTTTTCAACAAAAAAAACACATATTTTGTAAATATATTTAACCGAAAGACTTTACACTAAATAAATATTAATCTTTTTGATTTATGTTTTTATCATTATAAAAATCAATTATGCAAAGTGATAAAGAACATGAACAATCAACAGTTTTACCCTTTAGAAAATGTAACTGAATTTATTAAAAATATTAATGTTAAATATAAGCTTGCTTTTTTAAGCTGTTTTATATTTTCAATTTTTTCTCAATCGTTTGGGCTGTTTAATAAGCTATCGTTTCATGATGATATTGTTTCTTTATTTGATGTTGGTGCGACATACACATCTGGAAGATGGGGACTAGAAATATTAAAACAGATAATTATTTTTATTTTTGGAGGTACTAACTACTCTTTGCCCGTATTTAACGGCTTTATATCTATTATCTTTCTGGCTCTTACTAGTTGTATAATAATTGATTTAATCAACATAAAAAACCAAATCATCAATATTTTCATCTCCGGTATTTTAGTTTGCTTTCCTGTCATAACATCATTTTTCGGATATATGTATACTTTACCATTTTATACATTATCCATATTGATTAGCACATTAGGCGTATATTTAATCTGCAAAAAATCAAAAACACATATGTATCTTTTAGGAACTTTGTTAATAACCTTTTCTATTAGTATCTATCAAGCGTTTTTACCATTTACACTATCTTTATTTGTCTTATATTTAATCAATTCAATAACAAATGAAAATATAAGCAATAAATGCATTTTCAAAAAAATGCTATTAATTTTTATATCTGTTGTATCTTCTGTAATTTTATATTTAGCTGTTACAAAATTATATTTAATATATTACAATGCAGAGCTATCAACATATCGTGAAATAAACACTTTGGGAATAACATCTTTTAGCGGTTATCTAAATCGTATAATATTTGCATATAAAGAATTTTTTCTTCCAACCTCTTCTGCTCAATATTATATGTATCCTTTAACCACCATATACATATATTACATTTGTATCGTTTTAAGCATAATTATGATGTGTTGTTGGTTGATAAAATTATACAAACAAAGTAAAACAAGAGCTACATTACTAACCATAAGCTTTATCAGCATTCCTTTTACTACCAACTTTATTTTTATAATATCTCCTACCCATTTTGTTCATTCACTTATGGTATATTCTCAATTGGTTCCGTTTATATTTTTTGCATGGCTGTTGGAAAACACCAATATTAGCTATAAAAAATTTGAAAAAAACGTCAAATCAATCATTTATACTATCTTGATACTTTTAAATGTTATGTACATAAGATACGATAACGTATGTTACTTAAAAGCAATTTTTTCACAACAACAATTAATTAGCTATTATACAACATTAATAACTCAAATTAAAAGCATTGATAATTACGCCGATAACTTACCGATAGTTTTTGTAAATGAGCAACGTATGCGTGATATAACATTACAAGCAATACCTGAACTAAACCATATAAAAGGGTTTCCGTATAAAAGTATAAATTTTCTTGTTAATAGTTATACTTCTGAAGATTTCATGAGAAGATGGTTAGCTTTTTCACCTAAAATAGTTAAAAATTCCGCAATTAAAAATTCTAAACAAGTGAAAGATATGCCTTCATATCCAGATAAAGGCTCAATACAAGTTTTACATAATCACATCGTTGTTAAATTTTAAAAAAAAATTGATTTTGAACTTTTTTTGCATTATTTTCGTTTATATCTTATGTGAAAACAACTTTATTTGAGGGTTAAGATGAAAAAATATATTAAAATCATATTGTTAGTAATTATTGCTGTTTGCGTTTTTTATTTTTTAAAATCTAAAAATGAAAAAATAGAATTCGAAACAAAAAAATTAGAACTTGGAAAAATTAGCCAAATTGTAACTGCATCAGGTGTTATAAACCCATTATCAACTGTAATTATCGGTACGCAAGTATCTGGGACAATTAAAGAAATATATGTAGATTTTAACTCAGAAGTTAAACAAAACCAACTTTTAGCCCTTATTGACCCTGATGTATTTGAAGCAACCGTTGCTCAACGCGAAGCTGCTTTAGAAATAGCTAAAGCACAAGTAAACATACAAGAAAACGATATCATATATTACAAAAAAACTTTAGACCGTATCTCAAAACTTAAAAATGCAAGCTACTCTACAGAAAAAGAATTAGAGGCCGCTCAACGTGATTATGATAATGCTGTTGCTCAACTTAAATTACAACAAGCTCAAGTAAAACAAGCTCAAGCTTCTTTAGATTCTGCTCAAACAGAACTTCGTTATACAAAAATTACATCTCCGGTTGATGGTATCGTAATTTCAAAATCTGTTGAAGTTGGTCAAACTGTTGCTGCAAGCTTTTCAACACCTGAATTATTTTCAGTTGCTGAAGACTTAACAAAAATGGAAATTGAAGCGTCTGTTGTAGAAGCTGACATTGCTAAAGTAAAAGTTAATCAACCGGTTAACTTCAGCGTAGATAGTTTCCCAGATAAAGTTTTCACAGGAACTGTTAAACAAGTAAGAAACCAAGCTGTTACCACATCAAACGTTGTAACATATAGCGTAATCATCGGTATTGATAATTCAGAACTTCTATTAAAACCAGGAATGACCGCTAATGTTGAAATTATAACAGCACAAAAAGATGACGCTTTAATTGTTCCTAATGCTGCTCTCAGATTTTATTTAGATGAAAATCAACGTTATAAAGAAAAAGGTGTTTGGATTTTGAAAAATGACACTCCTGAACGTGTTACCATACAAGAAGGAATATCTGATGATAACAACACTGAAATTATTTCTGAAAATTTAAAATTAGGTGATGAAATTATTATTTCAAAAACAATAAATTCTGAAAACCAAAAAAACACCAGATTAAGAATGCCAAGATAGGATAAAGTCATGCCTTTAATTGAATTAAAAGACATACATAAAAGTTATCACCTTGACGGATTTGACTTAGAAATTTTAAAAGGAATAAGCTTAAAAATTGAAGCAGGAGAATTTGTTGCAATCATGGGTCCTTCTGGTTCTGGAAAATCCACATTAATGAACATTTTAGGTTGTTTAGATACTCCTTCATCAGGAAAATATTTACTTGATGGAAAAAATGTCGAACATTTATCAGGTGATGAATTAGCTCAAATCAGAAACGAAAAAATTGGTTTTGTATTTCAAGGTTTTAATTTGCTTTCTAGAACATCTGCCATTGAAAACGTTGAACTTCCAATGGTATATGGCAAAATTTCTGCAAGTGAGCGAAAAGAAAGAGCTAAAATTGCACTTGAAAAAGTTGGTTTAAAAGAAAGAATGTATCACCTTCCAAACCAACTTTCTGGAGGACAACAACAACGCGTTGCCATTGCAAGAGCAATTGTAAATCAAGCTCCTATCATTTTTGCTGATGAACCTACAGGAAATTTAGATACTAAAATGAGTGTAGAAATCATGGACTTATTTACTGAACTTAATAAAACAATGGGTAGAACAATTATTCTCGTTACTCACGAAGAAGATATCGCAAAATACGCAAAACGCATTATTAAAATTGTCGATGGCGAAATTTATTCAGATAGGAGTAATAAAAAATGATAGATACTTCTACAACATTTAATATTGCTTTACGTGCAATTAAAGCTAATAAAATGCGTTCCATTTTAACAAGCTTGGGCATTATCATTGGTGTTGCTGCTGTTATTGTAATGCTTGCAATTGGAAATGGTGCTCAAATTACTATCCAAAAAGAAATGAAAAGTATGGGTTCAAATCTGATTATGATACGATCAGGAACTTCTACATCTGGTGGTCAACGAATGGGACATGGCTCTCAACCAACCATGAAAGCTTCTGACGGAAATGCAATAGAAGAAAAAATACCAAGCATTAAAATTGCTGCCCCTGTTTTAAGTGATGCAGGACAAATTGTATATGGCAATGCAAACTGGTCAACTTCTATAACAGGTACAGACAATCGCTATTTTGAAATTAAAGAATGGGATTTAGCTTATGGCCGATATTTTAGCGAAACAGATATACGAAATGCCGGTAAAGTTGCCATATTGGGTACAACTGTTGTTAAAGAATTGTTTGGCGATTTAGATCCATTAGGCAGAACAATACGCGTTAAAGGCATTCCATTTACCGTTATAGGTGTAACTGAAAGCAGAGGACAAAGTGGCCCTGGAATGGATCAAGATGATACAATTTATATTCCTTTAAGTACTGCTCAAAAAAAAGTTACAGGAATTGAGTTTCCTGATATGGTAAAGATGATTATGCTTCAAGCCGTTGACGCAAAAAGCACCTACACATCTCAAGAAGAAATCAGAGCTTTATTACGCCAAAGACACAATTTAGGTGCAAATAAAGATGATGACTTTGTAATCAGAAACCTAACACAAATGATGGAAATGATGGAAAGTTCCACCCAAGTTTTAACTATATTATTGGGTTCTATTGCTTCTATATCATTAATTGTTGGTGGTATCGGCATTATGAATATCATGCTTGTTTCCGTAACTGAAAGAACACGTGAAATTGGTATACGTATGGCCATTGGAGCAAAAAGCTGGGATATTAGACTTCAATTTTTAACAGAAGCCCTAGTTTTATCATTAATTGGTGGTTTGATTGGTGTTATAATTGGTCTTTTAGGCTCTTGGATAATTTCTACATTTTCTACATTTAAGGCTGTCGTTTCAATATTTTATGTATTGTTGCCTTTTAGCGTTGCAGGACTTGTTGGTTTATTTTTTGGATTTTACCCGGCTTATAAAGCTTCTTTATTAAACCCAATAAATGCATTAAGATACGAATAAAAATCACATAAAATGTTATCAATCTAAAACCACGCATAAATTGCGTGGTTTTTTACAAATAAAAAAACCCTTCTTGTCATACGACAAGAAGGGAAATGAGGAAACTTAACTACTGCTCAGATTAGAGCTTAATGCCCATCTTCTGGAGCAAAGCCTGACCGGCCTCTGTGGCAGCAAACGCCTCAATTGCGCCTGCTAGGTTGAAACCTCCCTTTGCAGAGAACGCCTCACCTACGGACTTTACGCCCTCACCAACAGTTCCACCACCGGCGATGATCTTAACATCAGCGCCCTTGATGTTCTCAGCCTGAGCGATACCAACCTTCTCCTGAGCCTCGATCTGACGAACCTGGATAAGGTATGTCTGGTAACCCTCGTTCTCACCGACTTCCTTAGCGAGGGTAAGCTGTGCCTCAACAGATGCGAGCTGCATCTGCTTCTCAGCCTCTGCCTTTGCCTCACCTTCAAGACGGATACCTTCCGCAGTCTTTGTAGACATCACGAGACGACCTTCTGCGTCCTTAGTTGTCTGAACCAAAGCCGCCTCTGCATCGAGCTCAGCCTTACGACGGCTTGCCTCTGCATCGATCTCTGTCTTCTTCTTAGACGCCTCAGCCTTAATGATGGTAGCCTCACGGTCGATTTCTGCCTGACGGACAGCCTCAACCTGACGTACTTCCATCTCTCGCTCCTTGGTGACCTTAGCCTGCTCCTTCACAGCCTGTGCAGACTGCTCATCAGCAATACCGACCTCCTTAGATACCTCAGCCTGACGCATACCGACCTCCTTGAGCTTATCCTGCTCCTTGAGTGCGATTTCGCGCTCTGCCTCGATCTCTGCATTACGAGCCTCCTGGTTATTGCGCGCCACGGTGATACGGCTTTCTTTTTCAATATCTGACTTTTTCTTAGCCATGATATTGCTGATTACCTTCTCACCCTTTGCGTCACGAACGTCCATGAGCTCGATGTTCTTAACTGCTACAACACCCCACGAACGAAGCTCATCCTGAACCTCATCTGTGAACTGCTGTCCGTACTTAGAACGCTCACCCATTATCTCGTTGAGATAATCCTTGGCAAGGATCGAACGCACTGCACCTTCTACGATTGCCTGAAGCTGTGTGCTAAGCTCTCGAATATCCTGAATTCGAGAAGCAGCTACTACGTAATCAGAAATTCGGAAGAATGACTGAATATCCACCTCGAACGGAACACGGTCTTTATCGAAAGCCTCGTAGTTCTTGATCTCGATTGGGATAATCTTTAGTGGCAAAGTAGTTACTGAAACTCCAAGTCCTGGTATCCATACCGGGAACTTATAATAAGAGTTTCCTTTGTTACTGTTCACAACCGTGCCCTTCTGTTCGTCTGAAAGATCTGGAGCACCGTAGGTCTCGGTTTTACCGCCACGTCTTACGATGTGAACTTCATTTGTAGATACGACACGGCGCAAAGAAAGCACCCAGAAAAAGATCGCGATAAATACGACTGCGGCTACTGAAGCCAAAATGATAGAGATTGTACTCATGGATTAATGAATTTAGATGGTTATTACTACATTATCATGACCACAACAAATGTCCCTCATTTGTTTTAACTAATAGTCATAATAATTTATTATCAATTATTGTTATAACTCAAATTAAATAAAAAATCAACAAAAAAAAACACATTTGTGACAAAAATGTGTTTTTTAACAAAAATATTTTAAATTTTAAAAAAAGCACCTTAAAAAAGATTTATATATTTCATACAAAAGCTTAATATTTTCAAGCGTTTCACATTCATTAATCTTATGAATTGCGCCGTTTGTCAAACCATATTCAACCACAGGGCAATAATCTTTTACAAAACGAGCATCAGATGTGCCACCTGCTGTTGAATAAACCGATTCTTTATTGGTGTACTCATAAATAACACGCTTCAAATTTTTAATATGCTCATTAATTGGAGATAAAAAAGCTTCTCCGACATATTCTGTTTTAACTTCAAATTTTCCGTTTACAGATGCAATATGTTTGTTTAACCAGTTTTCTATATCGGCATACGTATGATTTGAGTTAAATCTGATATCAACACGAGCAAAAGCTTTATTCGGTACCACATTAGAGGCAAAATTTCCAACATCTATTGTTGTAACATGTAATGATGAAGGAACAAAAAACTCATTTCCGTCGTCTAACTTATCATTTTGCAATTTATAAATCAAATTAACCAATGAATGAGCCGCATTTGTATCTGTTGTTGCATAAGCCGTATGACCACTTTGACCATAAGATGTAATGTCAAAAACAATATCTCCACGACGTCCTACTTTAATTTCATCTCCCATTGTTAATGGATTCGAAGGTTCTCCGACCAAAGCAAAATCAAAACGCTCTCCCTCATCATATAATTGTTTCAAAACCTGTTTTGTACCTTCTACAATAGGCTCTTCTTCATCACCTGATAATAAAATACTAACCTTGCCTTCAAAGTCTTGCATTTTTACAAAGTCTTTGACGGCTTCAATAAAACAAGCTACTCCACCTTTCATATCAGAAATACCTCGTCCGTACAAAACACCATCAGAAATTGTGGCTTCAAACGGCAAAAATTGCCAATCTTCTTCATTATATGCAGGCACAACATCTAAATGTCCGACAAATAACAAATGTGGAGAACCTTTACCATATGAAGCATATAAATTAATAACTTCAACACCTTTATCATTTTGCACAGGCATCAAACGTACTTCAAAACCATATTCGATTAAATATTGTTGCAAAAATTGCATTATTTCTTCGGTTTTACCACTAAAACTCTTAAAACGCACCAACTTCTGACATAAATCTATTAAATTTGACATCTGATCCTCCATTTGAAATCATTATACTACGTATTTTTTATTTGACAATTAATAAATTCACAGTACTATTAAAGAAAATTTTTCAAAGGTTGATAATGATTAAATTAATTACTGACATTCATATTGTTTTAATTCGCAATATTTATTTGCGACGATGATGTTTATTCAATTTACAAACCGTTTTAACCCCCAAAAACAACTTCAACAACTTTGTTTAAACAACGAGAAACAAAATGGATAATAACGAATTAATATTGAAAAAATTAGATATAACCGATTTAAAAAACTTAATTGATTTGCAAGATAAAATTATATCAGATTTAAAGGTAGATGAGCAACATTTCATTTTGCATCGTACTGCTTCTGACTTTTTAAATGCATTAGAAAGTCCGTCTATGTATGTTTTTGGACTCTATGATGGTGACAAACTTGTTTCTCAATCTATTTTGTCCCTCCCACAAAATGATTATAAAAGAGAAATATCAGAATTTTTAAGCGAAAATCCAAATAATGAATTAGCAGTATATAAAGCCGTACTTGTTGATCCTGAATACAGAGGCCGCGGTTTAATGAAAAGAATGTTACGTACTCGTGAAGAAACAGCCATATTAAATGGCAGAAAAATTGCCATAACTCAAATAGCTGCAGACAATCCGGCCAGTTGGATTAATGCTTTAAGATACGGGATGCAAATAACAAAAGTTGGTTATGACCCTGAAGATAATGCAAAAGTAATTTATTTACAAAAGCGCCTCGATGGAAAAATCGACCCTAAAATTAACTTTGATCAAAAATATGAAATGCCTTTAGGAAATGATATTCATCATCAAGTACCTGTTATTTTTAACAAAATGCAAAAGCTTTCGCTTGATGGTTGGGTTGCTACAGACATTCGCATAGATGATAGTGGGTTTAAGCTCATTTGGCACTTAAAAGAAGGTGCTCAAAAAAGTAAACCAAGAACCAACACATCTATAAAGAAAGCACATAACGAGTGTTATTTATAAGTGCTTGTACCGGAACAGTATATAGTTACTCTATAGCTTCATCATCTTTTGATACGCATAGTGCAGCAAGCTGTGGCGTTCCTAGCAGAAGTTCTGTTTATGTATGAAAGATTATAAACTCTTCGGGTCAAAGAAGATATTGTTATACTTGCTGTAGATAGAAATAAGCAAAACACTAAAAGCTCCGATAAACCCACGGAGTTTTTTTTCATACATAAAAAAACGACGTCCTGTGAGGACGTCGTTAATTAGAGTTTCATTACCTAATCTGCATTGCGATAGCGCCATTATACTTTACAGTCAATGTGCCATCGTTAGAAACTGAGAATGAATAACCATCAATCACTGTTGATAAGTTTCCATCTCTCCAGTTCCACATCTGCAATGTGGTGTTACGAATATTGCGTTTGCAAGCATCTCCATCGTAATATGCTATTCTGTCTGAAAGGTCCTTAGCAATGCCGGGAACCCACTTAGCTACAGGATACGAACCCTTGTTTGTTGAAGTTGTGTAGTAACCAGAATTATATTCTGATCCGAACGAACCCTCAGCAAAGTAGCCTGACAAAATCATATCCACGCCAGGAACAGTAGATGCCATATCAAATACAATTGATACCGCGCCATTTTCTGTTCTGATGCAAAGACACTTTTTAGCATAATCACCGCCACTTACATCATCAGCAGGAACTGCGGAGATGCCGGCGCCAACGATTCTACCCCAATTTGCAGGAATAATAGGATCAATTGGCTTTTCTACAGCGATTTTTGCTTTTGCAACGCCCATATGGTTGTAGCTATCTGTTGTTATAGAATATGTAGCTGTTACATTGTTTGTGTAATCTGAAACATTATAAACAGCACCATTGTGTTCTGTAACATTAGATGTAGATACAACATCTGAAGCACCTTCTGCAAAATTCCACTCAGCGTAATCAATATTTATACGATAATACTCGTTTTCATAGACAGCTTTCTGATAATCATAAGTATATACATTGTTAAATGCATTCACCCCGTTATCAGCAACTGAAACATACTCCTCATAACGAGTTGTAACTGTCCAATTGCCATCCTTTGAAGTACTTTCGCTTAAATAGTTCTTACCCACAGAGCTGGTAACGTAGTTAGTGTTGGTTGTATAAACCCACTGCAAAGATGGTTCGTTGAAGTTACGATAAAGTCTATAGCTCATTGAAGAGGTCTTCTCTCCACTTACACTCCAAGTCTCTACCTCTGTCCACGAAATTTCTTCTGTTCTTTCATCAACGATAGTTCTCTGCACATTTTCAGCACGCTTGCCTGTCAACTCATCCTTAGGAGCTACATGCATATAAACGCGAGTATATGGTACCTCAACCAAATGAGTTTCCTCACTTGGTGTTGACTTTGTATCAACTACGCCCTGACGCTTAAGCTTTACATCAAAGTAAAGTTTCACATCATAAACTGTTGAATCCGCATTGGACTTCGCCTCATTTTTCTTTGCCTCATACTTCTTGTATGAAACATTTTCAATTGAAGTATACGCCAATGTTTCTGTACCATACTTTTCACGCTGATATGCAACTTCCGAAACAACTATTTCACTTTCATTAAACTTAAAGCCATAATTAAGTGATCTAGTAATTGTAGTGAAGCCGTTATTGGTCTGTTTGTTTTCAGTATCTCCACTCTTTGAAGAACCTGCCAAACTAACTTCTGACAACTGCTGCTCTGTCGCTACATACACAACTTCAGGAACTTCAAAAAGTGCTTCAAGATTAAATGCTCTCTCAAAACCTTCTCTTGATACTTCCTCTACGTTGTTTTTGTAGGTCACAAATTCGCCATCTACCTGCTGTTTTACAGTATAAAGCTCATTAACTTTTGTGTTAAACTCGCCTTCATACTTGGTATTCTCCATTACAGTTTCGTATGTATCTATTTTCTCAGGCTCATAAACCCTCTGATATGATACAGGAACTGTATAAACAGCTGAAATGCTAGAATTTGTTGTGCTTGTAACCTCAACATCAAAATACATTGTTACATCGTATACAATACGATCTGCATTTGACATTGCATTATTAAGCTTTGTCTCATACTTTTTGTATGTAACTGACTTAATTTCGGTTACGCCCATAAGCTCGCCATTTGTTGTCGCCAATCCCTGATACGAAGAATTTGCTGTTACGACCTCACCATCGTTGAAATTAAAAGTATAACTTCTTGATGTTGTTGTCATTACAAAATCTTCTTTTGCTTCTGTTGTTACCTTAGGCTCACTTGCATTTGTAGTTTTCAATGCCACATCTGTAAGTTTGTCTTCAGCATCAACTTTTACTACATCAGGATTGATGTTAAACAAAACATTAAGGTCAAGGTCATATTTGAACTCTTTGCGTCCAATTTCCTCATCTCTTTGTCTTGTAACATATGCTCCTGTTACCTCCTGTGCAACTGTATACAGCTCGTTAACTCGAGTTGCAAACTCTGCTGCATGAGCAATATCCTCAAGTGTAGTTACTGCATCTGCAGGAAGCTCTTTGTAGATTCTAACTACAGGAACTCTTACTGCATAATTGCTATTTAACTCACTTTCTCCGACACACTCTACTTCTACCGTAAAATAAAGGTCCACATCGCATACAGTTGAATCTGCATTTGATATAGCCTCATTAATTCTGCTCTCGCTCTTATTAAACGATACAGTCTTAATCTTTGCATACTTAAAAGTTGTGTCTCGGTGGCTAATGCTCTGATACATTGTGCTTGCACTTACTCGCTCACCTTCGTTGAAGAAAAACTCATAGTTCTTCTTTACGGTTGAACGCTTAAAGCCCTTAGCATCCATTGAGTTTTCTACAGTGTCTTGCGTTGCTTGTGTAGATGTTACCATCACATTTGACAGATTTTCCTTATTCAGTACATACACCTGCTTAGGATCTGCATCAAACAAAGCTTCAAGGTTCAAATCATACTCGAAGGCTTTGCCATCAAGCATTTCATTTCCCTGATATTCTGCCACATGTCCGGTAACTTTCTGCTCCACAGTGTACAGCTTGTTAACCAAAGTATCCAACTCCATTTGATAGTCAAGATACTCATACTTTCGCTCTTTCGGATAGTTATAAACTTCCTCAAAGCCTACATAAGTTGATTCATTGTCCTTGTCGCAAGATACAACGAATACGCTCATAATTGCTGTAATAGCAATGAGCACCAAAGTCTTAATTTCTTTTGCCATAATGTTTATTGAATTTAAATTAATATTCGGTTCTACAGTATATTACGCCACCACAATAGGTATGAAAAATCTTTTCAATTTTCCAATTATAAACCATAATAAGGACATAAATACTTTTTGTTGCATTTAATTTATCAAATTATTCAATAAATTACAAGTAAAAAAAATACATTTTATTATATTTTTGACAAATTTCACTACAGTAAAACATAATTAAAATTATGTTGTTTTATTATGTTTTTTTAATTATATTATCATAAATTCTTGGGAGCAAAATTTATGGCAGAAAATAAAAACATTGAAATAAAAGGCGCTAGAGAGCACAATTTAAAAAACATCAATGTTGACATACCGAAAAATAAGCTAACCGTTATAACCGGCTTATCCGGAAGCGGAAAATCTTCACTTGCTTTCGATACAATATATGCCGAAGGGCAAAGACGCTATGTTGAAAGCTTATCTTCATATGCAAGACAGTTTCTAAATTTGATGAAAAAACCTGATGTAGATTCTATAGAAGGCTTATCTCCTGCCATATCAATTGAACAAAAAACAACTTCCCATAACCCTCGTTCAACAGTTGGTACCGTTACGGAAATTTATGACTATATGCGTTTATTATGGGCAAGATCTGGTACCCCATACTCCCCTGTAACTGGCTTGCCTATTGAAGCACAAACAGTTTCTCAAATAGCTGATAAAATTTTATCTTTAGAAACAGGAACCAAAATTGTGCTTTTATCACCTATTGCCAGAGGTAAAAAAGGCGAATTTAAAAAAGAATTTGAAAGTTTACAAAAACAAGGTTATCAGCGCATAAACATTGACGGAGAAATGTACAACATTGAAGATTTACCCGTCTTAAACAAAAACATAAAACACGATATTGAGGTTGTTATTGATCGCCTGGTTATAAAAGAAAACATTATTGATCGCTTATCACAATCAATTGAAACAGCCCTCAAACTCAGTGACGGATTATTATTTGTAGAATTTATAGAAACAAAGAAAAGAAACATATTTTCTTCAAAATTTGCCTGTCCGGTTTCAGGCTTTACAATAGAAGAAATTGAACCTCGCCTTTTTTCTTTCAACAATCCGTTTGGGGCTTGCCCACATTGTGATGGTATAGGAGCAAAACTGTATATGGATCCTAACCTCATTGTTCCCAATGAAAATTTAAGCATTGATAAAGGAGCTATTGCACCCTGGTACGGTTTCAGAACTTCTTTTTATACTCAAACCATAACCTCTTTATGCGATTTTTTAAATATATCAACCAAAACCCCTTGGAAAGATTTACCCCAAAAAGCAAAAGACATCATTCTATACGGATCAGGTAACCTTTCTATTCCGATGTATTATTCCAGATTTGTAACAGATAAACCTTTTGAAGGTGTCATTCCTAATATGGAAAGACGTTTTCTGGAAACAGATTCAGCTTCTGCCAGAGAAGAACTATCTCATTATCAATCTGCTGCACCTTGTGAATTTTGCAAAGCAAAACGCCTCAAACCTGAAGCATTAGCTGTTAAAATTGCCGGATTAGATATTATGGATGTATGCAATATGTCGGTTAAAAATGCTCTTAATTGGTTTAATAATATTGAAGAAACTTTAAGCACGCAAAAAAAGCAAATTGCACATAAAATCTTAAAAGAAATTATTTATCGGTTACAATTTTTAAACAACGTCGGACTTGAATACCTGACATTATCAAGACAATCAGGAAGCCTATCAGGCGGAGAATCTCAACGTATCAGATTAGCTTCACAAATCGGCTCCGGATTAACCGGTGTTATGTATGTGCTTGATGAACCATCAATCGGTCTGCACCAACGTGATAACGATAAATTGCTTGAGACATTAACCAAATTAAGAAACATTGGCAACACTGTTATTGTTGTTGAGCATGATGAAGATGCCATAAAATCTGCAGATTACCTTATCGATATGGGGCCTCTTGCCGGTCAGCAAGGAGGAGAAATTATTGCCTCAGGAACCGTAGAGCAAGTGCTTAAAGATAAAACAAGTTTAACGGCACAATACATTAACGGAATTAAAAAAATTGAAGTTCCTAAAACAAGGCGTAAAGGAAACAACAACTTTATTGAATTAACCGGAGTTAAAACAAACAATCTGAAAAACATTAACCTCAAACTTCCTCTTAATACCCTAACTTGCATAACAGGTGTTTCTGGAAGCGGCAAATCTTCGCTTATTCTTGAAACACTGTATAAAGCCTTAGATAAAGAAGTAAACGGAGCAAGAGAACCTGCCGGAATATATCAAGAACTTAAAGGATATGAAAATATTGATAAAATAATTGATATTGACCAATCTCCAATCGGTAGAACACCTCGTTCAAATCCGGCAACATATACAGGGCTGTTTACTTATATCAGAGATTGGTTTGCCTCATTACCTGAAGCAAAAAGCAGAGGATATACAGCAGGAAGATTTTCTTTTAATGTGGCAGGCGGAAGATGCGAAGCTTGCAAAGGTGATGGTGTTACAAAAATAGAAATGCACTTCTTACCTGATGTATATGTTGAATGCGATGTTTGTAAAGGAAAACGTTTTAATCGTGAGACTTTAGAAGTTAAATATAAATCAAAATCAATTGCCGATGTACTTGATATGACTGTTGATGAAGCTTTTGAGTTTTTCAAAAATATACCTTCAATTAAAAACCGTCTAAATCTATTAAGACAAGTAGGCCTCGGATACATCAAATTAGGCCAGCCGGCAACAACATTATCCGGCGGAGAAGCTCAACGTATTAAATTATCCAAAGAACTATCTAAAAAAGCAACCGGTAAAACATTATACATACTTGATGAGCCAACCACCGGACTACATTTTGAAGACATCAATAATTTGCTAAAAGTGTTGCACACTCTTGTTGAACAAGGAAATTCGGTTGTAGTAATAGAGCATAATTTAGACGTTATAAAAACAGCCGATTATATTATAGATATTGGCCCCGAAGGCGGAGATAACGGCGGAAAAATCATTGCTCAAGGAACTCCAGAGCAAATAATTACAGAACCTCAAAGCCATACCGGAAAATATTTAAAAGGAAAACTATAATGACAGAAAACATACTCCTACTTTCGTGTTGTGCTCCTTGCTCTTGTGCAGTGATTAAAACAATGGCAGAAGAAAACAAAAAATTTTCTGTTGTATTTTACAATCCAAATATCAGACCTGTTGAAGAATATGAAAAACGCAAAGATGAAAACAAAAAGCTATGCCAAATATACGGTGTAAACTTTATTGAATTAGAATATGATAATCAGCGTTGGTGCAAAGCAATTAAAGGACTTGAAAACGAACCTGAACGTGGATCTCGTTGCTCTATATGTTTTTATTTACGATTAAAAAGAGTAATGGAATATGCTTTGGAAAATAACTTCACTTGTGTTGCAAGTGTGTTGGGAGTATCTCGTTATAAAGACTTAAATCAGGTAAACATTGCCGCACAAAAAGCAAGTCAAGAAACAAGTTGTCCGTATATCCTTATTGAAGGTCGCAAAAATGGTATGCAAGAACTCCGCAATATGCTAATTAAAGAATTGGAACTATACAATCAAACATATTGCGGTTGCACTCCAAGAGAATAGCAAACTTTTATTCCAAAAATCTATTTAATTATACAAGTTTAACAAAATTACTTTTTGCTAAACTTGCTTTTTATTAAATAAACAGTTTTTCTTATTTTGTTTTTGATAGGTGTTAAGTTAAAAGATTTTATTTTACTTAACGCTTCTTTTGTTTTTTCTACAAAAGTTTTTTTCTTTATAATTTTTTCTGGCTTTACCTCAACCGGTTTTGCAACAGGTACTTCTACAGGTTTCTCAACAACTACGGGCTTAGGAAAAAGTTTTTCTTTCATCTTGCTTGCAAAACTGCGAATAATATCATTTTCAAGCTGAATTAAAACAAAATTATCCATATCATACGCCTGATTTGCCAATTGGATAGAATGTTCAGACTTAACAAGATTAGATTTTGAGCTTTCAATATCTTTAGATAACATATCTAACTGATCATCAATTTCAGCATAGTAAATCAACATATTTGTTGTTTTACCCATCATCAAAACTTCCATTAACTCTCTTGATTTGCCGGTAGGATCAGTTTGAAACTCGGCATAAATTTCTTTATCTTTACAATATTGAATAAACTCGCCTAATTTTAGTTTAGCTTGTTTTCTTTTTGCGCCACCAAAAAGCCCACTAAAAAAACCTTCTTTTTGATTCATAAATCTGGAAATATCTATTTGCGAAAACATACCATCTTTAAGATATCCATACAAAATATTAGATACCATACCGACCTGATTTTTTGTTAATGGAGTATATATCTCGTTTAACTCTTTTGCTGAATATTCAATAATTTGTCTTAATTTGCCTAATTTATCAAAACGAACTTCTTGTCTTTCAATTTTTTTAACAAAAATTTCTTTATCTTGATTAAATTTTTGCATATTAAGCTTCAAATCATCACTCTTATATTTTGCATCTTTTGCAGCAATAAGAGGTTCAATATTTGAGTTTGATTGTATCTCAAACATTAAATCTTCATAATATGGTGCGTTAGAAATATCTTCTTCACGACACACTCTATTTTCCCTTGTCCATAGTGCTTCGGAAGTCACAAAAGAATATGTTTTTTTTGTTTGCATCTTTAATCCTTATCAGTAGCAATCAAATTTTTAACCTAAGAAATAATCTCTCAAATAGTTTGGCAAGTCAGCTATATTTACCCTAATCTGTTCCATTGTATCTCTATCACGAACAGTAACAGATGCCGGCTCTTGTTCAATTGTTTCAAAGTCAACAGTTAAACAAATTGGTGTACCAATTTCATCATGGCGACGATATGCTTTACCAATATTACCTGTATTTTCAAGAGCAACACGACCAATACCAAGTTTTAATAAATTATTTTTAATTTCATAGCATTTTTGCATAATGGCTTCATTGTTTTTCTTTAATGGAATAACAGCAACCTTAATTGGAGCTAAATGCTTTTTAAGTTTTAACACAATACGGCTATTGCCCTCACCTAAATCTTCTTCAGTATAAGCTTCTGTCATAAGAGCTAACACACCTCTGTCTACACCCATAGATGGCTCAATTACATATGGAATTACCCATTTATTATTTTGCTCATCTCTAATGCAAAGTTTAGTAGTAGATTCCGGATTTTCATGACAATGAGCTTCTAAATCAAATTCATTTTGAGCTTTTGTATGGTTACCTAAATCGTAGTCACGACGATTAGCAATACCTTCTAACTCTTCCATACCATGAGGGAAACGATACTCAATATCATAACAAGCTTTTGCATAATGAGCTAAATCTTCCTTAGGTGTTTTATAGATATTTAAATTTTCAGATTTTAATCCTTGCTCTTCCCACCATTTAATACGAGCTTCTTTCCACATTTCATGCCATTTTTCATCTTCACCCGGAGCAACGAAAAACTCTAACTCTGCTTGCTCAAACTCACGTACACGGAAAATAAAGTTTCTTGGTGTAATTTCGTTTCTAAAAGATTTACCGATTTGAGCAATACCGAATGGGAGCTTACGAGAAGTAGAGTCAACCACATTCTTAAAATGCACAAATATTGCTTGAGCTGTTTCAGGACGTAAATAAGCCAAATTCTCATCATTTTCTACAGGACCTGTTTGAGTTTTAAACATCAAATTAAAAGGTCTCGGATCAGTTAAATCTGTTGAACCGCAAAGTGGGCATTTTCCATCTGTTAAATGGTCTGCTCTAAAACGGCCTTTACATTTTTTACAATCTACCATTGGATCAGAAAAAGTATCTTCATGACCTGAATATTTTAAAACTTTACGATTCGTCAAAATAGCAGCATCTAAACCTTCAATATCATCACGTTCATAAACCATTGAACGCCACCATGCAGCTTTCAAGTTATTTTTAAGTTCAACACCTAACGGACCATAGTCATAAACACCTTGCATACCCCCATAAATATCAGCATTTTGAAAAATAAAACCTCTTCTTTTGCATAGTGATACAAGTTGTTCCATAGTAGTTGCAGACATTTTTTTAATTTCCTTATTCTTATTGATTAAATCTTAACTCTTTAGGTTTATATTATCTTTATTAAAAATGCAAGAGGAGAGTGAAAAATTATGAAAAAAACAAAAGTAGCACTTGTTTATGACTTTGACGAAACATTAAGTACAACTTATATGCAAGATTACGTTTTAATTCCGGAACTTGGAATGAAACCTGAAACTTTTTGGAAAAAAGCAAACCAATGGTCTGTTGATAATTGCGCTGACCAAATTACAGGAAGCATGTATTATTTCACAAAAGTAGCTCGTGAAAAAGAAATCAAACTCAACAAAGAAAACCTATTTTGTTGCGGTGAAAAAATTGAATATTATGAAGGCGTTGAAACATGGTTTGAACGCATAAACAATTATGGTAAATATCTTGATTTAGATATAGAACATTACATAATTTCATCAGGTTATGAAGAAATTATTGATGGTTGCTCTATCAGACCGTATTTTAAAGATGTATTCGGCTGTTCATTTGCTTTTGATGAAAACGGCTATCCTGTTTGGCCTGCAAGAGTGATCAACTACTCAACAAAAGTGCAATACCTTTCTAAAATCAATAAAGGCTTAAAGAAAACTGACGATAAAGCAGTTAATGAATTTACTCCTGATGATAAAAGACGCATACCTTACAGACGTATCATATATTTTGGTGACGGATTAACCGACATTCCATCAATGAAAATGGTTAAAGACAGAAATGGTAATGCAATTGCCGTTTATAAACCCAAAAGTCGTCAAAAAGATAAAGCTATTAAACTCTTAAAAGATAATAGAGTTAACTTTGCTTTACCTGCAGATTATTCTGAAGGAAAAGAAATTGATATAGTTGTAAAAACTATATTAAATAAAATTGCAACCGAAAGAGACTTGGAACTCTTAAAAGCCAAAGAAGAAAAAAAGAAACAGGCAAAATAACAAAAAGCACCTTATCAAATAAGGTGCTTTTTTTAATTGTTTGCAGTTTAGCCAAGACCTAAAGCATACTTTATGTACCCATGCTTTAAAAGCCATTTTTTAGGTACCTTCATCACGCTATGGAACTTCATTGCCGTTTTCGGATCTAACTCATACCACTTGTACCAATCTTCGAGAGTAAGATATTCTTTGGCATGTAAAAATATCTGTCTATATCCGACAGCACCCATAGCCATAACTTCCTCGCGAATTTTTGCATCTTTTAGTAAATCTCCGAAACCAAAACTGGCTGTTGATTCAACCAAATATTTTAAGCCTCCGGCATCAACAACTCTTCTCAAAGCAGCATCATAATCTTCAACAGCATGAATGCATACTGCAGAAGTCAGCCAAACAGCAGCGGCGCGAATATGGTCATGCAACATCAAATACTCAAAACTAAAACGACTCAGATACCAGGTATCAAACTTTGTTTTCTCAGGGTTTGTATACAAGAGACCATGTTTTTCAAGAGATTTGAAAAAAGCATCTTCGCCATATTTTTCAATAGCATACTCTGTAAGTTCAGTTTCACCCACCATCATACTATAACATTCAGGTGTATCACCATACTTTTTTTCCAGTTGCTCAAAACGATTGGCTATTTGCTTTTTGTGCTCGGCTTCGTCTTTGATGGCTATTTCCTCCATCTTTTTACGATTTTTTTCCATAACCTCATCAAATTCTTGCGGATCCAAGCGCTCACTCAAAAACAAAACACAATCACCATCGAAGTCTTCAGGATAAGAGTTTACAATAAGCATGAGTGATGACTTATCCATAAACCTATACACCGCCTCAACAACAGGAAGTGTCAACTGATAACCGTCTCGCAACATATTGCGAATAAGCATCATATCTTTCTTCGCAATCGCCATTTTCATGATTTCCCATTCTTCTTCATAGGAAAGTCTAGACACATAACTTTTCATAAGCCAATAATTTTATTGATAATTAAAAATAGATAATTAAAATTCAAAATTAATTATATGAATTTTAATGTTTTTGTCAATATAAAATGCGCATGAATATTTATATGGATAAATCTAATAAAAAAGCTTGTTAATACTTAAAAAAAATATATTATTAAAAAAGATAATTAATATTTGTTGAAAATAAACTTAACAAAAATTGACACAACAGATGTCTTACAAATAATAACAGAGAAACAAAATGATATACAACTCAGGATATGAAGCTATATTAAGCGGTTTGATGTCGGTTTTAATCGCACAAGTTTTGAAAGTATTAACTTTTTACGTTAAAACAGGAAAAATAGACTTTGAATATTTATCCACTACAGGAGGAATGCCCAGTTCTCATAGTGCCGGTGTTTGCGCCTTAACTATGTCTGTAGGTTTAATAGAAGGTTTTAGTTCTGTATTGTTTGCTGTAAGCGGAGGATATGCTTTAGTTGTTATGCACGATGCCGCAGGGCTACGCAAAAACACCGGGAATATTGCAAAGCAATTAAATCAAATTATAAAAGATTTTTATAAATCAGACTTAAAAACAAAATCTGCTCAATTAAAAGAATTACTTGGTCATACACCTTATGAAGTAATTATTGGAGCACTGCTTGGCTCATGCATTGCAGTTTCATTCCATTATCTTCTCAGCTAAATATTTTTAAAATAAAAATTTACTTTATTGCTAGGATATATCTTCAAATATATCCTATTTTTTCAATCAGTTTTTCATAAAATTCTTGTATAATTTATTTTTTATGTTAATCTATTTTCGATAAATAAATTATTCACGTATAATTCTTACACACATGAGAACAAATGCTGAAAAACTTCAAGCTCTTGAAGCTGAGTTTCACACTCACAATGCCATTATGGCACGTCTTGATGATGTAAAAGGTTGCTTAGCATCTTATTTTTACATCAATGGTAATTACTATTATTGGTCTGTTACAACGCTTACCCACCGTGAACTCAAAAACATTGCGGAGCGTGAAAACCATGAAGAGTTACTAAAACTTATCCATCAGTATGGAAAAGCGGCACCAACTCCCGGATGGGATTTGCATAAAGTTACTAATCATTACGCAAACACTCACATTCTGCCTGACTTTATTCAGGAACTAATTGCGACCCGTTGCAACGATGAAGAACTAAATGCATACACCTCTTATCAAGGTTTTGGTCTTACCGGACAAATAGTATTCTTTGCAAAAAGTACTGATGCGCAAAAACGTACATATATTGAAAAACATGGATTTTTGCCCAAAGTACAGCAAATGCTACGAGAAAGCAAAAAACAAGAATTGATTGATTTGCATATTGCAAAACACGGCATGTATCTTGACTGGGAAAAACAAGTAATTAATAGCGATTTTGAAACATTCAAATATCATGTTGATTTGCATGAATTTTCCGTAACTGCTCAACAGCATATGTGTGAATTTGCTAATAACGAAAAAATTTCATACTATATTCAAAAGTATGGTTTATGGTTAGAAGCTCACCCATATCTTGTAACGCACTGCGATGATGATATCTTATATCAGTACATCGACATACATCGCCATTTCTCCTTAGAAGGAGAAACGGCATTATGCAAAAGAGAAAACCACGATCTCATTATGCACTACATAGACAAGCGTTGTGAAGCATCGTCATTTTCTTTAATCGATGCCTTCTACAAAGCCGGTCGCCTAAATTACATCGAAATTCTGGCTTGCCTAAAAAGAGGTTTTAGCTTAGATGAAATCAGCAAGATGGAGATAAAATTAATGCGAAGTGATCATTATGATGAAATTTTAGAATATATTTCTCATAATAAACCAACTCCAGCAGCCGTAATTGAACTGCTCAAAACAGATCACGAGAAAGCAATATCTCTTTATTTTGAAAAGTGGAATAAATAATCTTAAGAAAAAGCACCTTAATTTAAGGTGCTTTTTCTTTTAATAAAAGTTTTTAGTATCTTTTATCCTCTTGCTGGGTCTTAAATCAACCAACACTCCGTCTTTTAACTGAAGTTGCCTATCCATCTTACCGGCGAGTTCCATATTATGTGTTGCTATCAATGCGGCCAATCCGGTTTCTTTAACAATATCTAATAATGCCATAAATACATTATCTGATGTATTAGGATCTAAGTTTCCCGTAGGCTCATCAGCAAGCAACAACTTTGGTGTATTTGCTAATGATCTTGCAATTGCAACACGTTGCTGTTCACCTCCTGATAATTCTGTTGGTCTATGATTTAATCTGTCTTTTAAGCCCATCTTAGACAACAACCACTCTGCTTTTTCTTTTGCAATTGAGTTCTTAACTCCGGCAATAAGTTGCGGAATCATAACATTTTCAAGAGCATCAAAATCAGACAACAAATTATGATATTGATAAACAAATCCCATATAATCACGTCTGAGGTTGGTTCTTAACCCATCACTTGCTTTAGAACAGTTTTGACCATCAACAAAAATTTCTCCAGTTGTCGGTCTATCTAACAAGCCTGCAATTTGTAACAATGTAGACTTACCTGATCCGGATGGTCCGATTAATGCTACAACTTCATTTGAATTAAGCTGTAAATCAAGACCTTTTAAAACTTCTAACTTTTGACTGCCTTGATAATAGTACTTAGTTATTTGCTTTAATTCTAATGTACATATCTTACTATTCATAACGTAAAGCCTCCACAGGATCATACTTTGCAGCTCTGTAAGCCGGATAAATTGTTGCTAAAAATGCAAGCATTAAAGATACGATAGCCACAACAGCAACTTCATTAAAGTCTATCTTAGCCGGCAATTTTGATAAGAAGTAAATTTCAGCTGAAAATAACTCTCTGCCAGAAAGCCCTTCTAAGAACTGGCGTATACTTTCAATATTTTCGCAAAACAACACTCCTATAAACAAACCGATTAAAGTGCCCACAACACCAATAAATGCACCATCCATAAAGAATATACGCATAATCATACCTTTTGTTGCGCCCATTGTACGCAAAACTGCAATATCACGACCTTTGTCTTTAACCAACATTATAAGCCCTGTTATAATATTGAACGCAGCAACAATAATGATAAGCGTCAATATTAAAAACATAACATTACGCTCAACATCAATTGCATTAAAAAATGCCGAATTTGTTTGTTTATAATCATACACATAAGCATCAATACCAACACTTTGTTCAATCAGAGCCTTAATTTGTGGCATATCAGAATCATTTTTAAGCGTAACATCAATTTGTCCTGCAGATTGAGACATTCCAAAATATTTTTGAGCAGCTTCCATCGGCATTAAAATATAATTTGCATCATATTCATACATCCCCATGTTAAACACGCCAATAACCTCATAAGACTTCATTCTTGGAACCGTTCCAAAGGCCGTAACTTTACCGTTAGGTGAAATTAACGTAATTTCATCACCTTCAATAACGCCTAATTTATCTGCAAGCCTATTACCTATAATTACTGCATCATCAGAGAAGTTTTCTAGTTTAACCCCCAAAATGCCATTACGCAAAACTTGCTTTTTAAGCAAATCTTCCTTATGAACACCCCTAACCATTGCACCTAAAGATGAAGCTCTTGAAGATATCAAAATTTGTTTTTCAATCATAGGAATAGCAACTTCAACTCCTGCAATTTTTTCAATATCACCTACGGCATTTTTATAATCAGTAAAAGGAAATCCAGGGGTTGATGCAATCATTATATGACCGTTTATACCCAAAATTCTTGACATTAGCTCGCTTTTAAAACCATTCATAACAGACATTACAATGATAAGTGTCGCAACACCTAAAGCAATGCCGGTAAAAGCAAATCCGGTAATAACAGAAATAAACCCTTCTTTTCTTTTTGCTCTCAAATAGCGTCCGGCTACTAATCTTTCAAATTTTGAAAATATCATATCAAGCATCTCCACTTAGCACTATTTAAATAAGTCTTTAATCTTATCTAAAAATGTTTTTATTTCCGGTTGACAATTGTCGTCTTCTGATAAATCTCTAAATTCCTCTAATAATTCTTTTTGACGAGCCGTTAAATTTGTAGGTGTTATCACTTTCAATATAACATATAAATCGCCTCTTTTGTCAGAATTAATAACGCTCATACCTTCATTTTTAATACGAAGTTTATTACCTGTCTGTGCTCCATTTGTGATTTTAACTTCTACCTTTTGACCATCAATACCCGGAATTTCAACCTTACCGCCTAAAGCAGCACATACCATTGAAACAGGAACAGAAGTATACAAATCTTTACCTGAACGCTCATATAATTTATGATCTTGGATATTAATAAAAATATACAAGTCGCCTTTTGGACCGCCATTTTTTCCGGCTTGTCCTGCACCGGTAATTCGCATACGGGTATTATCTTCAACTCCGGCAGGAACCTTAATTTTTAATGCTTTCTCAACTCTAACAGTTCCTTCCCCTCTGCATTCTCTACATTTATCTTTGATTATGCGTCCCTCACCTCTACATTTAGGACAAACTGTTTCAAACATAAAGAAACCGCCTTGTTGAGTTCTAACTTTACCTGTACCGCGACACATATCACAAACTGAAGCTTGTTCACCATTTGCTGTACCATGACCGGAACATTTTTCACACACTTCTGTTGTGCGAACAACTATTTCTTTTTCTACACCTCTAAAGGCTTCTTCTAAAGTAATCTCCAAGCTATAGCTTAAATCCTCACCTTTTCTTGGGCCATTTCGTGTATTTGAGCGCATGCCACCGCCCATAAAGTCATTAAACACATTAGAGAATAAATCTGATAAATCTTCAGCATTAAATCCAAAACCACCACCAAAAGGATTTCCTCCTCCCATAGAATTTTGAAATGCCTGATGTCCATATCTATCATATGCAGCACGTTTTTGTTCATCTTTAAGAACTTCATAAGCTTCGTTTATTTCTTTAAATCTTTGTTCAGCTTCCTTATCATCAGGATTTCTATCCGGATGATATTTCATTGCTAACTTCCTAAAAGAACGCTTAATTTCATCTGCGTTAGCATTTTTATCAACTTCTAAAAGTTCGTAATAATCTCTCTCACTCATCTTAGTACCTAATTTTATTAATTATTTTGATTTAACAACTTCGGACTAACCCACATGTTACCTTTTTGTAAAAATTTAGGTAACTCTTTTAAGGATGATGCACCTGCAGCCTTTGCATGACCGCCACCGCCAAATTTTTCAGCAATTTTTGAAACATCAACATTATCTTTTGCTGTATAAAAAGACAAATTCCAACAATTTTTCTTATTCATAAAGAAATTTACCATTACATCATAATCTTTAATATTATCCAAAGAATCATAAAACTCTGAATAACCTTGAGGCATATTTGCACAAATACATTTATACCCTTCAAATTCGCTTACAAAAGCTTCTGCTCTTACAAGTCTGAAGTTACGATTTCTAATGTATGAAAGTATCGCTTTTCCTTTTTCAACCATTGAAGCTATATCCATTTTATCTTCAATAAGTTCTTCCCACACTTTATCTGTAGGCTTATTAACCCCTATTGCCTGCATAGCATATTCAAAAGCTCGAACTCTTTTATCTCTTAAATCAAATATATCATTTAAGCCCAACAACTTAATTCCTAAAGGAGCTTCTTTATTAGGATAAAAATATTCCCAAGTTAACAACATAGCTGCCGTTCCAACTCTTCTTAAGCCTTTAATAGGCTCCAAGTTTTCTGTTTTAAGCTTATTTTCATATTGCTCAATAACCGAAATATGATGATCAATCCAAACAAAATCTTTTTCTTGACTTAATTTAAACATAAAATCAACCGGCAAAGATATATCACATACTATAATCTTATCATGTTTAATAATTTCATCATATGGAATTTCCATATCATGATTTAATCCCATAAGTTCAATTTCAGGGTATATACTTTTCACAATAGCAGCGGAACCTTTTCCATCATGATCAGCAATATGATATATACAAAGCATTCTTCTTTCCTTTAACTAAAATTCAACCACCATATTATCGTAAGCCGGAAATACATTTTCCGGTGTCAGATTGTTAACCTCATCATAATCACATTCTGAAGCCATATGATTTATAACCGTTTTACACGGTTTCATAAGGTTAACATATTCTAATATTTTTTCAAGTCCCATATGATATGGTTTCTCCCACTTAGAATGAATTATTGTAAGTGGCATTACCATTAATTTAGGGTTTATTTTTATTAATTGCAAACTTTCATCTCCAATTTCCAAACAATCGGCAACATAAATAAGCTGATTATCGTTAAATATGTATCCATTCGATAAAACCGGATGACCATATAAACTAATTGGAACAATTTTTACACCTTTGACATAAAAAGGTTCACCATGAAAAACTTCATTACATAATAGACTTGGTCTATAAAGCGGATTATTCGGATTGTTCTTATCTGTTACCAAATATGGAAAACGAGTTTTAATTGCATCAATTGTATTAACATTTCCATAAACATCCAAAGGTTTTCCGGATATTCTATTTAAATCTCTTAAATCATCTATACCATGCAAATGATCTGCATGTGCATGAGTGTATAAAACAGCATCAATATGCTTAATATCATTATCTAATAACTGCCAATGAATATCGGGAGATGTATCAATTAAAAACTTTACGCCATCAATTTCAACATATATACTTGTTCTACGACGTCTGTTTTTAGGATTATTCGGATTACAATTGCCCCAACCTGAAGCTAATGATGGAACTCCAGGCGCTGCACCACTTCCTAATACGATAAGCTTATTACTCATCTTTAATATCTATCCTTCTTGTTTTTGTAAATAGCTCAAAAAAGTTTGATGTAGTTATATCTGATATTTTATTAAAATCAACACCTTTTATTTCTGCCAAAGCCATTGCCGTATTTATAACATAAGATGGCTCATTTACCTTGCCACGATACGGAACCGGAGCCAAATACGGAGTATCTGTTTCAACCAACAATCTATCCAAAGGCACCTTAGAAAAATTTTTCCTTATATCTTGAGCCGAATTGAAAGTTATAATTCCGGAAGCAGATATATACATACCCAAATTCAAAGCAACTTCAGCCAAATCCCAAGATGATGAATAACAATGTATAACACCGCTAAATGGTTTTTCTTTAAATGATGAAGACAATATATCCATCATATCATTATCAGATTCCCTATTATGAATAATAATCGGCAAGCCGCTTTGTTGAGCAGCTTTTATCATTTGCTTTAACACTTTAATTTGTACATCTTTAGGACTAAAATCATAATAATAATCTAATCCGCATTCACCGACAGCCACAACTTTTTCATGTTTTAAATTGTTAAGCACATCATCAGCTGTAATATATTCATAATCTTTTGCATCATGAGGATGAACACCACTAACTGTATAAACTCCGTCAAAAGTATTGCAAATGTCCACACCGATATGGATCTCATCAAACTTACCACCGGCATTAAGCATAACTTTTACATCTTTATCTTTAGCTCTTTGAATAATATTTGCTAAATCTTCAACTGCATTCAGATGACAATGACTATCTATCAACATACTATAATACCTTACAAATTATATTTATAATATTGATTAAAGCTTGTCTTTTATCCATATTCAGACTAACCGTATCATAAAAAATCTTTCTGACTTTATCCCAAGCATCTCCAATTTGTTCAATTTTTTCACCGCTAAAGAACATATCTACGATAAATTTCTCAATCAATTCTTGGCACAAATCCCAAACCTGTTCATCTTTAGATGCTTGCGAAGCTAAATCAAGAGCCTTATCTACATCAAATTCAGACCTTGCAAAAAACAGGTTTTCTAATGTCTGATATAACACAAGCCCATTATTATCGGCATATTTTATAGCTTTACCGATACTGCCCGAACATATTTTAACCAATTCTTTTATTTGTCCCTCTGAAAGTTCTGGTCTATATCTGCGCAATAACGAAGCAACATTTTCATTTTCTAACGGCAATAAATTTAGTTTTGCACACCTTGATTTTATGGTTGGTAAAAGCTTATTAGGATTATGAGAAATCAATAAAAGCATACTTTTAGCAGGTGGTTCTTCCAAAATTTTCAACAAAGCATTTGCTGCATTTTGGTTCATATCATCGGCACAATCGACAATAACAACTCTCCAATTGCCATCAAAAGATTTTTTACTCAAAAACTCATTAACCAACCTAACTTCATCAACTTTAATAACCGAAGATTTTTTAAAACCTTGCATATCATTTTCATCTAAGGTTTCACCATCTTTAATTGCTTTGATTATCTTCTTTTTATCTGTTTCAATAAAATCTCTTTCAATAATTTTTAAATCAGGGTGTGAATTAGATGCCACCAACTTAAACACCGGATTATTTTCAGTTACATTAATAGAAGTATACTCTTCTTTTTTAGACATATCAGCGCTAAGTAAAAATCGAGCAATTTTATATGCAAAAGTTGCTTTACCGATGCCTTCGGGTCCGCTAATCAGCCATGAATTATGTATTTTCCCAGACTTAAAGGCCGATAAAAATACGTTTAATGCATCATCGTGACCTATAAGATAGGAATTAAATTGAGGCAATATATTATCCATTTTTTATAACCCAAACCTATCGCAAACAACCTTAACAATGTCTTTGTGTAACTCTTCAATACTTTTATTTGCATCTAAAACAACACATCTATCCGGATTTTCTTTAGCTATCTCTAAATAACCATAACGCAAATTTTCATGCCAAATAAGTTCACGATTTTCATTTCTTGTTTCTTTATTAACCATTGTTTCGGCTTTTTTAAATGAACGAGCCAACCCTATTTTAGGGTCAATATCTAACACAATAGTCAAATCAGGCTTAAACGTTCCGACTGCAAAATTATACAAAGCGTTGATATCTTCTTTTGATAATCTTTTATTATATGCATAATATTGATAAGCCATTGTAGAATCTGCAAATCTATCACTTAAAACCCATTGTCCCTGTTCTACGGCTGGCCAAACCTTCTTAACCATATGTATACGTCTGTCGGCAAAAAACAATAAAGCCTCAGCTTCTGCATCTAGCTTACTAATTTCGCCTTCAATCAGAATACGTCTTAACTCCAGACCGATTTCAGTTCCTCCCGGCTCTTTTGTAAGAACGACATCTTTAGTTTTTGACATCAAAAATTCGGCTAACAATTTAATTTGTGTTGACTTGCCGGTACCCTCGCCGCCTTCAAAGGTTATAAATTTTCCAAACATTATTTATTTCCTAACACCAAATATTTTAAATTAGCCATAAACTTGTTAAACACGCTCATTTGTTCTACATCATTTGCAGCCACTAACGGAAAATCTTTTTCAAAACCTTCCGGACTTACTAAAGTGACCTTACCAACTTTATCTCCTTTGTTTACAGGAGCTTTAATTGGTTCTTTATAACTAACTCTGAGCTCATACTTATTACGTAAGTTTTTCTTAATTGTTTCCACAACATCATCAGAAACCGTTAAATCAAGTATATTGGTTTTACCGTACCAAACTTTGGCTGTTGATAAAACATCGCCTTTATTTAAGATTTTATAGTTATCAAATTCTCTAAAACCATAGTTCATAAGTTTTTCAGCTTCTTCTGAACGTTCTTTATTGCTTTTCATTCCGCCCATAACACTAATTAAACGACGTCCGTTCTTTTTAGCAGAAGCAGTTAAACAAAATCCTGCTTCATCTGTATGTCCTGTTTTTAAGCCATCTGCGGCATCCATAGAATATAACAACGGATTTCTGTTACCTTGTTTAATTCCGTTATATGTAAACTCTTTTTGCGAAAACAGATGATAATAATCTTCAAATTCTTCAATTATCAGCTTTGCCAACTTAGCTAAATCTTCAACAGACATCTTATGATCAGGATGAGGCCAACCTGTTGAATTTGCAAACATACTGTTGGTTAAACCTATTTTTTCAGCTGTTTCAGTCATTAATACAGCAAAATCTTCTTCTGAGCCTGATATATTTTCAGCAACGGTAATACAAGCATCGTTACCTGATTGTATAATTATCCCCTTAAGCAAGTCTTCTACTTTTACATCTTCTCCGATCTTTAAAAACATTGTAGAACTTCCACTGGCGGCTCCGCCTTTGCGCCAAGCATTTTCGCTCACAGTAAAAGTGTCGTCTAAAGAAAGAGAACCGTTTTTAATTTTATCAAAAACAATGTACAATGTCATAAGCTTGCTCATTGATGCAGGAGCTATTTTTTTATCATGACCTTTTGTATAAATATATGCGCCGGTATCATAATCAACTAAAATAGCATTTTTTGCTGCAGTTTCAAAAGCTACAGCCTTAAATGAAAACAAAACACTTAACAATGAACCGGCTATTAACTTAAATTGTATTTTCATTAAATATCTCCTCAATCTTTTACTATTCTAGCATCATAAACGCCATAATTTCTAATTTTATTAAGAGCCACTTCAGCCTCTTCCCGATAAGAAAACGGCCCTATTCTTACTCTATAATATGTTGTGCCTGAAACAAACACATCTTTAACATCACCTTGCCCAAACTGCCGTAATTTTGCATATAAATTATCAGCTAAATCTTTTTGTGTAAAAGATGCCGCCTGAATGTAATATTGTGTATTTAAGCTGTTTTCTTGTGAGCTTGATGTTTTCATAACCGATATTTTTGAAACATTTGGCACCGATTGTCCTAAAAGTGCGGCTTTTAATGCCTTACTTTCATCTGCCATAATATCTACTCGCACCTTTGTTATACCTTTTGTTTGATACCCTAACAATTGCGCACCACGTTTTGAAATATCAATAATTCGTTCTTTAGCATATGGGCCTCTATCATTTACCCTTAATACCAAAGAACGACCATTTTCTAAGTTTGTAACTCTAACAATTGAAGGCAATGGAAGAGTTCTATGAGCAGCTGTTAATGTATTCATATCATAAGTTTCGCCATTGGCAGTTTTTTTAGCATGAAAATCTTCGCCATACCAACTTGCCATACCAACTTCAGAATAAGAATAATCTTCTTTTGGGTAATACCACTTACCCATAATTTTATACGGCGTACCAACTTTATATACACCGCCATAATTTTTTATAACAATCGCTTGAGCCTGTGGAGACAAACCACCCAACTCGGGTGTTCCTTTTGAAGCACACCCGTACAAAAACACAAGCATCAATAAACTCAATATTCTAATTTTAGTCACTTTCATTTATTTCTTTTAATCATTTTTCCATAAGCTACATTGTTTTTTTATATTCGTCCAGTCTGATTTTAAAGTTGTAAAACCTATTTTTGAAGCACTTTAACCGGCTGAACAGGAACAGCAAAACCCAATTTAGTATCATATTGTTCAATTTTATTTAATAATTGATAATCCGGATATCCGTCTTGCGTCATTTTTGCTTTTTTTTGCAAAAGCTTAACAGCATTTCGTGTTTTCACACCTAAAATACCATCCTCTTTAAGTTTTGTATGCAAAACCTTATTTACAAAAGCTTGAACTTTTTTAACCTCATTATTAGTTACTGCATATCTGTTTGCATACTGAATTGGCTTATATTTATCAGAGCTGTTTGTATAATCTGCCAACTTAGAAACTGCCAATGCATAATTTTCCGAACGATTCCAAATCATAATACGTTTAAAATTCGGGAAAACCATATACGCATACCCCTTTTTACCATCTGGAATTATAATCGATGCTTTTATATCCGAAGAAAACTCCACATCTTTGTCGTTTAATACTTTTACACCTATTTCTTGCCACTCTTTAACAGACTTTTCAACATTATAGCCTGATAATTCATAATTAAAATTCCACGGCAACTCTATTTTAAAACCCCAAGGTTCTGCACTTTTCCAGCCTAATGAATTTAAATAGTTAGAAGCAGATGCAATCGCATCATCAAATGAATCCCATATATCAACAAATCCATCTTTATCATAATCAACGGCATAAACATTATACGTTGAAGGCATAAATTGAAAATGCCCCATAGCTCCGGCCCAGGATCCCATTAGTTTCTCATTATCAAGTTCATGCTTTTCCATAATTTTAAGCACATTATAGAGCTCGTTTTTAAAAAAATTCGCACGTCTGTTTTTGTAACTCAAATTTGTTAAGCCATCAATTAAATGATATTTTCCCTTATTTTGCCCAAAATTAGTTTCAATTGCCCAAAATGCAGTTAAATAATGCAAAGGAACGTCGTACTCTTTTTCCAGCGTTTTATATTTTTTCTGCAATTTTTTATAATGCTCACGAGCTTTTTTAACTCTTTCTGCACTAACAAGCTTATTTACATAATCTGAAGAAGTTAAAATAAATTCTTTTTGCGCATTATCTTTTGCAATTACCTCAGGTTTTTCATGAAAATATGTATTATCGCCATATGCCTTATCTATTGTTTTTGGACTTATGCCACGAGAAATCATTTCTTTTTTTAAATTATCAAGCCAAACAAGCCATTCTTTGGGAGCTGTTTCCTGAGCAAACGTAATCGAAGAAGACATTGTCAAAAAAACAGCTGCAAACATTGATATTTTTCTAATCAAATACATTTTTTTCTCTTAATAAATTCCAATAACGAAATTGATTTTAATCTGTTTTTTTTATTTTCGCAACCAAGAGTTTAGTTTATAAAGATAATTTTTAAGCAGCCACCTTTATGGTTGACAAAAACAATATTTTGCTCTATTCTGCTAACATAAAGAAATTTTTATAAATTAAACCCAATTTTTATGACACTAGAAAAATATTATTTAAAAGCACATTCGAACGAGAACTGTCGAAACGTGGTGACAGCTGAAGAATTTGGCAACTTGCAGGCTTCAATAATTGAGTTCTTTCAAGGTTTTGAAAAAGCAAAAAAAGAAGATTGCAAAAACGAAAATTGTGAAGCATTACGCCTAACTAAAAACGCCTATGCAACCAATGCGTACCTATCTGAAAACAGAACATCTCTACAGGGACTTGCTCTTTACTTACTTGATTTTCGTGGAGCAAATGACGTCTTTTTCAAAAAAGAAAAAATTGACCTGTACGGATTAATGTATATGATTTTTACGTACAACTACATGTTTCAAGAAGCGGACTTCCGACTTCTCGAACTAACGAAAACTAAATCGTTTGCCCTTCAAATGCCTGAAAAAGACAATGTGACACTCTTCATCATCAAACACTTTAATGAATTCAGTCCGTTCGAACTCAACACCATTTTCCGAAGGCTCAACAGAATGAAAAAACGCCTTAAAAAAAGCCCGTACAAGTTAGAAAATTATACTTATCAGTATATACTTTACAACATGATATCGCGCAAACTGCCTTTTTTCCGGCGTTTATGCTTAAGGAAATAATCTTTCAAGAGGAGCAAAGCTCCTCTTTTTTTTATAAAAAATTTGAAAAAAACTTGATTTTGTCACAGTTATATGTCATGATAAAATTAATTAAGCTATAAGTGGATATAACTTATGATATATGAAGAAGAAAAAATTAGATCTATAAAAGCAAATATTGATGAATATTCAAAAAGGACTCTTGCTTTATCATCTTTTAGTGCTAAAGATGAAGCTGAATTTCATAAATATATACAACAAATTTGCCAACGCTTGCTTGGAGATAGTATTGATTTAAGCCAAGAACCAATAATATTTGCTCTTTCTGATAAAAAGCAAGAAAATGCGGCTTTCGCTCACAAAGAAGGTGCTTATCAAATTATTTTTATTACAGAAAGTCTGCTTAATTTATGCGAAAACGAAGATCAATTAGCTTTTATATTAGCTCATGAACTAGGTCATTTTGAAGAAAACAAACGTCAAGGTAAACATAGAAATTCTAAAGCCGAAGAAACTGCTGCAGATTTAAGAGCTATTCAAAAAATGGCTCAAGCAGGATATAATTTGGAAGAAGCTCATAAAATAGCAGTAAAAATTTTCGATTCTTATTACATTAACATTGAAAGTTTGAAAGATGATCATGTTAATGATAAAACTCGTGTTAATGCAATTGATGCAATGATAATTGCCACAAAGCAACGTATCATTGAAAGTACAAACGCTTCATTTATTGAAACGACATCACCGATTGATGAGCACATAAAAGACATGGTTGCATCTCGCTCTAAAATAAGTTTGTTATCAGAAAGGTTACGTACCGATATAGCTGTAGCTCTGGATACCAAAACAGCATCACAAATATGGATAAATGCATTTCATGAAGCCTTATGTGACACTAACGGCACACTAAGAATTACCGATGACGACACTTATGCGTTACACTGGTCTATATACGATATATGCAGAAAAGATAAAAATCAAGCTGATGTTTTTTTAGCATCCATATTAGTACACTTTGATCAAATCAAAAATGATCCTAACTATAACCAAATAAAAGAACTTATGAGTGAAGTATTACACAAAGTTTACTCATACGATGCAAGCATTGTCAGCCTTAATGCTGACAATGAAGATAGTCAAACTGCTGCAATTTTAAGGCATTATTTAAAAGGTTTTCGTGAAGCAAGTGGCGATAATTTTGATAAAATGATGCAAAATTTTGAACATATAAGACCTTTGGTTGCAAAAGTATGGGGCGACGGATATAAGGGAGTATTTGTTAAAAACTTTAATTTATTAGAACTTGATTTTAATGAAACTGATATCGGAAAACATTTTTCTCCGGAAATTATAAACTATATCAAGCGAAACCTTAATGCTAAGGATCAATTTGAAACCATTAGTGGCCTAACCTTTAATATTGCTGGTGATAACTTAATTATAAAAAATGAAAAATTATCAGTTTGTACAATTGTAAATCGTGATGGCAATGTTTGCGCATCTCTTCCGCTTGAAAAACTTGATAATTTATACAATTCACTGATAGCAGATACAATTACAAATTCTTATCATGATATTTTAGATATAAAAAACAACAAAAGTTTATCTGATGCTGAAAAATTTAATAAATTAAAAAGCGTATTTAATATTCTTGAACCTCAACCAACGATAAATAATATAAATAACATATTAAAAATAAGAAACAGTAAAGACAAAATCGACATTTCATTAAGCGGTGTTGTCGAGCTTTTAGATGATGATGTAAAAGCTTTTTTTGCTGAAAGAAGTGCGAGACCATATAATATTGAACAATCTCCATATATGAGCTTTATTGTTGACAATATGGCTGATTATATAAGAAAGGCTCAGCCCGAAGAATTTAGTAATATTCTCAATTACCTTACTTTTGACATCCGTTGCAACGAAGAAAAACTTTGGACATCTTTTTTTGAAAACAAAGAGTTTTTCTCAATTTTACAGCAACAATTTTCTCAAATAAATTTAACTCCATCTTCTGAAGATGACTGGTCTATAATTAATACTTTATTTAATCCGAATTTTGACCAGAATATTTCAACAATTTCAAACATGCTAATCAGATTGCATGACATATCTGATAAAAAACTTTTAGAACATATATCAAGCGGAAAAGATTTAAACTCTTTTGAAGCACCTTTTACTAAACAAATTGGAGAATTATGCGGGTTCAGCAACGGTAAATTTTCTAAACAAGAACTTGAAGACAGCATCAATCAAACCCGAAACATAAATCATTTTCAACCATCACCTCTACAAGAAGCATACGCATTATATTATTCATACGATGCATTAAAAGATGATGCTCAAATTGATCTTAGCAAAACAGGTGGAACAAATTGCGCCGGAACAAAAATTGGTAGCACTATTAGCCATATCAATGCTTATTTAGAAGAACCTGAAGAGTATTCCATTGATGAAGCAGAAGCTGAACTGTTAAAAAAACAAAAAGATACATACAAAAACGCTTATGATGTTATCAAACAAAAGTTAGTTAACCAAATTAATGATGAAAAAAATTGGTCTACTTATAATGGGAACTCAATTTTTGATAATATAAGATTTTTAAATGACAGTGGTTTTCATACCATAATTAAACGCGAAGACTTTTTAGAAGCATGTTTAAAATTATATCCGAACGATAAAGATAGAATAAATTGTATTCAGAGTTTACAGAACATTGTAAATTATAGTGATTCAAGCGTAAAAAACGATGCAATGAAAGAAAAAATTTTCCCTGTAATTTCATCTATTTTTAACGATGGCAGTTCTGACGTACATAATATGATTCAGACTTTTCACCATTTATCCAAATACGATCTTTTTAAAAGCGACAATATCGATTACTATAATATCCTTACAGGCACAGATGGAAAATCAGGCTTATTAGAACAAATAAGTCATGAACCCGCTAGCATACAAGAAAATTGTTATGAAATATTGTTAAATAAAGAAGCTCGTATACCGGATCCTGAAATTAGAGCAGAAATAATTAAAAGGTATGCACAAGCATGGCATAAAAATCATGCTTATTACAACGATATTACAGCTACTCCAGAGCAAAGAGAAGAAGTAATAAAAAGCATTCAACGCATCAAAACTTCTAATATTGCACCAACAGATAAAATAGAATTATTAAAAGAATTATCTGAAATTACAATGTCGCAAAAAGAACTTTCTCTTATTATGAAGCCCACAGAGATTGATATACAAGCATCTGATCCAAAAGCCATCATAAGTGCATATGGCATTGATGCTGTTGCTTACCTCATTAATAACAACCCTGAATTAAATGAACAAATGCAAGACTTCTTGCTCGGTTACGGTTCATCTGAAGAAGCTCATAAACTGAACCATGCATTAAAATACGCTCTGTGTAAAGAAGCCGATAAAAAATATAATTACAACTTATGTGAAAAATTTGAAAAAGGAGAAGATATCAGCGAAGACTTGCCTTATTCATTAAGGAAATATTACTTTGCTTTTAATGCTGAAAAATTAAAATCTTTCAAAAATGAATTTGATGCGGCATCTTTAGAAGCCAAAGCACTTATTGTTAATGAGCTCATAACTAACGGAAAAAATAATTGGCAATCTTCTTTTGAGATTGTATCTAAAAAATTGTTTGAAGGTGCCGGCGATTTAGCTAAAATGGGATCAGATTTTCTCTATAGCTACATTGATGCAAGACCTGATAGTGAAAAAACATTTTATTTAGCAGCAATGATGGCGGCCGCTACCAATAAGAGCAAATCATCAGCTAATCACTTTATTGAAAGTCCATACACTCCAGAGCAAAGAAGTTTAGCCAAAGGATTAAGGATGTTTTTAGAAAACTCCGGTCCTGCAGGAACCAAACTTGCTCAGGCCATGGCTTCTTATTCTGATGTTCCTGACTTTATTCGTTTCGAAATGCAATTTGCAAAAAGTCAAGCAAACCCACCTGCCCGTTGGGAAATATTCTCTGATAATGATGGAATGTCTTCAGAAATTTTAAAACAAGGCCCTCTTGGAAAACGCTTAGGTTCTGCCTCATTCTTTGTTACTTATGAAATAGGAGATAAAATTGTAAAAATTTTACGCCGAGGCGCTAAAACAAAAGCGGATAATGAATTTAAAATTTATCGGGAAATGCTTACTACCTTAAGCAGTAAATATGATAACATCTCATCGTTTAAAAGATTAGTTGATAACGCTGCTGACAATGTCATAATTGAAACAGATTTAGACATCGGATATAAACAGTTGCTTGATGCAAAAAAACTTTATCCGGAAAAAGTTACAACAGACAAAATAGAATTTAACCTTGATGTTAAAAACTGGTCAGAACGAGGAAAAGATTGGGCTATTTTAGAAAAAGCTCAAGGTATAGATTTTAAAGATTTAACCGAACCGTATAAAACAAGCGTTGCTAAAACTATCTTTTCCACTGAGCTTGCTAACATGCTCTCAGGTAAACGTTTTGATTCTGACAGACATGGCGGACAATACAAAATTGACCCCAAAACAAACACCATCGGTATCTTTGATACCGGATCAATAAGTATGGTAGAGCCGACACAAAAAGAACAAGAAGTTTTAGGCGTTGTATTAGCAAGAACCGCAATCGGTATAACAAAGAACCCTAATATTGCAGGTGTTTTCAGTCAGGAAATTGATAAAGCAATTTCTGAATTTTATAAAACAGAAATTTCTCAAAATCGCTCTATTCCTCCTTATTTGAGCGAATTCCAAAGAGGTTTACTTGCTCTTAATGATTTTTATGCCGGTTTACAACCTAAAGATTTGATAGAATGCTTTACTCAATCTATGAATAACGGACATCATAAAATTAATGAAAATATTGTAAAAGGATTTAAGTCTGAAATTGCTAAACATTTGGAAAGTAAAAACCAAACCATAGAAAAGATTATAAAACCTGAATCTATGGATAAGTTAGCGCCTGAAGCCAGAGCAAACAGACGTGTAGGAATGATCTTATTTAACGGCTTATTTAATGCAGCTGCCAATGGTGAAGAATTAAAATTAGACCCACAAGTTAAAGATAAAATTTATGCAAAACTAAATTCCGACGACAGTAGCATGCAAATCTTCAAAGGCGTAATCAGAGGCGCATGGTCAAAAATAAATTATGAAAATTACTCAACCGAAGACAGAAAAGAACTCGGCAACATTTTATACCAAGTTTGCGCTCAAGATATGGCAAATAAAAAATTAAAAAAGGATATCAGTATACAAGAAACCTTTGAACAAATAGAAAAGAAACACCCTAACAGAGGGCAATATTGTAAAAACATCGGAACAATATTTAAAATCATAGCTCAAACATCAAACAACTCTTCTGAAGACATAAAAAGAGCTGCTCTTTTCATTGCCTTTTTAGATCCTCATGTTACAAAAGGATACAAGAAAGCCGCATTGGAAGATAAATCTGTAAGTTTCGGAAAACGTTTATTAAACAGCATTAGTCCTTTGAGCTTTATACCACATAAAGCAAAAAAACTATTAGTTAAAAATATTGGTAAAAAACGACTAATAAATTATCTCAACACCCAATTATATGGCAACACGTTAGGCAAGACAGCTTCTAAACAACGAGCATAAATCAAAGGAAGATAATTAATGCTAAAATTTTTATCTCAAGAAAATGCCGATAACATAGATTTTGTAACCAATCTATTATCTCTGACAAATTTGCCTCATTTAGTTGGCACTCCAATTCGGTTAGTCGGCGGATCCAAATCTTTTGCATATCGCATAAACGATTATGTAGTACGTTTTCCTAAAGCTGAAATAATTTGGCAATCACAACAATTAGAAGCAAAAATATCAAACTTATTGCAAGAAAACTTACCTGATAAATTGAAAAATAAAATAACTGACATTGTTTGTTATTCAAAATTAGAATATCCGTTTACATATCATAAAATCATAAAAGGTAAAATTTGTGACAACATCCGAGGAGAAACAGAGTATAATACATGTTATGCCAATTTATCAAAAACTCAAAAAACATTATTGGCTGAAGAAATTGCTGAACTACTGGCGGCAATTCACTCTATTTCAACTGATATAACTAACACCATGGCAGATAATTGGAATTTTACCCAAAAACCTGATTTTGATTATAATCTGTGCAAATCAGCATTATTAAAATACAGCGACAATAAAATCAATCTTGATGATTTTAAGTGTAACATTGATAATAATATGGTTTTTGCTCATAACGACATGAGCGGAAGCAACATTATACTAGATGAAACTCAAGAAAATGCTTTGCAAGGTGTTCTTGACTTTGGAAATGCCGGTATTATGCCTCAAATTAATGACTTTTTGCCGTTTTATAAAATTGACAGACATTTAGCCAAACATATTATCTATGCGTATAACCAAATTTCAAATATTAAAATAAACCAAAGTCAAGCAGATTATCTAACTCTTTCATACTTAGGATACATAATATATAATCAAGAACAACAAGGAAATGCACCTTTTAATTTCTTATTGATAATCTTGAAAAACATTATATCAGATTTACAAAACGACAAGAACAATTAAAGAAAAATTCCAACAAAGCACATCAACAAATAAAATCCTAGTCAAAAAAGCTAATTATGCTTCATCTCTAATAAGTCTTGAAGAATATTTTTAATGCTTTCCGGACTTTCTTTAAGATAATCAGTAGATAAAATAGTTTTCATTTCTCCAATTGTATTATTGGGATCAATTTCATAATAATCATCATGCTCAATAACCTTCTCATTATAAACTAATGCTTCAATTTCTTTTTCACCGTTAATTGATGGAATAATTTCAATCGGAGCCTTATTTTTATACAAATCATTTATAACTTGAGCTACCATTAAAATATTAAACACTTTTGATTTTTTTATAAAGATGTGACCGCTATTATCGGAAGAAAAAGCAAATAATATTAAATTAATGGCATCTTCAATTGTCATCATAAATCGTTCCATATTAGGAGATGTTACTGTTAACGACATTCCTTGTTTAGCTAAATCAACAAATTTTTCCAAAACGCTGCCTCGAGACATCATCAAATTTCCAAATCTGGTAATAAAAATTTTTGTTTTCGAAGTTGGAACAAAGCTTAACGCTAATTTTTCAGCTAATGCCTTTGTTAAACCTAAAGTATTTTGAGGGCATACAGCTTTATCCGTTGAAAGTATTACAACTTTTTTAACATCATATTCTATCGCTGATTTTAAAACATTTTGCGTACCTATAACATTAGTTAGAATAGCCTCTTGCGGATTTTCTTCACAAATTCTTACATGCTTCATAGCGGCTGCATGAAATACATAATCAACATTTTTCATACAAGCATTTAATGAATCAATATTTCTAATATCACCAATAACAAATTTTAATTTATCTGTTTTATATTTTTCTCTCATTAAATATTGCTTATACTCATCCCTGGAAAAAACAATAATTTCATCATTTCCATTCTTTAAAAGCTTTTCCACCAAAGCGCTACCAAATGTTCCGGTTCCACCTGTAATTAAAAATCTCATATTACTCTTCCTATTTCGAAAACAGTTTTTTATTCAACGATACTACATAAAAATTCATAATTGCCATACCAACAGTTAGAAACAATAAAAACATATGCAAGAAAAATATATTTTTGAACATTGCTATTAGTATAAGCATCAATGTTCCCAATATTTTTCCTATGCCAAGAACAAATTCTCTAACTACAAAGTATTCAGTTTTATAATTATTCTTAATTTGATTCAAGTTTGCAACATTAAACATATTCACTTCTGTAACCAACCAAATAAGTTGCATAATTGTCACATATGAAAAATTATAAATAAGAAAAGTTACTTTATTTGGGAGAACAACAAATAACAATGCGCAAAAAACAGAAAAACACCCCGTAAATTTAGCAATAATAACAAATTTGCTATATTTACAAAATTTACCGAATAAAAAATTAACAGCTAATGTACATAAGCAAAAAAAGGACGTAACAACACCCAACTTAAAATTATCACCAAATAAATAAACTGAGTATAATGTTATTGTAGTTGGTAAAATACCTTGAATAGTCAAACCTCTAAAAAAATCCATCTTATAAGCTTCTTTAAGAACATTATCTGATTTATTTTCATAAATAAACTTGTTCAAATTAGCTTTTTTATAATCACCTCTTTTAGCTTCTATTTTGTATGTAAAAATATATTCAATAAACAACGTTACAGAAATAATGCCCAAAGACTGAAAAAAAGAAGCATTTTTCATTAAAAACAACCCCAACAAAAATGGAACAACTATTCGCAAAGATGATTTTACAACTTCAATATAACCTCTAAATTTAATCATATTATCATCAGAAACATTTTTACTTGTTAAAAATATTCTACCTAATCCTCTTAGAGCCATACTTAATCCGGTAAAGACACCTGTAGCAATGATATGTTTTGAGACTTCGTCACCCATTATATAAAGCCAAATAAACAAAGCAAAATTAGAAATTATACCTAATCTGTATATAATTAATTCATAACCGCTTTTAAGATAGTCTTTTAATAAGTATGATAAAATAACCGTAACGCTTACAACTGCTAACCAATAAAATCCGACATTTGCAAAATTATCTTTTGAAACTTTAAGCAAATACGCAATCAAAAAAACATCACAAAACAAACGAGATACAGAATATATACAATCTGTAATTCCTATCCAAAGAAAATTATTTTTCATTTTTGTCGCTATTATATTCATCTTAAAATCTATATTTTCAACTTTTCTGAAACTACATTCTTAAGTAATAAAAAAAAATAATCTAGTATTTTTACAATATCATCCATAGTTTTTTTCTAGTTTAAGTTAATATAAAAACAAAACAAGTGCATCAACAAATAAAATCTTATACCACAATAAATGTAAGATATTAAAAGTTGACAACAAGTACAATTAATCGTACAATATTTTTATGTTAACTATTAATAGGAAATAATGCATGTGGCCATTTTCTAAAAAAAATGAGGAACAAAAAGAAGAAAAAAGAAATAAAGCTGCTGAACAACAAAAAAAATATGCTCAGTATTTAAAATTTGATAAAAGATATAGAGAAGTTCTAACTTTAGGTATAGCTACAATAATGAATGATTACATTCCTAAACAGTATGATAGTGAAGCCAAAACAAAATTAACTATGAATGTAGTCAATGTTATGATGCCTGATTATCATGGTGGACTTAAAAAAGAACATGTTTTATCAAATATGGAAAAAGACTTTTTACCTCAACCTGGTATGTTAGAATATTGGGCAAAATCACATGGTTTTGAACAAATTAAAAATAATGGTTCTAAATCAAATTCTGAAGATGTTGCCGGAAAATATGTTTTAACTTATTACCCACCCATAGCCAAATCTTGGGCTGAAAGAACCACAAGCGATTTAGAAGACACTACAAACAAAAATTGGTATTCTCACTGTAAATCAACAATTTATGATGATAGTGGTAAACCTATTGGTAATTCTAATCCGGAACCTTTTCGTAACGACACAAATCATGATGCGACGGTTTACGCACCTTACGATACCATTTCTTACGCTATTGATTATAAAAAACTTGGATTATCTGAAAAAGATATTAAAGAAGGATTTGCATATCAAGAGCAAGGCATAAACATCATGGATAAAGATATGCAAGATTCTATATTCAGAATGAAAAAAGCAGGTTTAGAACAAGAAGAAATTATCAAACTTTGGAAAGATCAAATTAATATTACCGATCCTAACAATTTAAAAACCATAGAACAACATTTACAAGACGGTAAACCCAAAGAAGATATAACCAAATGCGATTTGTCTAAATCAGAAAATAAATATCAATATAATTTACAAGATTATAGTTGTGCAATTCAACCTACTGCTCCAATTTTATATGCAACAGCCGCTAAAATAAACAACGAAAATCTTAGTCCGCAAGAAGCTAAAAAATTAAGAGAAGATATCGGTCTTTACAATATTCATGACACCGAAAATTATGGTGAAATTACCAAAAAGTTTTATAATCAATATTCAAATCATGTTATATCCGAAGCTAAAACAGCTCTAAATGAAGATATAAAAGAATTTATTAAATACCCAAAAGAAAAATTACACGAAATATCAAAAAATATATCTAATACTGCAAATTGGGTTAGCGCAAAAACTCGATTGGTATTTCCTGAAATGATGACGGTTATGGAAGATATTATTCATAGAAGAGAAAATCAAAAATCCATATCCAATGAAAATAATAATAACAAAATACAACAACCTGCATTAGCATATGCTCAAATCGGACATGCTCAAATCAGGTAAATATTTTTAATATTTGTTTATAATTAAAAAGGGAGAAATAATATGTGGCCATTTTCTAAAAAAGCTGAAGAAAAAGAAGAAAAAAGAAATAAAACAGCTGAACAACAAAAAAAATATGCCCAATACGCTGGTAGTTCAAAAATAATTCAACATCAGATACAGTCATATGTGTCAGCTTTAATAAAAGCAACTAATTCGCGTTTAAAGCAACAAGCTCAATCACAAGCATCCGGCGAAACCATGTCATTAGCAGAAAAATTAGCTGATGAAGCAAAATCAGCAATAGATAATGTAACTGAAGGCTATAATTCAGTTAAAAGCGATGTAGCAGATTGGGGATATTCAGCCATAATTAATACAGCTGAAAAAGTTATGCCAGATATGGAAAAGTTTGCTAAAGAGCATATCCCTGATGATCCAAGGTATAGAGAATTTCTCACATACATAGGAACTGAAATTATTCATAAATACGCACCAACACAAGATAGTCCTCAGTATCAAAAAGATTTGATGATAGATCTTATTAATATGGGAATGAGCGATTATAAGGGAACAATTAAAGAAGAAGGCGTCTTATCAGGCGTAAAAAAAGATTTCTTACCCAAACCTGAAATGTTAGACTATTGGGCAGAATCAAAAGGGTTTGAAAAAATTGATAACAAAGGTCTTAGCAAATTAGACCCTAAAGATGTAGAGGGAAAATATGTCTTAACATGTTATCTGTCTCTTGCAGATAGTTGGCAAAAAAGAGATACCTCAGATATAACGGATACATCAAATAAACACTGGTATTCTCATTGTAAATCAGCAATTTTTGATGAAAACGGCAAAGCTATTTCAGCATCTAACCCTGAATTATTTTACAATGACACAGAACACGATGCTACCAAGTATGTTCCGGAAGATTCAATTTCTTATGTCATTGATTATAAAAAACTGGGACTAGAGGAAAAAGACATTAAAGAAGGATTTGCATATCAAGCTGAAGGTATCAACATCATGAAAAAAGATGTACAAGATGCCATTTTCAGAATGAACAAATCAGGTTTAGAACAAGAAGATATTATCAAATTGTGGAAACAAGGTATGAATTTTGAGGATCCTAAAAACCTTGAAACCATTGAAAAACATTTTCAAAATGGTGGCAAAAAAGAAGGATTAGCAAATTGTGAATTTTCTAAAGCTGATAACCAATACAAGTACAACTTACAAGATTACAATTGTGCAATTCAACCTACTGCTCCAATTTTATATGCAACAGCAGCTAAAGTAAACAACGAAAATTTGAGCCCTCAAGAAGCTGATAAATTAAGAAAAGATATAGGTCTTTACAACCTCTATGACCCTCAAAACTACGGTGAAATAAATCAACAATTTAACAAAGATTATAAAAAGCATGTTTATTCTGAACTCTTTAAAGCCGTAGGCGAAGATGTAAAAGAATTTGTTCAAAAAGGTTGTCAAGCATTAAGTAAAGGAATCAAGAAAGCAAACAAGGTAGCCGCAATAGCTTCACCATTACCAAGCCACAGAGCAATTGCTCGTTGCGCATTGTTTGTTGATACTTTTGTAGATGCTTATATTCAAAGAGAACAAACAAGAGAAAAATCAAATAGCAACAGCAATTCTCCAACAACAAGGAATGTTTCAAACATACAACAGATAGCAGTGGCCAGACAAGCAACTAAATAAATACAAAATTATTTTAGTTTTAATTTTGAACGATATCAATGATAACATTCTCTGATATTGTTAATTTTAAACATAATATTGATTGCAATATCAGACATTTTTTTACAAATGGAGAAAAAAATGAAATTGTACCATTATGCCCCAAAAGAAAATTCTATAATGACTGATGGTCTATTATCTATTTCAAAGGTTGATCGAAATTTGAAACCATATGCTCATCGTGCCGGTTCCGAAAATAAAGAAGATATATTAAAGTGGATGGATAACACATTTTATGGGCGCTCAAGGGCTGTTTCTTGTTTGACAGAGCAGATAAAATGGAAAGGCAATGACCCTATATTAAAAAAGATTGTTGATGGTACCGTATTATTTTCATTTGAACTGAATGAATTAATAAAAGATGGTTTGGTAGAATCAATATGGTGCAAAAATGGTTCTGATGCTGGTGGATATAATGAAAAATTTTATCAAGTGACACCTGATAAAATTGATTTATCATATCTTACTTGGGAAAAAGTAGATGCATCAAAAGATTTGCTCTATGCAGTAATAAGGCACTATATGGTTGTTCTTAAAGACGGAGTTATTCCTGCAAAATACATTATAAAAGAGTGAATTTACCCCAAAAAATAAGATAGTATGTGTGCTAACATACTATCTTATGTACTGGTCGGGACGAGAGGATTTGAACCTCCGGCTTCTTGCACCCCATGCAAGCGCTCTACCAGGCTGAACTACGTCCCGCTCATATTTAACCTCTATATACTCTCATTTTATAAATTGCAAGAAAAATATAAATATTATATTAATAATCTAAATTAAAGCTTGCAACTTTAATTCATATATCTAAAATCCTTTAAAAAGGAGACAAAATAACATGATGTGGATTATATATGCATGCTTATCAGCTTTATTTGCAGCCCTCACTTCTATATTAGCAAAAATCGGTTTAGACGGTATTAGCTCTAATGTTGCTACAGCAATCAGAACAATCGTAATTTTATTTATGTCATGGGCAATGGTATTTATTGCTGGTTCACAAAATCAACTATTTAATCTTTCAGCAAAAAACTGGTGGTTTTTAATTGCCTCTGGCTTAGCTACCGGAGCATCATGGCTGTGTTATTTTAAGGCTCTTCAAATGGGAGAAGTTTCAAAAGTAGTCGCTATTGATAAATTTAGCTTAGTTCTCACTATTGTTTTAGCTGCATTATTTTTAAGCGAAACATTAAGCTTAAAAGCAATCATTGGTTGCACGCTTATCACTATTGGAACTTTAGTTATGGTCTGGTAGATTATTTATATCTATCTTGAAAATAGAAAGTGCATCTATTCGAGCCATCGCAAAAACTACATTTTTCTTCAAAATCAGATAATGTCATGTTTTTTAAGCAAGTTCGTTGAGCTGTACAATCTTTATCCCCATAAATATCACCACCTTCAGCACCACCTTTACTAATTTTAACTCTACATATATCATTTCGTTTTTGCATAGCTATATTAAACAAATTTATACATATATCTTTATTGGCGCCAGTTGAAATAGTTGTTTCAAACCAATGATATCCTTGAGCGACAGTAATACCAAAATTCACATTATTTCCAAAAATATCTTTAATATTACTTCCTTTAATCATTTCTTTAGGGATAACATTCATTTTTATTAAAATGCTTTTTAAGTCTGTTCCATTAGATGCATTCATCCCCTCTTTTGCTTTTATGAGGTCTTCTATATGAATATGCATATTATCCATAACACTACCAATTTGTTCTGTTTGCTTATTGAGTTTATATTTCATCATTGCTTTTGAATACCCAGTAATAGCGCCCACAGAAAGAACACCAACAATGGCTAAAACTCCTAGCATTTCAACCATACTACGCCCAAATTGATTTATTTTTTTCATAAAACATCCTTAAAAATTAAATTTTATAAACAATAAAAAACAAACCATTAAAGTTTAATTAATTAATCTATTTATTTAACAAGTTGTCGATTTTTGTTGTAATTTTTAAATTTTAGAGATAAAAGTTTAAACTGATTTTTAATTTTTGAAAGAGAATAAGAATGTCAAATCCTATTGATACAAAAGTTATAAGCAAACTTGCTGAAATATTGGATAAAACAAATTTAACAGAACTAGAATATGAAGATGAAAGCTGTCGAATTTCATTATCACGCAACCATAGTGGTGCTGTTGTTCCGTCATTTGTTCCCGCGCCTACAGCAATTGCTCCATCTCAAGCTCCCACTATTGTTCAAAAAACAGAAGAAAACACAATCGTTGAGAATGAAGCAAATTATGAAAACAACCCTAATGCCGTAAAATCTCCTATGGTTGGTGTTGTTTACCTTTCAAGTGATCCTACTGCTGATACTTATGTTCATGTTGGTGATGTTGTTGAAGCCGGTGAAACAGTTTGTTTAATTGAAGCTATGAAAACTTTTAATCCTGTTAAAGCCCATAAAGGTGGTCGTGTAACTAAGATTTTAGTCGAAGCTGGAGATCCTGTTGAATATGGTGCTCCGCTTATTGTTATTGAATAATAAAAATAGGAAAAATTTATGTTTGAAAAGATTTTAATTGCGAATCGCGGAGAAGTTGCTTTAAGAATTCATCGTGCTTGCAGAGAAATGGGCATAAGAACCGTTGCCGTACATTCTGAAGCAGATGCAAACGCCATGCACGTACGCTTAGCTGATGAAGCTGTATGCATAGGCCCTGCTCGCTCAGCAGATTCGTATTTAAATAAACCGGCAATTATTACTGCTGCACATATTACAGGGGCAGATGCCATCCACCCTGGTTTTGGCTTTTTATCTGAAAATGCCGATTTTGCTGAAATGGTTGAAAAGCATGGTATAGCTTTCATAGGACCAACTTCTGCTCAAATGCGCTTAATGGGCGATAAAATAACCGCCAGAAAAGCAGCTATTGATGCAGGGCTTCCAGTTACACCTGGTTCTCCAGCCTTAGACACAATTGAAGAAGCTCTTGAATGGGCTGAAAAAATTGGATATCCGGTCATCATTAAAGCCAAAGATGGTGGTGGCGGTAAAGGCATGAAAATTGCTTTTAACAAAGAACAACTTACAGAAGCATACACAATGGCTAGAGCCGAAGCTAAAGCTGCATTTACCAGCGATGTTGTTTATATGGAAAAATATTTGCAAAAACCTAGACATATTGAAATGCAAATTTTAGCTGATAAATACGGCAATGTTGTTCACCTTGGTGAAAGAGATTGTTCAATTCAACGTAACAACCAAAAAGTTATTGAAGAATGCCCTTCTCCAGCATTAAATGATGCTGAACGTAAACAAATTGGTGATATTGTTCGTAAAGCTATTGAAAAAATTGGCTATACAAGCGCTGGAACACTTGAGTTCTTATATGAAGATGGCAAATTTTACTTTATGGAAATGAATACACGTTTACAAGTAGAACACCCTATAACAGAAGCCATAACAGGAATTGATTTAGTAAGAGAACAAATTAGAATAGCTAGTGGTGCTACTTTAGGATATACCCAAGATGATATTACATTTAATGGACACGCTATTGAATGCCGTATTAACGCTGAAGATCCTACTAATTTTGCTCCATGCCCTGGAAAAATCCTTGAATGGCACGCTCCAGGTGGTTTAGGAGTGCGAGTTGATTCAGAAATTTATTCCGGATATTCTATCCCTCCATACTATGATAGCATGATTGCAAAGCTCATCATTCATGGAAAAAACCGTAACAGCGCACTTATGCGTTTACGCAGAGCTTTAGAAGAATGCATCATTATGGGTGTGAAAACAACAATACCTTTACACCAAAAAATTATTTCTCAAGCTGAGTATATTGATGGAAGATACAATATTCATTGGCTTGAAAAATTTATGGAAAATGATAAAGAATAGGTAAAATCCATGAAGAAAGAAATGTCAGTTCGCCAAATTTTTATTGATACTCTCGGATTTATTGGTAACAATAAAGGTATATTATGCTTTATGACATTTCTTTCTTTTATCGGATCATATACAGCATCTAAAATAGAAATTTCAATACATAATCCTTTTTTTGGCTTTTTATATGGTATTTATATTTATTCATTCTACTATTTATTTGCTGGATTATACTGCCAAAACAAACCGCTAATAACCAAAGAAAAAATTGTAGATTCATTTATAAAATTCTTAGCTATAACTGCACTTTCGTTTTTGGTAGTAATATGCGGGAAAATATCTTTCCATATCACCTATAAATTATGCCGTGGCTTAATCGGATTTCCTGATTTATACAACCTTTTGCAAACAGTTTATCGCTTTATGATAAACCATTCATATTTGCGCTTTATTATATATTTAGGAATAACAACTTTATTAAGCATCACATTTTTCATACCTGGGTTTGCATGGGTTGCAACACTCGATAAAAAAGATAATTCAATAATTTCAGCATATGCAAGAGTAAAAGGAAACTACTTAAAAGTAATCGCCACAACATTTATTCTTTTTGGTGTATTACCACTATTTGTCGGATTTATTGAATTAAAATCATCTAAAATTGTAATGGCAATAATGCATTCAGCTTTAGCTGTTTTCCAAATTGTAGCATATTTGCAAATTTATGACAAATTCTATCCTGATGATACCGAATAAGACAAACATAGAAAACTAATAAAATCTAGCCTGCTAACTCTTCTGCTTTAATCTCAATTTCAAGCCACAAAAGCTCTTTTTCTTCTTTAAGAGTTTTATATTCTTCCAGCTGTGCCGTAAACTCATCAAACAACTTTGCATCTCTAACATATAGACCTGTATCATTAGATAAAATATTTTCTATTTCTGAAATTTTACTATCTAATTCTTCTATTTCGATAGGAAGAACTTCAAGTAATCGTTTATCTTTATAGCTTAACTTATTGATGTTTTTGGTTTTATCTTCTTTTGTTTGTTGTACGGGCTTAGATTTTTTTACCTCTTTTTCTTCTTTATTTTTTATTTTATCCAACAGCTCCGTATAACTTCCTACGTGCTCAACAATTGTACCATCTCCTTTCATATACAAAAGAGAAGTAGAAACTTTATCCAAAAAGTCTCTATCATGGCTTACAATTAAAATTGTACCCTGATACTCATCTAACACTTCTTGTAACAAATCAAGCGTATCCATATCTAAGTCGTTAGTTGGCTCGTCTAACACTAAAAAATTGGAAGTTTTAGCGAGTGCAACAGCTAACATAAGCCTATTTTTTTCGCCTCCTGAAAGAGCCGACACAGGACACTGAGCTTGATCCGGCTTAAACAAGAAATCTTTCAAATAAGCCACCACATGACGATAACGCCCCCTAACCCATATATGATCACCTTCATTACATAAAGTTTTCCATAATGTTTTTTTCGGATCTAAAGTTATTCTATTTTGATCAAAATAAGCTTCTTCTAAATTTTTACCAATTCTTACAAAACCTTTATCAGGATCAAGTCGCTTAGTTAACAGCTTAATTAATGTTGTTTTACCTGCACCATTTGGTCCTACAATACCTATTCTGTTGCCCCTAATTACTTTGATTGAAAAATCTTTAACCAAATCTCTGTTATCGTATGATTTATAGATATTTTTAGCTTCTATTACAAGTTTTGAACGTAGTTCACCGCTATCCACTTCTAAATTAACAGATCCAATTTGCTTAATTTGTTCTCTGCGCTCTTGTCTTAACTGCTGCAGTCTGCGTAAACGGCCTTGATTACGTTTACGTCTTGCCGTAACACCTTTATGCAACCATTCTGTTTCTTCTTCAATTTTCTTATTTAAATATTTTTGTTCTATAATCTCTTGTTCCAAGATTTTTTCTTGCCATTCATCAAAAAAAGCAAATCCCTTATTATTAGAATGTAACACTCCTCTATCAAGCCAAAAAGTTTGTTTAGAAACATGATTTAAAAACATTCTATCGTGACTGATGACAATAACCGCACCTTGAAACTTATTTATTACTTCTTCTAATTTTTCAATTGTTTCAATATCTAAATGGTTAGTAGGCTCATCTAGCAACAACACATCAGGATCAGAAATAAGAGCTTTTGCCAAACTTGCTTTTTTAAGCTCTCCTCCTGATGAATTTGCAGGATTTTGCCCCTCCAGTATGTTAAAGTGCTTAATTAAGATATCCGCTTTATACTCCTGTTCTGGCGTAATTTTTCTCAATCCGGATAAAACGACTTCCCTTAAAGAACCATACATAGAATAATCAGCTTCTTGAGGCATATAAGAAATATGTGTTCCAGGTTGAATAAATATTTCGGCATCATCGGGCTCAATTAATCCTGATATAACTTTTAACAGTGTAGATTTTCCTGATCCGTTTCGACCGACCAAACAAATTTTATCACCGCGACTTATATTCAACTCAACCCCTGTAAAAAGAGGATTAAGTCCAAAGCTTAAATGAGCATTTTTAATAGTATAAATCGGGGGTTCTACAGCCATCTTATTTATTTCCTTTTATCATTACTTTTCAAATAACACAGCATTTATTAAAATACAACAATATTTACCTTGAAAGTGGATTATTTTTATTCTAAGATGCAACAAATATGTTTTATAAAGGTATCCTTAAATGAAAAAAATAATTTTTTTAATAGCTTTATGTCTTATTCCTTACTTGTCTTATGCTCAAAACTTTGACTTAGCATCAGGCATAACAGAAACTGCTGAAGAAGAGGAAACAGATACAAAAAACACTCAAGAACAAGTAGAAAATGATGATGAAAATGACGGCATATTTTCTTTCTTGAACTTTTCATTTATAAAAAAACACACATCTTCTGCTACTGATGAAACTTCTCAAACGGATCCTTCATCTCCGGAAAAAAAAGAAACACCTTTAGAAAAATTAATCAGACTTGCAAATAGCGGTAACTTAGAATCTCAGCTTTCATTAGGTTATATGTATCTATACGGACAAGATGGCGTAAACACTGATTATTCTAAAGCTTTTCAATATTACGAAATGGCAGCAAATCAAAACAACCCTATTGCCCTAAACAATTTAGGAAGCCTTTATTTTAACGGCATCGGTACACAAGTCAATTATCAAAAAGCTGCTGAACTGTTTTTTAAAGCCGCTCAAAATGGTAGCGATGACGCCGCTGTAAACTTAGCATTTATCTATTTAAGCTCTGACAACAATAACGGTCAACACGCAAGTGCCATTGAGTTGTTCAAAAACGCAGTACAAGTTGGCAACAATACCGCCAAATTTATGTTAGGATACGCATATTATGTTGGCTTTATTGTTGAACAAGATTATCACAAATCCGTAGCTTTAATTAAAGATGCAGCAAAAGCAAAATTCGATATTGCCCAATATATGCTGGGAATGATGTATAAAGAAGGTCACGGAATTGCTAAAAACTACGGAAATGCAGTCAAATATTTAAGAGAAGCATCTTTTCAAGGTAACGTAGATGCTATGATGGAATTAGGTAGCATACTTGCTGAAGGAAAAATATATCCCAAAAACCCACCACATGCTCATATCTTTTTCAACGTTGCTTCAGTTTATAACGCTCCTCAAGCAGCCGAACGTCGTGATGAAGTAGAAAAAGAACTTCAAATCGAAATTTTATTGCAAGCGCAAGCATCTGCTGAAAACTTTAAAGAAAAACCATCTGAACTCACAAGTTACATCAGACAAACTTATGGTAAAGATGTAAGAATGTATATCAACGAAAATCTAAAACAAATTAAAGGTAAAAAATGATACAAACAAATAAACAAAACAAAAAATTAGCAAACAAAACTAAAAAAATATTAAAAAAAGCAATTTCATGGTCAGGTTTGTTTTTCTTTTTACTTGCCGCTTATATGCTTTATTGCCAATTATCTAAATATCAATTAGATGATATAAAAAATGCCATACTCAGCATTCCTAACTCAAACCTTTTTTATGCATGTATAGCATCATTTATAGGATACCTGTCCTTGTCATCATATGACTATTTGTCACTAAAGTACATCAAACACAAAATCAGTGCTTGGAAATGGGTTTTTGCCGGATTTATCGGATTTAGCGTAAGCAACAATGCCGGTCATGCTATTGTTTCAGGCGGCGCTATCAGATATCGTTTATATACCAGATGGCGTATCAAAGGAAATGAAATAATTAAAATGGTTACTTTTTCCGGCTTTACATATTTAGTAGCTTGTTTCTTTTTAATCATTATCGGTTACGCCATAACCCCTAACCATGTATTTGGCGAAGGTGTTGCATCTAAGTTAACAACAACCATTGTTGCTTTAGGCTCATTAGTCGGTCTTGTTATATATTTAGCTGCAAGCGTTTTGTATAAAAAATCCATTGAAATAAAAGGCATAAAATTCAAAATGCCAAACTTAAAGATGTCTCTTGCTCAAGTATTTATCGGCAGTATTGATATATTGATGGCTTCACTTGTATTATATTTTACTTTAATACACTTTATAGATATTCCGTTTAATACATTTATCGGTGCATACATAATTGCACAAATTCTAGGTGTATATAGCCAAGTTCCCGGAGGTTTAGGCGTATTTGAACTTGTTTTCTCTAACATTATACCGGGAGCAGATAACCAAGCTATGTTATTTGGAGCATTAGTAGCATATCGCATAATATATTATCTATTGCCTTTACTAATATCTGCAATTGCTTTAATATCCTACGAAGGTTATTTAGGATACAGACAAAACGAAATCAAAAAACAACGCAAATTAAGCCGCTTAAAAGATTTTATTACTCAAAAAGCTGAAAGTATTAAACTAAAATCCAAATCTTAAAAAATATTGTTTAATTTTTAGTCATCTCCAAGAGAACTGCGGCCTAAGTTTATGTGTCTGTTTACATCCATGCATAATATTATACCGAAGCTAGCCATCACGGATAACATAACAGTACCTCCATATGAAATAAGAGGTAAAGGTATACCAACAACTGGTAACAAACCTAAAACCATTGCTATATTAATAAACACATATAAAAAGTAGTTAGTGTTTAAGCCAATTACCACAAGTTTGGCAAAATAACTTGTGGTGCGAAACGCAAATATATATCCGTATGCAATAATTATTAAATTAAGCAGAATAATTAGCACCCCACCCATTAAGCCAAACTCTTCGGAAAGCATAGTAAAAATAAAATCGGTATGTTTTTCCGGTAAAAAGTTTAAATGGCTTTGAGTTCCATTTAAAAAACCCTTACCGAATACGCCACCTGAACCTAAAGCAATCTTAGATTGAATGATATGATATCCTGTACCCAAAGGGTCACGTTCAGGATCTAGAAATGTTAACACCCTGTTCTTTTGATATTGATGCAAAAACTGCCAAGCTATCGGAGCCATAACGAGCCCGCTTCCTCCTAACAATGCAAACTTCCACCACTGCACACCCACAACAAAAAATATTGCCATTGTTGTAAACAACAACATCAGCGCAGTACCTAAATCAGGTTGTAATATAATCAAAGCTGCAGGAAACAATGCCATAATAGCTGGTGCGATAACACCTTTTACACTCTCTATTTTTTGCAAGTTACAAGCTTGAAAATATTTAGCTAAAACCAGTACAAGCGAAATTTTCATTAACTCAGATGGTTGCAATTTAAACAGTTTCAAATCTATCCAACGTTGCGCACCCATACCTACATGGCCTTTTATTTCAACGGCAATCAGCAATAGCAAAATTAAAAAGTACGCTATGTAAGAATATTTCAAATATACCTTAATATCGACAAGAGCCAACATTATCATAATGCAAAAACAAACACAAAACCTTATTGCCTGTTTAACTGCCCAAGGACTAAAACTTCCGTTAGCTGCTGAATACAATGCAATAATTCCGATTAATGCTAATAACATTATACAAAACACATAACCGAAATTTAAGTTAAAAAATTTTTCTTTTAACGAAAGGTTCAATCCTTTAAATCTTTGCTCATAATATCTTGACATACACTTCCCTATTTAAATATTAAGCTCTAATGCTTTTTTCAAAATCTTTGACGCAATAGGAGCAGCAACTCCTGAACCCGATGAACCATGTTCAACAACCACAGCAACAGCATATTTAGGATTATTATGCGGAGCATATCCGACAAATAACGCATGGTTTCTTAAATACCAGGGCAAATCTTCGTCTTTCAAAATTCCACTTTGACGCTCTTTCATACTAATCCTGCGAACTTGTGTGGTTCCTGTTTTTCCGCTCATTTTAATACCATTTAAATCAAAAGCAGCTGCAACAGCTGTACCTTTTTCACCATTTACTACTTCAAACATGCCCTTTTTAACAATTTCAATATTACTTTTTGAAATTGGCAGCTTTTTAATTTTTCCTTTTTGATCTAAATCTAACTTTATAAAAGAAGGGCTAACTTCATAACCACCATTAGCAACTCTTGATGTCATAACTGCCAATTGCAACGGTGTAACCTGCACATATCCCTGTCCTATACCGGCAATAACAGTTTCTCCTTGCTGCCATTTTTCGCCATATCTTTTTAATTTCCATTCTTTATTCGGTATAATACCTTTTTGCTCATTTTCAAGCGTAATTCCCGTATAATTACCTAAGCCCAAAATTTCCGCCATATCTGCAATTTTTTCAATACCAAGCAACAATGCAATTTCATAAAAATAAATATCGCAAGAGTTTTTAAGAGCATTAACAATATTTTGTTCTCCATGCCCAGAATGTCTCCAACAGTGGAACTTATGGTTTCCCAATTGCATAGAGCCTGAGCAGTAATAACTCTTATTTTCATGAACAACTTTATTTTCCAATGCAGCTAAAGCTACAACTATTTTAAATGTTGATCCCGGAGAATAACGACCGGCAATAGCTTTATTAATCAACGGATTTTTCTCATTATAAAGAAGTTTATTCCATTCTTCGTGTGAAATACCTTTGGTAAACATGTTCGGATCAAATGATGGAACAGATACAAATGCTAAAATTTCGCCACTATGAACATCCATAACAACAGCAGCACCACTATGTTCTCCAAAAGCATCTTGTGCATATTTTTGCAAATTGCTATCAATTGTTAAATGTAACTCTTTTCCTTCTTTTCCGTTATCTCGTTCAATTTCTTTCATAATGCGTCCATATGCATTCACTTCAAGCTTTATGTTTCCGCCTACGCCCCTTAAATCATCTTCAAAAAACTTTTCAAGACCAGATTTACCAATCTTAAATTCAGGCACCATAAATAACGGATTATTACCTTTTTCTTTTTCATCAACTCTACCCACATACCCTAAAAAGTGCGCTGTTAAATCTCCTAGCGGATAAAACCTATTTACACCCTCATCGATAATAATTCCAGGCAATGAAGAAGCATTAAGCTGTAACGCCGAAACATCTTCCCAACTAATATTGTCTTTTAATTTTATTGGGACAAACTTACGATGATTACTTATTTCTTTCCTGATTTTCTCTTCTTCTTTTGGTGTTATATTAATATGCTTTTTAAATTCAGCTATTGTATCATCTATACTAATTGTTTGTTCTGCAATAATCGAAGCAGAAAGGTTTTGTTCATTACCTGCAAGCAACACTCCATTTCTATCAAAAACATTACCTCTAACCGGAACCAACATTCGGGTAGAAATACGGTTATCATCAGCCATCGTTTTATATTTAGTAGCTTGTATAACTTGTAAATAATACAATCGACCAACCAAAACAAACAGCATGATAAAATTAACAATTGCAATAAATAATGTTCGTGAAAGTAAAACTCTACCTTTATCATTATCTCTATTCATAGACAACCTCTTCATTTGCAAGAAGTTTATTTTGAACAAAGATATTGCATCTGGCAACTAACGGATACACCAAAACAGTAGAAATAAAACCTATAAACACCCCTAAAGCTGATAAAAAGTTGCTATAATAAACGGACATTACAAGCCATTTAGCAAAAAAGCCAATACCTGATATAATTGCAAAACCTATCCAACTGATGATAAAAGGTTTAGTATTTACAAAACTACCATATGTTATAGCTAAGACATAAATAAGCACAAATACAAACATATTTATGCCCAATGGTGTTGCCGATAAGCTATCTGCAACAATACCAAGCATAAAAACAGACATCGGACCAAACAAATCTCTTCTATATAAAGCCCAAAAGTATACACAAATCATACCTATATCTGCTCTTAAAAGCTTTGAAAAAGGAATATGAATAGGCACATAAGCTACCAAAATAAACAATATTGTGCATAATAAAGGTAACATTTTTTTTAATTGATAGGCAACAATATCTGAAAAAGAATCATCCATTTTATTTATCCTTGTTCTCTTTGGATAAGTTTACCACATCTTGATATATGCCATAATCAACAATTTTTAAAAATTCCAAACGTTCAATACTACTTATAGTACTGATTTGAATATCATCTTTAGTTATTTTAGTAACTATACCAATAGGTAATCCGACAGGAAACACTCCTGCAACGCCTGATGTTACAATTCTATCACCAATTTTTACATCTGCATTTCGGTTCATGTATAAAAGTTTGGGAAATCTGGTATTATCACCTGATAATATTGCTCTTTCACGACTTCTTTCTACAATTACCGGAATTTTAGAGCCAATATCAGTTATTAAAATAACTCTTGCATATTTATCCATTACAGATTCTACACGGCCGACAACGCTCCCATTACCAATAGCAACCTGATCTTTATATATGGTTTTATTATCGCCGATATAAACTATCAAAGAATGAGAAAAACCATCTCCTTCTTCTGCAACCACCTTTGCCGTAATAAATTTTGCTTCAGGTAATTGTTCATAATCTAACATATCAGCTAAAATCTTATTTTCTGCCTGAAGCGTACGAACCTTATTTTTCAACATAAGGAGTTCAGAATTTTCAAGTTTAAGCAATTTATTTTCTTTATAAACATTAGCAATATCAATAACTTGTTCATAACCGCCATATATAAGCTGCCCTGGAAGCTGCATCAGTTTAATAATCGGACTTAAAACCGCTGATATTGTTCCACTTGTTTTATCTAAAACAAGCGTATCCGCTTTGCTTAACATCATAAAAGCTAAAGCGGATATAAAAACTAAAGCTATTAAAACTTTTCTTATGAAAATTTTAAATTGGCTAAGCTTAAAGAACACTATACGGCGACGTTTCAATTATCATCTCCTAAAGCAACGCCTTTTAATACATTGAAGATAAAACGCTCTTAAACTTTTCCAAATTATCTAATGCATTACCTGTTCCTTTTGCGACACAAGCTAAAGGCTCTTCAGCGATAGAAACCGGCAATCCTGTTGCATTACGCAAAACTTGGTCTAAATTGGTTAACAAAGCGCCCCCACCTGTTAATACAATACCTTTATCAACGATATCAGCAGCTAACTCTGGTGCAGTATTTTCAAGAGCAACTTTAACAGCTTCAACAATTGCAGCGACAGGCTCAGCTAATGCTTCAGCAATTTGGCGTTCAGAAACTTCAATTTCTTTTGGCACACCGTTTAATAAATCTCTACCTTTAATATCAATTGTACGTCCTTCTCCTTTAAGAGGTGGGCAAGCACAACCAATTTCTTTTTTAATACGCTCGGCAGAACTTTCACCAACGAGCAAATTCATTGTTCTTCTAATGTATGAAATTATGGCATTATCCATTTTATCTCCGCCAACACGAACTGAACGGGCATACACAATACCGCCCAAAGACAAAACAGCAACCTCTGTTGTACCACCACCAATATCAACCACCATAGAACCAGTTGGTTCTGTAACTGGTAAACCAGCGCCAATTGCCGCTGCCATAGGTTCATCTATAAGCCAAACCTTACGAGCACCGGCTGCTTCTGCAGATTCTTGAATAGCTCTGCTTTCAACAGCTGTTGAACCGGACGGAACACAAACGATAATCATCGGAGATGCAAAAGTTCTGCGATTATGAACTTTACGAATAAAATATTTTATCATTTCTTCAGCAATTTCAAAATCTGCGATAACACCATCTTTTAATGGACGAATGGCTTTAATATTACCTGGGGTTCTACCCAACATTTGCTTAGCATCATTACCGACTGCTAAAACTTGTTTTTTACCATTGAATTCTTTAATAGCCACAACTGATGGCTCATTTAATACGATACCGCGACCTCTAACATACACAAGCGTATTTGCGGTTCCTAAATCAATTGCCATATCGGCTGATAAGAAGCCCATTAATTTTGATAACATATTTCATCTTCTCCGAAAAAAATTAACCTTTTGATAAGTTTTATTACTTTATGAAAAGTAAAGCAATATTTTTTTTATGATTTTGCATATCATCAACAAGTTTTTAATAAAAACTTATTTTAGATACAGGCTTTTCATAACTAGGGATTTGTCTTGTAGCAACTGTTTTTTGATACATTCTTCCCAAATATGTTTTTTTACGCCAAGAAAAATGCTCTTTATGTTTTGCATAACTATCAATACTATTTTTCCACAAACTTTCTGCAAATGGTTGATATAACCTATTAAACGGTTGAATAATATAGCGAAGCAAGTTCCATTTTGATGGCTTATTATAATCTATGAATATAACTTTTCCACCTTCCTCAACACAATTTAATGCATTATTTATAAGCTTTGCACGTGTAATCGGAGGCAACTCATGGAGAAGCATATAACAAATTACAACGTCAAACTTTTCACTAAATGCTTTGCTGGCATCTTGTACCTGAAAATTTATTTTTTGATAAATCGACTTACTGCGACATCTTTCAAGTTGTTTAGGGTTAACATCTGCAATAACATATCTGCCATAAGCACCAATTTTTTCGGAAACTGCTTCAATTTGATATCCGAAAGTACAGCCCATTTGTAAAACAGTGCTGTTTGTACTTATTTCTTTTACCAAATCATTAACCATATTCGATTGTTGAAACAACGTTAAAAGTGAAACAACACGGTCATCGTCTAAAAAACGTGATATTTTATCGTTATTATATATTTTTCCGTAAATCTCACGAACATATGCAGGCATTTTTACAACCTTCGAATGTTTAACTATATTATATTTCATTTCTAATCCCTTAACCTATTGTTACTAAACAACTTATTTATTGCCAATCACCTGCAAGAGCTTGCCAACATGAAAGTGCCGCTATTGCTGCTGTTTCCGCCCTCAAAATTCTATTACCTAACGACACGCCATAAGTATAATCTAATTTTCTTAAATTTTCCAGTTCTTTTTCAGAAAATCCGCCTTCCGGTCCAACTAAAATTGCAACCGGCTCCAAACACCTCTCCATTTGGACCTTTGCAACCTCAGACTGTAAGGTTTCATCTAAATATATAAGTTTTCGATTTTTATCCCAATTTGATAAAAGTTTTTTCAAATCAATACAATTTTCGACAACCGGAACATCTTGTCTGCGACACTGTTCACAAGCCTCAATAACTTGAGTTTTCATTCTTTCAACATTTGGATGCAAATTTGAAGTATATTCACTTATTATCGGAATAATTTTTTGAACGCCGAGTTCAGTAGCTTTTTCAACCACAAAATCCATATTATTTTTTTTAAGCGGAGCAAATAACAACCAAATATCCGGACTTTTCCTATATTCACAAAACCTACTAACAACCAACAACTCACATTTTTTCTTTTGTATAGTTTTTACTTGAGAACAAAATTCACCATCTCGTCCGTTAAAAACAAAAACCTCATCACCTTGCTTTAATCTCATAACATTTATCAAGTAGTGCGATTGCTTCTCATCACATTCAACCACATTGCCCACAACAAGATCTGCATCAATATAAATTCTTATCCGATTCTTTTTACTCAAGTATTTCACCCTCAAAAATCATTGCATAAATTAAAATATTGAGTGTATAATAATAAAATATGTGTTAAAGAATAAATAACATTAATTAAATAAACGGAAAAATTATGATTATCACAATTGATGGCCCTGCCGCAGCAGGAAAAGGAACCTTATCTGCATATTTAGCTAAACATTATAAATTGGCTTATTTTGACACCGGCATGATTTATCGTGCAGTAGGTTTAGATATGGTTTTAAAAAATCTTGACTTATCTGACGAAGACACAGCCGAGCAAATTGCAAAAGAACTTACTTTTGAAAAAATGATGGAACTTTCCAAACATAAAGATTTTCGTTCCGATATCGGAGGAAGTGCTGCATCAAAAGTTTCTGCCTTACCAAAAGTAAGAAGTGCTCTTTTAAAAATGCAACAAGACTTCGCTCTCTCACCGGTTTTTGCTGACGGGTCTCCTGCTAACGGCGTAATTTATGACGGAAGAGATACCGGAACCGTAGTGTGTCCTAATGCAGACATCAAACTTTTTGTTACAGCTTCTTCCGAAGTAAGAGCCAGAAGACGTTATAATGAATTTGTAGAAAAAGGCATGGATACAACTTATGAAAAAGTTTTATCCGACATGATTGCTCGAGACAAACGTGACGAACAAAGAGCATCAGCGCCTCTAAAACCTGCTGATGATGCCATTATAATTGACACATCAAATATGACGGCTCAACAAGAAATTGATAAAGCAATTGAAATTATAGAATCAAAAAAATAATCTTCCACCCCGAAAAAATTTCGGGGTTTTTTATTCTTTAATTATAAGTTGTTGCATAACATAGTTTGCCATCATAAAACCGAAAATTGCCGTAATTGTAGGTAAAGAACCTAAAATTTGCTTTCCGCCATTTTCATTAGGCTGTATGGCTGTTGATAACAAATTGCTTTGTTCATCTGAAAAAACACATTTTACTTTTTTCAAATCTGTTCCCTGTTTTTTTAAGTTTTGCCTGATGGTTCTTGCCATAGAGCAATTTTGTGTCTGATTAAGAGTTGTAATTTTAATTGCGCTTGCATCTATTCTTAGCGCCGCCCCCATTGATGATATAAAATTAATATTTCCCTCAACCATAGCTCTAATCAACTTACATTTTTGTTTAATACTATCTATTGCATCAATAATATAATCTGGCTTATAAGATAACAGATTCTCAATATTGTCTTCATCTACAAAACAATCTACAATATCAACTATGCAATCAGGATTAATCTGCTTAACTCTTTCAAGTGCCACATCTGTTTTTTTCCTTCCAACACTAGCCATTGTAGCCAATATTTGACGATTAATATTAGTTTCATCAAAGCTATCAAAATCTACCAAAACCAAATGTCCGACACCAACTCTGGCCATAGCCTCAAGTGCATAACCTCCAACAGCGCCCAATCCGATAATCATTACTGTCGAGTTTTTAATATTATTCATTCCTTTTGCGCCGATTAAGGCTTCTGTCCTGACAAATCTCTTATTTTCCATTTTCAACAAACTCCGTTGCGTTAGCATACAAACGTTTTATTAAAACTTCAAGTTTTTCGTTGCAAATAACAGACAAGCTTTCAATAAAAGCATCTAAATCTTCAACTTGGCTTTGATAAGGTGCATCTGTTTCCAGAAGCAATCTGTTTATATCAAGAGCCAAAACAAAATCATTTATTTGCTTATTTTTCAAAACCTTTTTATTAAACGCAACATATCCGCCATTATTTAATACTTTTTTCAATAAATTTGTTCTGGCATTAAAAGAATGAAACACAAATTTTGACGGTAACAATTTCCATACATCATTTAGCCACTCATCAGCCTTAACGGCGTGAATAATTAACCCCTTATTATATTTTCTTGCTAAATTTATTTGCGATAAAAAAACATCTTTTTGCGTAGCATAATCGACAGCTTTTAATCGATCAAAACCGCATTCTCCAACTAACGATGATGGATATTTACTCAAATAAAACTCTAACTCATTTTGCCAACCAGATTGCACCGCATTTGCATACCATGGATGCAAACCAAACGAAGGGATTACAATATCTGCATATTTTTCATACAGATTAGCCACCTTTTCCCAATCAGATTGCTTAGCACTAACACAAATACATTTACGTATTTTAGCATTTTCAAGCATTGATAAAATTTCAGTTTTTTTAAAATCTTGCAAATGTATATGAGTATCGAAATAAACCATAAAAAAACCTCTCTTTATATATAATAAGAGAGATTTTATTTTTTACAAGCTAATTTAAATCAGTTTTATAAGTTCTTTTATCATATTATCAGCGCCTTCACACACTTCTTTAATAGATTGAGCCAACATATACGCAGGTGTCGTTACCACCTTATGAATTTCATCAACACACACTCCGATAGCTCCCACATTTTCATGAATTGCGCCGGTTTTAGTTACAGATGCCGCAACTTGCTCATCATTACCAATTGTAACCTTAACACCTTCTGATCCCAAAACCTTTGCAATCAAAACCGGAGCTATACACATTGCTCCGATAGGCAATCCTTTTTTATAACTATCCCAAATAGCTTTTCTGATAGATGTTTCCACCTGACAACTAACTCCGCTAACAGAAAAATCGCACCAATTAATAACGGCACCGATTCCTCCCGGAAAAACTATTGCATCAAAATCCTCAGGTCTAAACTCGTTCAAACTTTTGATATCTCCTCTGGCAATTCTTGCAGATTCAACCAAAACATTTCTTTCTTGATCAACTTTTTCGCCTGTTATATGGTTAACAACCATGGCTTGTTTTATATCTGGAGCAAAACATTGATATGTAGAATTAAGACAATCAATTGCAAGCATAGCACATGTAGATTCATGAATTTCAGAACCGTCTGCACGACCGCAACCGGAAAGAACTATAGCAAAACGAAAACTTTTTTTCATATTTTTTTGTCCTTTAAAAAATTATAGTTGATTTATAGTATATGCGGAATATAATACTGTCAATTAAGATTTTAAACAGGACATATAACATGCAACATCAACAAACCATTTTAGAAAACGGATTAAGAATTATTACTGCCGAGCGTCCGCAAAGCGAAACAGTATCTTTGGGTATATGGGTTAACACAGGCTCTGCTTATGAAACCGAAGATATAAACGGAGTATCACATTTTGTAGAGCACATGGTGTTCAAAGGATCTAAAAAAAGAAATTCGATTCAAATTTCTGAAGAAATAGAAAATGTCGGTGGCCAAAACAATGCATATACATCCAGAGAATTTACAGCCTTTTATGCTAAAATGCTTAAAAACGATGTTGAGTTAGCACTAGACGTTATTGCAGATTTTATCTTAAACCCTACATTTCCTCTTGATGAAATGATAAAAGAAAAAGAAGTAGTGGTTCAAGAAATTAAACAATCAATAGATACTCCTGATGATGTTATTTTTGATTATTTTCAAGAAACCGCATTTCCTAACCAACCTTTAGGTAGAACAATTTTAGGACCGAAAGAAAATGTCAGAGCTTTTACTCCTGAAATTATACAAGCTTACATGAAAACAAACTATGCAGCAAACAACACTGTAGTTGTTGCTGTTGGTAACGTTAAGCATGAAAACTTTGTAAACATGGTAAAAGCCAGAATGAGTAATTATCAAGCACAAACCTCATTTAAAATTGCACAACAAGTATATAGCGGAGGCCATTATCAAGAAGTTCGTCCAATTGAACAAGCTCACGTCTTAATCGGATATAAAGGCGTTGAATATAAAAACCCACTATATTATCCTATCAGCATCTTCTCAACAATTTTCGGCGGAGGAATGTCTTCAAGATTGTTCCAAGAAATTCGAGAAAAAAGAGGTTTGGTGTATAGCGTATACTCATACCATTCTTCCCAAACATCTACAGGATTGTTCGGAATTTATGCAGGAACATCGGCTGACCAATTAAACACCCTCATTCCGGTTATTGCCGATGAAATTAAAAAAACTCTAAATGAAAAAGTTACCGATAAAGAATTAAATAGAGCAAAAGTTCAATTAAAAGCAAGTATGTTAATGGCTCTTGAAAGCTCTTCATCTACAGCTGAAGTAATTGCAAGACAAATGCTTTTACACAACAGGGTTATTCCAACAGAAGAAATTGTTGCAAAAATTGATAATGTTACCAAAGACGACATATTAAAAGCAGCCCAAACACTCTTCTCATCTAACCCGACATACGCTCTTTTAGGCGACTTAAAAGAATATCCCGATTATGAAAAACTAAAATCATACTTCTAAACGCTTCTTAATAAAAGCCACCTAAACAACCGGTGGTTTTTTTATTTTTTCAATAATGTTACACTAATATTACAATTAAGTGTTAAAAGTTTTTTTACTTGAAAAGATAAAAATAAAGTTTATGATTTAGGTATAACTTAAGTTGCAGGAGAATTATCATGAAAAAATTAGGTTTGTTATGCTTAATCTTGAGCGGACTTTACTCAAGCATGTCTGAAGCTCGAGTTTGTTTTTTAGCCGATCCTCGTTGTGGATCAGGATATGATGAGTTTTCGTTCAGTTGTAAGGATTCCTTAAGACCTGAGTGGATTCATGAAAAAGATTTATTGCCATCAAAAAGTTATGATGAAATATGTAGAGATGATACTGATGTATATTATATAGATGCTGGTTGCGATACCGAAGAGGGCTGGGTAGATATAAATAACATAGGAAATAAATATGTATGCGCATCTGAAGTGATAGATGGATGTTGTAATGAAAAAAAATGCTCTTCAAAATATACCACCTGCAGTTCTCCTACTATTGGCGGCGGTGATAAATGTACAGAAACAAATACAAAATATTATGTAAATGGTAGCCCTTACAAATATAGCAAATGCGTTTGCGATGAAAATAAATACCCTTATAGCAGTGCAAATTGCAACAGAAGCACACACAACTTAACCGGCGAAAAATGTGAAGGAGATAACGGCACATTTTGGACTATGTGTAAAAAGAAATGCGATTTCTCAAGTGAAAAATCATGTACAAATTCTGTATCAAACTCTAAATGCGAAAAAAATAATTCTGATGGATGTTGGTATATATCAGGCTGTATTGATGGATACAAATTACAAAACGGCGTATGTGTAAGCACTTGTACACACACAACGCAAGAATCTTGTCAAAAGCAATATACCCACTCTGAATGTAAAGCTGACGACAAAGGATGTTTTGTTCCTTATACTTGCAAATCTTCATATGTTAACTCTTGCGGTGATAAATACGATTTAACAAACACCGATGGTAACAATTGCGGCGTTTGTACAACTAAAGACTGCTCTAAATATATTGATTGCAGCAAATTTGAAGATTTGGTAGGAAAAGGAAAATCTTGTACCAATGCTCAAGGCACCTTTTGGGAAAAATGTGAAGTTCCGGAAAAATGTTATGTGGTTAACACTTCAGACCCTGCATACACAGCAAATGGAGGAAATTGTGAAATTGTAACAACAGAAGCATCAGCAAAAACATATTTAAACAACGGATATTATGCTGTTGAAACTTGCCAACCTGTAGATACCAGTGCAAAACCTCTTGTAAGGCTCCACAAATGCGAAAGTTCAACACTTGATTGCTTAGGTAATTATCCTAACGTTTACAATGCTACTACTGGAGGTTGTTTAAACTCAAATGATGGCAAAGCAAAAACTTGCGGTGGCAAAACATATGCAACTGAATGTAAATGCAACAATAATAATGATGAAACCTTATGTAGAGTTTTTGAAATTACCGATAGTATCAAACAAGAATACAAAACTAATAGTTATGCTTCAACGAAATATCTAGGAAACACTTATATCTATCAAGGAGATATCAAGGAAGGTTGTGAAAACTTTGATAAAAAATATGGATATTTTGCAACATGCTCATCTAACGGCACAAACTATTGCGATAAAAATAGAGGACCACTTTTCCCTGACTATCCTTATGCTTGTTCGACATCTGAAGTATGTGATGGAAAATCTATAGAATGCGGAGATTACACATATTGTTCTCAAAAATGTACCGATATTTCAGAAAAAGATCCTTGTGAAAAATATAATACATATTCTCACACAGGAAGTGTGAGTTGCAAAGTAGCAAAAGCTGGCTCTAGTATATCTTTTTACAGAGAAGTAGGAATTGTTCCTGAAACTAAAAACTCATCTGTTCAATGTGCATATTTCACATCTTGCACCACTTCTGCAAATTGCTCAAAAATTGGCATTACAGAAAGCGGAATACCAGCAGGATATCAAAGTTGTTACAACGTACCTGATAATGCTAACACACTAACATGTGGCGGTTATTCATATGCAAGCAGTTGTTGCGAATTCTTATCTAACTGCCAAGTCACAACTGATAAATCCAGACTTGAGAAAAACTTAACCAAAGGATATTATCAAGTTAATGTATCAGGCGTGGATTCAGGGTGTTACTACTATGCATCATGCACTGCTGACACTAAAGATTGTGCAGGTAACTATGCTCCGGCCAGAGGTGCCGTTGCAAAATCAAATTGTAGCACGTATGCTCCTGAGGACTACTTCACATGTGGCGGCAAAGAATATGTTAGAGATTGCTTAGCTGAATGTGCATATGATAAAACTGAAGAAGAATGCAGTGCAATAGGCAAAAAATTTAACCTTAAATGCTACAAAAAAGGTGAAAAGGGTAAAAACGACCTTAAATTAGGTGAATGCGTTTAATTCTTAAAATCTATAACAACCTCAAAAAGAAAGCTCCGGCATAATAATCGGAGCTTTTGTTTGTATATTTGAACAAACACTTGTTACCAAACCAATTAAAAAGTTATGATAAATCAAATATAAAAACACCTGTTATCAATATAATATATATGTTAATAATAAAAAAAGTGCTTGATTTTATTTTTTTTTATGATATGTTCCTAGTATCTTTCATAATAACAACACTTGGAAGTGGGGTAAAAACCCCGCTTCTTTTTTTAGAAAAGAAAAGAAAATGCAAAAGCACCATTTACAAGATATGTTAGAACCAGTTATTGACCAGCTCGGATACGAAACGATTCGTATCATAACCATTGGTCAAGTAAATCCTACATTACAGGTTATGATTGATGTTAAAGATTATAGCCGCGAAATTAATGTAGAAGATTGTGCAAAAGTAAGCCGTGCATTATCTGCCGTATTAGATGAGAATGACCCTATTAAAGATAAATATTCTTTAGAAGTTAGTTCTCCCGGACTTGATAGACCGCTTACAAAACCTGAACACTTTGCTCGTTTCAAAGATTATGTTATAAAAGTTGAAACAATAAACGAAGTTGAAAAGCGTAAAAGAATAAAAGGCTTAAATTTAGGTCTTAACGAAAACAACCACATCCGTATTGATATGGATGGCAAAGAATATGTAGTTGCATTTGATAATATTGCCAAAGCAAAAATAGTTATAACTGATGAGCTTTGGGAAAAATATCAAGCAGAGCATGAAATTATCGAACTTTAATTTTTTAATTAATGAGGAATAAAATGGAAAATCTTGAAAACATGCCCAGACCGGAAATTGTATTGGTAGCAGACACAGTTGCCAGAGAAAAAAACATTGATAAAGAAGATGTTTTTGTTGCTATGGAAATAGCAATTCAAAAAGCCGGCCGTTCTCGTTATGGTTTTGAACATGACATTAGAGCAAACATTGACCGTAAAACAGGTGCAATCGCATTATCCAGATACCGTGAAGTTGTAGCTGATGATGCTGAAATTGAAAATGAAGCTGCTCAATTAAGATTAAAAGATGCAAAATGTTACAATAAGGACATTGAAATAGGCGAGTTTATTATTGATCCATTACCACCTATTGATTTTGGACGTATTGCAGCTCAAACAGCAAAACAAGTTATTGTTCAAAAAGTTCGTGATGCTGAACGTAATCGTCAATATGAAGAATACAAAGAAAAAATCGGCACAATTGTTAACGGAACCGTTAAACGTGCTGAGTTTGGTAACGTAGTATTAGATATTGGTAAAACAGAAGCTATTTTACGCCGTGATGAAATTATACCAAGAGAAAAATTCAAAAATGGTGACCGTGTTAGAGCATATGTATTAGACGTAAGACGTGAAAACAGAGGTCCTCAAATTTTCTTATCTCGCACCTGCCCTGAATTTATGGCAAAATTGTTTACATCTGAAGTTCCTGAAATTTATGATGGCATTGTTCAAATTATGGGCGTTGCACGTGATCCCGGTTCTAAAGCAAAAATTGCTGTAAAAGCAAATGACGTAACAATTGATCCTGTTGGTGCATGTGTTGGTTTAAGAGGTATCAGAGTACAAGCTATTGTAACAGAATTACAAGGCGAAAAAATTGATATCGTACCATACTCTGAAGATAAGGCTCAATATTTAGTAGCTGCTCTTGCTCCTGCTGAAGTAACAAAAGTAGTTATCGATGAAGAAAATTCTCGTATGGAAGCTGTTGTTCCTCAAGAACAATTCTCAATTGCAATTGGAAGACGTGGTCAAAACGTTAAACTTGCATCACAACTTTTAGGTGCAGATATTGACGTATTAACTGAAGAGCAAGAACAAGAACGCAGAGCAAACGAAAACAAAGTTCGTTCAGAACGCTTTATGGAAGCTCTTGATGTCGATGATATGATTGCTCACTTACTTATTGCTGAAGGTTTCTCTAACATTGATGAAATCGCATTTGTTGATTTGAAAGAATTAGCAGAAATCGAAGGCTTTGATGAAGATGTTGCAACAGAATTACAAAATCGTGCAAAAGAATTTGTTGAAAAACGCAACAAAGATTTTGCTAAGAAAAGTAAAGACTTAGGCATCGATGAAGGCTTAAAAACCATTGATGGATTAGACCAAGATATGATTATTAAATTAGCAGAAAATGAAATCAAAAATCTTGATGATTTAGCTGATTTAGCTGCTGATGAATTAATTGATATTTTAGGTGAAAATACATTAACACAAGTTGAAGCCAACCGCATCATTATGGCTGCTCGTGAACACTGGTTTGCTGATGAAGAATAAGAGATAGCAATGGAAAAAGAGACAGACAGAAAGTGTATTGCCACAGGGCAAATTAAACCAAAAGACGAACTGTTAAGGTTTGTTAAAACACCTGACAATCGTTTAGTACCGGACTTTAATAAAAAGCTTGAAGGCCGCGGACTGTATGTCTCTAATTCTAAAAAAGCATTAAAAACTGCTTTAGATAAAAACTTATTTATTAAATCAATTCACCTTCATTTAAAAATTGAAGATAATTTTTTAACTATGGTGGAACAACTTTTATATAAGAGAGGTTTGGATTCTATAAATCTGGCACGCAAGGCTGGCGCACTTGTTACCGGTTTTGAAAAAGTAAAAGAGAAAATTTTAAAAAACAAAGTAGCTTTTCTGATTGAAGCAAATAATGCTGGTCAGGATGGTGTTCAAAAAATCAGAGCGATATCTGGAAACTTAGAAGTTATAAAATGTTATAACGTTGAAGATTTAGATACAGCAATGAACAAAGTAAATACGGTACATGTTGCAGTATTAAAAAGCGACATTGCTAAGATGGTTTATGAAAATTTGAAAAGATATCAAACTTTTCTTGATTAAATGTGGAGATAAAAACATATGACAGATGATAATGCAAAAAACAAATTAACATTATCCGCAAAGTCGACATTAACGCTTAAAAATCCGGCTAAATCCGGAACATCTGATGGAAAAAAGATGGTTCAAGTTGAAGTACGTAAAAAACGTACTATTCCAACCAATGGCGAAGTAAAAACATCAAAAGTAGAAATTGATGAAGCAACTGCTCAAAAAATTCGTTTAATCGCAGAAGCTAAAGAGCATGAAGCCAAACGATTAAAAGAACAAGAAGAAAAAGATGCTGCAAGATTGAAACAACGTGAAGAACAAGAAGCTAAACGTTTGCAAGAAGAAAAAGAACTTGCAGAAAAAGAACGTCTTGCTCAAGAAGAACAACGCCAAAAAGAACTTGAATTAAAAAAACAAGAAGAGAAAAAAGCAAAAGAAGAAGCTAAAGCTCAACAACAAGCTCAAAATGCGCATAAAGCATCTGAAGAAGAAAAACCTCATAATCGAAATAAAAAATCTCGTGATTATGACGATGATGACGATGATGACGGATACAAAAAAGATAGAAAATCTCAATCTTCATCTTCTAAAGCTTTAAGCAAAGCTGAAAGTTTTGAACAAGAACGCAAAAAAATTCAAAAACGTAGTTTTGAATCCCCTCGCCGTAATAATAAAGTCAATCTCAATGCATATATGAGCAATGATGATGACGACGATGATTATGGCTATGGAGCACCTCGTCGTAAGTTTAAGAAAAAACGTCCTAAACCGGAAGTTCAAGTAACTACTACTGAAAAAATTATCAAGGAAGTTATCATTCCTGAAGTAATAACCGTACAAGAACTTGCAAACCGTATGGCTGAAAAAAGCGCTGAAGTAATTAAAAAACTTATGGCGCTCGGTGTTATGGCAACCATTAACCAACCTATTGATGCTGATACAGCTCAAATTGTTGTTGAAGAAATGGGTCATAAATTTAAACGAGTTGCCGACAGCGACGTTGAAGAAGGCTTAACCGGACCGGAAGATAATGATCACGAATTATTACCAAGAGCTCCTGTAGTAACTGTTATGGGTCACGTTGACCATGGTAAAACTTCTTTATTAGATGCTTTGCGTGCAACCAATGTTGTTGCAAAAGAAGCTGGTGGTATCACTCAACACATCGGTGCATACCAAATTGAAGTTTCCGGCGGCCAAAAAATTACATTTATTGATACCCCAGGTCACGAAGCGTTTTCAGAAATGCGTGCTCGTGGTGCAAAAGTTACCGATATTGTAGTTTTAGTTGTTGCTGCAAATGATGGTATCATGCCTCAAACAGTTGAAGCTATCAGACACGCTCAAGCTGCTGAAGTTCCGATTGTTGTTGCAATCAACAAAATTGACTTACCGGCGGCTGATCCGATGAGAGTTAAAACAGAGCTTTTACAACACGGTATTGCTGTTGAAGAAATGGGCGGTGAATGTTTATGCGCAGAAGTTTCTGCAAAAAAACGTATCAACATTGATGCTTTATTAGAAGCTATTTTGTTACAAGCTGAAATCTTAGACTTAAAAGCAAATCCAAATCGTAAAGCAGAAGGTACAGTTATTGAAGCCAAAATGGAAAAAGGCAGAGGTAGTGTTGCTACCATCTTGGTTCAAGCCGGAACATTACGAGTTGGCGAAGTGTTTATTGCCGGTAAAGAATGGGGACACGTAAGAGCTATGTTTAACGAACATGGTAAAAAATTACATGAAGCAGGTCCTGCTACCCCAGTGGAAGTTTTAGGTTTACAAGGTACACCTTCTGCCGGTGATAACTTCATTGCTGTAAAAGATGAAGCACAAGCTAAAGAAGTTACAAACTATCGTATAAGAAAAGAGCGCGATGCAAAACTCGTTAAGAGTGCAAAATCTGCTATGGAACAAATGCTTGATAAAATTAAATCAGGTGAAGCTAAACACTTGGCTGTTATTATCAAGGCAGATGTTCAAGGCTCTATTGAAGCAATTGAAGGAACAATCAATAAGTTTTCTAACGATGAAGTTTCTGTTCAAGTATTGCACTCTGCTGTTGGTCCGATTTCTGAGTCAGACGTTACACTTGCAAAAGCATCTAATGCCTTTATCATAGGCTTTAACGTTCGTGCAATTCCGCAAGCTCGTGACATGGCTCGTCGTGACGGCATTGATATTCGTTACTACTCAATCATTTACGATGTTGCCGATGATGTTAAGAAAGGTTTAGAAGGCTTACTTTCACCTGAAATCAGAGAAAAACTCTTGGGTTATGCTGAAATCAGAAACGTATTTAACATTACAGGCGTTGGTAAAGTTGGTGGTTGTATGGTAACTGAAGGCATTGTTAAACGTGGTGCAAAAGTTAGATTATTACGCGACAACGTTGTAATTCACGATGGGGCTCTTGCTCAGTTAAAACGCTTCAAGGAAGACGTTAAAGAAGTTAGAGAAGGTTATGAATGTGGTATGAGTTTTGAAAACTACAATGATATTCAAGTAGGTGACTTTATTGAATGTTATGAGTTAGAAACTATCGCTGCAAAATTATAAGGAGAATTAACATGGCTGTTAAAGAACCATCTCAAAGACAACTTCGTGTCGGACAAGAAATAAAAAAAATCATTACTTCTGTACTTGAAAGAGGTGACTTAAGAAGTCAAGAAGTAAGAGACGCTATAATTACTGTAACAGAAGTTAGAGTTTCTCCTGATTTAAAATATGCCACAGCATACATTATGACATTAAATGGTAAAAACTTAGGTTTAGTGATTGAAATGCTTAATGAAGAAGCTTGGATATTTAAAAAACAAATCGGTGCCAAATTACAGTTAAGATACACTCCGGATATCAACTTTAGAGTTGATGATACCTTTACGGAAGTCGATAGGATTGAAAATTTGCTTCGCAACCCAAAAGTTGCACAAGATTTAGCAAAGCCAAACAATCCTGAAGAAGAAGAAGAAGAAGAAGAATAGTGTATAAGTATAAAACAACAAAAAACAGCTCTGAGAATAAACTCAAAGCTGTTTTTTGTTATACACTTAGAAACTTGATCTTTATACATGAACCCGCAAAACGGGTCTACAATCGCTCTCACGTTCGCAATGTAAATTTCCGTTTGATCCTCTATTCTCTTTATCAAAACTTACCGTATACATATAAAGCTCATCCGGTGAAATATATGGCATCTGATAACCTTTTCGAGTTTTTTTCCTATCTTAATAAGGGTATCTTCGATTTTGTCATAACAACTAGCGGTTTTTTTTAACTCATCTGTAGTCATCATAACAATGCTCTCCCCTTCCTTGCAGATAGAAAATAAATTTGCAATACGCTTTCTAGCTTTATAACACGATAATCTACGTCCCTGAATATCGTATATGGTAGAGGCGGTAAGATCTCCATATATAAAGTTATCATACGTATCGATCAACTCCACAACTGCCTTTATCCTCTTACCTTTGATTACAGAGAATGAAAACGTATCTTCTTCATACCAAATCATACCCGATTCTATTTTTGTAATCTCTGACAACCCGAAAACAGCAGGGCTGTTTTTTTCATTTTGAATCAGAGTTTCCATTTTATTAACCAAGTCCTCATCAGGTGTTGATGTAATCCAAGACTTTATAACATCTTCTCGTGTTACACCCAAAAGCTCCATGAGCTCGTTTACGTGATAGCTTGATTTATAAAGAAGATGCCATCTTATAATATTGCATCGGGGTAATCTCTTCTGCTCTCATTGTTAAGTCAATACCAGTATCTTGGCAAGCTTTTTCAATACCTTGAATAGATTTCAAACTTTGCCTTATCATCTTTCTGCGCTGTCCGAAAGCCTTCTCTGTTATAAGCTCAACTTTTTCTAAAACTTTTTCATCAGGAGCATTTTCTAAAGGCTGAAACAATAAAACCGTTGACCAAATTTTAGGCGCCGGAACAAAACATTCAGGATTTATATCAAAAAGTTTCTCAACCTTAGAGCTTAACTGAGCTAAAACAGATATTCTACCATAGTCCTTTGTCTTAATTGGTGCCATAATTCTTTGAGCAACCTCTTTTTGAAACATTAATGTTAATCCTTTATAGTGTTTCATATTTTTAAGCCAACCAATAAGTAGTGGAACTGATATATTATAAGGAAGATTACTGACAACTTGCTTATTAGCACCATCAAATTGAGAAAAATCAACTTTTAATGCATCATCATTAATAATTTGCATATTAGTAGAAGTTTCTTCTTTTAACTCATTCATAATCTGAATACATCTATCATCCATTTCGACAACAGTAAGTCTATTAGGCATATTACTTAAAATAGCCCTTGTAAGACCTCCGGGACCAGGACCTACTTCAAAAACAGTTGCATCACTAAAATTTTTTAGTCCTTGTTTTTCAAGTGACATTCGAATAATTTTATCTGGGATATTTTGATTAAGCAAAAAATTTTGACCTAAAGACTTTTTTGCTAATAAACCCTTTTGTTCGACAACATCTTTTAGTGATAATCTAAATTCCATTTTAAGCCTTACGATTAATAATTGCCTTATTTCTTAAATCACGAATATATTTTTCCGCAATCTCTTCCATCTTTTTATTTTCAAGCATTTGCCTAATTTCTTCTTTGTCAATGCTTGGTGCTTTATCCACGCCCGGAATATAAACTTTCTCAAGTTTTAAGATGTAAACATCTTTACCTAAGTTTATTGGATTAGAAACATCTCCTTCTTTCATCTTTAACAATGCTTGTTCAAGAGGCTCTGCTAATTGTCCTTTATTTATCCAACCTAATTTTCCACCATTTCTAGCACTCATTCCTTCAGAAAACTGCATTGCATAAAGTTCAAAACGAGGATCTTTTCTCAAATTTTCTACTAAATCTTCAATTCCTTTAGCCTTGCTTCTTGGAATAACAATTTCTGAAACCAAGAATTTATGATTTTTAATATCTTTTTCAATTGTGCTGATTGCTGCATCAATTTCAGAAGTTGAAACTTGTATATTTTGAGCAGCCTTTTTTCTTACCAATCTGGACCAAGCCATTTCAGCCTTCATCTGAGACCTGAACACATCTTCATCTACTTGTGCTTTTTTAAGCATTTGCTTAAGTTGTTGTACAGTTATATTATTAGCTTCTGCAAAATTAACCATACCCTTATCCAGCTCTTCTTCAGAAATCTCAACAGCGTTTCTTTGAGCTTCTTGCAACTTAATTTTTTCATCAATTGTTGCTTGTAAAACTTTTTCCATAACCATACTTTTGGTTTGCTCATTAACTGGAATTTGCGTAGTAGCAACAAAAGCATTGACCCTATCTTGCATATCTAGGCTGGTTATTATTTCTCCATTAACTTCAGCAAATATTTTTAAGCTATTTCCAAACAAATTAACAGGTTTTAATGCCTCTTCCCTACGGCGTTTTTCCTCCTCATAAGCCTTTTGTCGCATAGCTTCTTCATATTCAGCTCGACGTTTCATTTCTTCTTCATAAGCACGTCTTTTCATCTCTTCTTCATAAGCTTGTTGCATAGGACTACCAGGAGCAAACCTATTAAACATAACAGAGTTTGCTTTTGAAGCTCTTGCTGCGGCATCAATTTGTGAGGCATCCAAACCTTGAGCATTACATACTCCGATTCCTAAAACAAGTGCAATTACAGCTATAATTTGTAGCATTACATATTCTCCATTTTAATTATGCGCCAACGCCACCCAAGGTTTTAAGATAAAAATTAAAATTAAACTCATAATCATTATCCAAACTAGGATCATTTGAATTATACTTTTTAATAGTAGTAATAAATTTAAAACATTCATCTTCATATATTAAATTTCCACCATGTTCTAAAGAACCTCCGTTTTCAGCTAAATCTTGTCTGTTGTATACGCTTATTGACCAATCTCGTGTTAATGCGGCATTAACAGCTGTATAAAGCTCTTTACGTTCGTCAAACAGCTCTGTAGCATTTGTGTTCTTTTGTAAATATATATATGAAACATACATATTCAACAAGTCTGTACCAATTCTTGCCCCAAGCTCACTATATTGTAACTTATAACTATCTTTATCTAAACGAAAACGATAATTTAAATCTAAATAATCGGATGGAGCAGCATATACTCTACCTACATAATCAGAGAAATGTCCGTCACTTTCAACACTTTGAGAAAACTCACTATCTTTATTAAAATGATATGTCTGCGCAATAAATGCTGAAGTTCTACCCATAATATTTCCATAAGAACTCCAATTAACACCATAGCTGATACGGCTTCCTGTATCATTGCGATCATATCCGGAGTAACGATCTAAATCTAGCACATTAGTATCATCTAATTCAACGTCTTCACTATCTTCGTTCGGAATTTTACTGGCTTTATTTCCTCCGTTTGGAGCTAATACACCTACAACAATCGGTTCAATAATTTGTCTTGATGTTTCTGTTGCTTTAACAAGAGGCAATTTCCATTCAATACCTAACTGTGGAAAAACTCTTAATACATCTCCTTCATAATCTGTTGTAGTACCAACTTCGGAATAACTGTCGATATAATATGCATCAGATTTAACAGAAGCCACAATTTTATATCTTTCACCAAACGGAGTAATCCAAGGCAAATTCCAAGAATTTATCATTGTAAGCCTATGAGATAAATTATCTCCTTCATGATAAACAGATGCAAAATTGAATGTATTTTTCCAATATGAACCGATTTTAGATACATCGGTTATCATTTCGTATTCAGCCAAAGGAGCAACCAAAGGCTTATTATATTTCATTTTTGCATATTCTGATGCATTATTTTCTCTTAAATCATAACTTATAAGTTTATAATAAAATGCTTCAATTAAAGCGTAATCTCTATTTTCAAAGCGTTGCAGTTTAACATTAGAAGTTAACCAAGCATTATCTTCTCCCGTTAAATCAAGCTCTTTTAAATATAAACCATCTGAAGCATAGTTAATATCAGCATCAGCTACCCAATAGTCATTAATTTCATATCTGGTTTTAGCAAAAACACTACCTCTATGGTCTAATCTTTCGTCATTATTGTCTTTTAAATATGTACCTTCAACATTAAGATATCCTTTATCAAAATATTGTCGATATTGCCCACCCCATACAATATTTTTATCTGTCGTAAAAATCGGTGACAATAATAAATCAGAGTTAGGATTAATATCCCAAAAATATTTCAATTGTAATGTACCGCCTAAATAGTTGGTACTACCAATACTAGGCATTAAAAAACCTGAACGACGTCTGACCATTGGATCCGGATGTGATAAAAAAGGAGTATACAAAACAGGAACACCTTTAATATCTAAAAACGCATCATTATAGTTAATATCTTGGCGTTTTGCATCATGTGTAACTTTACGAGCTCTAATCTGCCATAAAGGTTGTTCAAGGCCTTCACAAAAATCACACGGAGTATATCGAGCATTTTGCATAATTTTATTATTATTTTCTTTTTTCCTGAATTGCTCAGCCCAAATTTTAGTTTCATCGCTCAATATAACCTTAATTTTGTTCATTTCGGCTCTATTCATTTTATCAGCCAAATTAACATTATCTGCAAAAATCTTATGACCGTTTTCTTCTTCCATTCTAACATTGCCGATAGCAACAATATTATCTGTTAATTGCTCATAAACCAACTTATCTGTATACAATGTCAAATTTGCACGCTTGATAATAACATTACCTTTTGCAATTAATGTTTTTTCATTATCATTGCTAATCAGTTCATCGGCCTCAAAATAGATATCCGGTTCTTCTTCAATTTTATCTGTTGAAGGCATAACATCTGTTAAATTACGCTTAGGCTCGACATCAAAAAACGGTTTTGTTTCTTCTCTTTTAAGCATTTCACCGGCAATAGGCTCTGTTGCTTTTACGCTACCACAAAGAGCACAAAAAACCATTATACTAAAAAACATCTTACTGTTACGCATAACTAACTGCCTTATTTTTACGACATCTAACCCAAAAAAACGGATTATAAAACAACAACAAATAAACACATATAGAAAAAGGAATTAAACAATTTGCATATAAAATTGGCAAAAACAACAAAGAACGGTTAGCTAAGTTTGTAATAATCAAATCCGCACCCTGAACCAAAATCATAGAGGTGACAGACAAAAAGATAATTTTACTTTGTCCTCTTCTGTTAAAGTTACCAATTAAAAGACCTGTACACGCCAATAAAGCAAAAACCAAATTATACCAAGGTGTAATAATGCGTCTATGACCTTCAACTATATATTTTCTTTTGTCCTCTTCACTAAGGTTTTTATCTTTATCAGCATTAATCAATTGCCATAATGTTTTTTCTCTTGCTGATGCAGGTTTTATTTTTTTAGCACCCATCACACCAAAATCTACAGAATATCTTTCAAACTGCAAAGAAGAAAAATTACCTCCGTGTTTGCTTATTTCTTGTCTTTCTCCTTTAATAAGCAAAATTTTAGGTCCGGTTTCAGTATATACGATTCTACCTTTCTCTGCTGACAATGTTACCTTTTTTTCAGGATCTTTTTCATCATGAACCAAAATGCCTGAAACAGAACCATCTTCTTCATGATTTGATATAAACACTGTCATATTATTAAGAGTGTTAAACTCACCTTCCCTAAACATTAAATGCGATACATTGTTTCTTATTTCCCACTCTAAGTTTCTAAAAGAACTTTCTGCATTAGGTATCGCAACATTTTGAACATAAACACTAAACAAGGCTAAAAGCACACCGACATACAGTGCAGCTCTGGAGTTTTTCCAAGGGCTTATACCTGCTGCCTGCATAATAACGAGCTCTCTATCTGCCAACATTCTGTTATATACAAACATTACCGACGCAAAAACAGCAATAGGAGACAATATTGAAAAAAGTCTTGGCATTAAAAGAGATGTCAACTCCACAAACAAACTTAATGGTAAACCTTTATTGGTTACCATTTCCACAAATCTCAACGACTGCGTCAACCACAACATTGATAGAAGTGAAAACGCAACCAAGAAAAAGCCCACCCAAACTTGGCGGAAAATATATAAGTTTAATTTCTTCATGGAGCAAATTATAAACAAATTATTAAAATATTAAACCATATTTTAACGATACTTCACAAGTTTATTTCTATTTTTTCTTAAGCCTATGATTTATTAGCATATATTTCAACAAATTTAGCATATTTTTTATGCAATTAAGCACAAAATCATCATTATTTGCTTATCTGCAATAAATTTTGCCGTTTTGAGCACAAAAAAAACAACCGACAAATTTATTTCATAACAAAAAAAAGAACGGTTTATTTACCGCCCTTTGTAACAACGACCATAGCCTCTCTTAATATTCGATCATTAATCATATAACCTTTTTGCAATTCTGCAATAATAGTACCGTTTGGCTTAGTATTGTCCTCAACTTCTTGTACAACTTGATGATAATTAGGATCAAAAACTGTATCCATAATTTCCATTGCGCTAACACCAAATTTTTCAAAAACTTTATTAAGTTCATTTAATGTAAGCTCAACACCTTTTTTTAAAGCTTCGCAATCATCACTTTTAGCATTTTCGGCAGCACTTAATGCTCTCATTAAATTGTCAGCAACACCAAGTAAATTTTTTGCAAATGTTGATATTGCATATTTATTATTTTTTTCAATCTCTACTGCACAACGTTTTTTTGTATTTTCAACTTCTGCTAATGCTCTTAAGTATTCATCTTTAAGTTTTTGATTTTCTTGAACAAGCTGTTCGATTACTGCACCAGTATCTTCTTCTGCTTCTGATACAAGCTCATCAGCCTCTGATACAATTTCTTCTATAACTTCTTCATCTAAATTATCTTCTTTTTTCATTTATACCTCTTAAATTATTATGCATAATTAATACATAATATAAATCTAGTGTCTATACATGCACAAGTCAAGAAGATAAATTCTTTTTTGTATTGTCTTTTATAAATATAATGATATAATTTGCCACATATTATTTATTTTAAGGAAAAGAAACATGGATGCTCATAAAAAAACAACATCAACAGGACTTTTAGCTAGCAATTTTAATCTCAAAAAAAACTATAACATTTTTCAAAAAACAAACGAAATTCTTAACACAGAAATTCAAAATTTTGCTAAATACCAATGTTTAAACAGAAATGAATGGCCACAAATTGATAACGTTAATGCTTGGATGTTATCTGCTGAAACCGCAACTTTTATGAAATGGGGCGGTTTAGGTATGGTCGCATCAGAACTTCCTGAAAACTTTAATAAAACATACTCAGATAAAAACCATAAAATATCTATTGTAACACCTATGTATTTGGGTAACACCGGTAAAAAATCTGCCACATTTGATGGTAGAACATACAAAGGTGCTCAAAACAAAAGTGTTGAAGTTGAACATATTGCCACTTTAGATGTTCCTTTTTTTAATACTGAAGATAACTTATCAATTAACAAAACAAACGTATACACAGCATCTTTTAATAATGTTGATTACATTTTCATCCAAAATGATCACTTTTTTTCAATAAACCCACATGCCGAAAATCCGTCTACACAAGATGGTTGCTACGTTAGAAACGAGTTTGATGTAAACGAAGTTGAACGTTTTGCCTTTTTCTCAAAAGCTGTTTACCTGTTATTAAAAGAATGTAGTGCCGATAACATTATAAACTTAAAACTTCCCAATATATTAATTGCAAACGACTGGCATATAGGTGCTTTAACAGGCCTTTGTAAATATTCCAGTATTGCTGAAGAATACAAACAATCAATCAGCGAAGAACAAGCAAAATCTATTCGCAATATTCCGATTATACATATTGCGCACCACTTAGGATACCAAGGTTGGGACTATCCAAACACAGCCAGAATTTTAAACTCATTATATGAATACAATACAAAACTTATTTTTAAAAATGCAAAAGCAATCAAAAACAGCAACCCAAGAACAACAAACACTCTTATTGTTTTTGACTGCTATAACCAATCTTCCGTCAGCTTTCACTTAGCTGATCGTGTTGTTACCGTTTCTAAAAACTACCGAGAAGAAGTTTCAACTGAACTTGGCCTAGGTCTTGATTTTCGTGATATTTTAAAAATCAGAAAAGACCACAGAACATTTTACGGAATTGTAAACGGATATGATAAAAGCCTTATTTCACCTAACAAGAAAAAAATTGAACACATCAATGAATATTTTGATGGCTTTAACTTTAAGGTGTTTGATGAAAATTCTTTAGAAAACAAACTTAACAACAAAAAAGAGTGTATAAGGCTCTTATCAAAAATTGCTACAGATGCTGAATATAAACAAAAAGTTTTACCACTAACAGAGTTGCATGATTATGAAGATATATCTTCTCTTATTAAAAAAGCTGATAAAATTCCATTTATCTGCGCAACAAGCCGTTTAGTTGAACAAAAAGGATACGACATTGCTGCAAAAGCTATTATCCAAATAATTAAAGAAAATGTTGATAAAGGTTTTGAAGCACCTATTTTTGTAATGGGTGGTGCAGGAGATTTAGATTTATATAAAAAGCTACAAGATCTCAAAGAAGAAATCAAAAAAATAGATAAAAAGGCTGCAAAACGTATCTTCGTATTTAGAGGGTATCGTGATGAATTTGCATACGCAATACAATTAGCATCTGATTTTTATTTAATGCCATCACGTTTTGAACCATGTGGATTAACTCAAATGGAAGCTATGGCTAAAGGAGCCTTACCGATTGCCACTTCAACAGGTGGACTGGTAGATACCATCAAAGATTGTATCGATGGCTTCAGAACTGAAGTATTTTTCACCAAAAGCATTAAAGTGTACGGTTCAAACTTAGCTGCCCAAAAACTTAAAAATAATGTAAATGCATATGCCGACACATTAAACAAGGCTTTACATTATTACTACACATCTAGAGATGAGCTAGATATAATGACCAAAAATGCAATTAAAAAAGATTTTAGTTGGAATGTTGAAGGCGGATCGGTCTATAAATATTACAAACTATTTACAACCGGATCATTATAATTAACAAAACTTACTTACAAAGCCATCTGTCTTTCAGATGGCTTTTTTATGCTTGACATTTAAGATAAAAATATTTTATATAAAAGCATCACTTTTAATAATTATCACAATTATGAAACAATTATTTATCGTCTTTGGTGCTCCAGGTAGCGGCAAAGGTTATTTCGTAGGTTGTCTTAAAGATCAGTTGCACAACCTTGGTATCACAGATTATCTCTACATTTCTACCGGCGACTTGCTAAGAGAGGAAATCAAAGCGCAAACACCTCTCGGTAAAGAAATTGAGCAGATTGTCAATTCAGGCAAACTTGTGCCGGACCATATCGTATCTGAACTTGTCATGAAGGCTATCAAGCAAGACAACAAGGTTAAGATACTTGATGGTTATCCCCGCACCGTAAGTCAGCTTGCTGACATCGCTCTCGCAAAAAATCAGTATCAGCATGAGGTTATCTCTATCATGAGAGACACTCCTGAGGAGTTGATTAAGGAGCGTATCGGTAAACGCCGTGTCTGTAGAGACTGCAAAGCAACCCACACTGTCGATGACGGCTGTTGTCCAAAATGTGGAGGTGTATCTGAAATCAGAAAAGATGATGCGGTAATCGACATCAGATTGGCCGAGTATCAGAAAAACACCCAGCATATCTGGATTGACCTTATTGGTCTTTCTAACGCCGCTCTTACCATCAACGGTTTTGATGACGCAAACGAGGTCGCAAAAGATGTAGTTAAACTTGTTATGCCGCAGTAAGCGGTATAATACGACCGATTTCACAGCCTCCGTTTAACGGAGGCTGTTTTTTTGCATCATACAAAAGAAAAAGCCATCTGTATTTGTTGTTAACGGATTTAACTTAATGAAATTTTTTTCATTAAACGGATACTCAATATCCAGTTTATTTTCCCATAAAACTTGATGATTCACAAAACTGATGTCTGAATATTTTTGCTTAAATGCATTTACAATATCTTCATTTTCATCTTTCAAAACAGAGCAAGTCATATAAACAATATAACCACCCTTTCTTGTATTTTTATAAGCAATATCTAAAATTTCTGATTGAGTAGCATTTAAGCTCTCTATAGTCTTTGGGCTTAATCTGAATTTTGCATCAGGAGAACGTCTAAACGTTCCACTTCCGGAACATGGTGCATCAACAATAAATTTATCATATCCATCTGTATCTAAAGACTTAACAATTTTAATATTACGAATACCAAGCCTTAAGGCTCTGTCTTTAATTGCATCCATTCTATTAAAATTAGCATCATGTGCAAATACTGTTCCCTCATTGCGATTTAATGCAGCAATAGCTAAACTTTTGCCTCCGGCTCCTGCACAATAATCTATAACTTTTTCATCAGGACTAACATTGCACAACAAAGAAGCTATCTGACAAGATTCATCTTGCACATCAACCAAACCTTCTTGATATGTCATACAATTATTCAAATTAACTCTTTCTTCTGAACGTAGACCATAAGGTGAAAGTGGCGTATAAGAAAAATATAACCCTTCATTTTCAAGACGTTTTTTAGCATGATTTCTTTCAGTAAGGTTAACTCTTAAATCGGCCGGTGCCGTAGTATTAAGAGCTTGCACCAAATTAACGCTGTTAATTTTATCAAACAACCACTTTGGACATTCATTTTCAACATATTCAGGATAAACATCATCTTTAAGTGATTTAAGCCACTGTTTTTCTTCTTTGGTTATACAAGCAAAACCATATTCTCCCCCGCTTGCAATGATATCAAAATCTTCATTTTTCAAATAAACAAGCATAATTTTTCTGACATCTTTACTTTGCGCATCAAACTCTAAACGCATACGATGCCTAACAATATCCCAAACGGTTTCCACAATAAAGCGCCTATCTTTTGAGCCAATATACTTACGTTTTCTGACATAGTCATTAATTATGCTGTCTGCAGTTTTCTTATCTTGAAAAATTTGATTAACCAACTCATAAACAGCCTGATATCTTGCGCTAATTTGCATATTTTATCCTTTCAGTTAAAAAATAATATAAAACATCTTTTTAAATACGCAACACAAATTTAATTAAAAAAACCTTCACAAAAATTGTGAAGGTTTGATAGAATAAAGAGAATTTGTTAATCTCTAGAAGACTTTACCGACGATCTGAAAAATCCGCCAATAAAACCGAGCGTTGCACCTATTTGCCACATTTTTAAACCACCAATTCCGATAGCCGCAAAAAAGCTCAATATGGTATCACCAAAGCACCAACCGACTACCAAACCGGATAAAGCTCCAAACAAAGTAGACATTATGCACGCTACAAACATAAAACCGGCAAACGTAAACGCTGCTCCAAAAAGTTTTCCTAATGTTTCCATAAGTAAATAATTGTTTTTAAGTTATACAATAATAAAAAAGTTAATTTCATATATCATAACTTAATTAAATTGTCAATATTGTAACATATTTTTAACTAGACAATACCGTATTTTTGCATTATACTAAAGACCTAAACAATATATATTATGAAGAGAATTATGTTACTCATCATTGCAGCTCTAGGAGTTACATTGATGGTTACCTCTTGCGGAACAATGGCTTGCGCTCAGGGGTATTACGGGAATTATGGGTATCAGTCTTATAACTACGGAACTGTCCGAAGCACACCAAATCCAAATGGTCTGTTCGTAAGTTCTAACAATATGCGCCCTACTGGTACATATGTTGTAGGACAAAAATCTTACCCAACACAGTTGCGATGGAAAAATATGTCTATTGTTAAGAACGGGCTTATGCTGTTTGTTTACGACGCAAATGGCCAAGTAATTAATCAGTACGACATGCGAATCCCAAAGCAAGACATCAATGATGTATACCACCCTACTGGATTTAACGGCAAAGCTCTGTCAGTTGAAGTGTACATCTGCGGTGGACGAGGTTGTAATCTCATTACTGTCACAGACGGTAATAGCAATGAGACCTATTACCTCCAGCGATAAGATTAATGCCCATTAAGTTAGAGGGAAAGCAAAAGCTTTCCCTTTATTTTTTTAATTAAGCGAGTTTCTTTTTTCTTTAGGTTGATTATCCGTATTTATATAAATATTACTTTCTTTAGCATATTTGACCACCTCATTTGCAAAATTTTTTTTTGCCAATGAAACCAAAAACTCGGCATCTTTAAGCCTAAGTTTTCTCAATGTTTCTTCTAAAGCCTCAAAACTATCATAAATTGTACTGACAAACATTATATTTTTTTCTATCAGCACCTTATCCTGATTATTTATAATATTCTTCATATCTTGCCTCGCTAACTTAAAGTTAATAGTTTACCTTAAATATGCACGGCAAAAAATAATTAAAGCTATAAAGAATGCTATATTGACATTTTGCGAATCGGGAAACTACATCAAATAATGCTGATTATGTGTTCTTGCATGATTAATTTTAACTAAAGAATGTGGTGTTACATACTTATCTTTTGACCATTTATCTACCAAAGCATCTATAATATCTTCATCTGCAAGCATTTCATTATTGAGCGTAAACCTATTTAATAAATCATGTATAACATATTGAGCCACATTTACTTTTACCATTTATTCCTCCGTTATTACAACAACTTATATAGCGCAAAAATATCAGCAAAAAAGTATTTATAGACCAAAGTCTATGTTTATAAGTTTATTTTTACATTATATTATATATAAAAAACAGCCAAAATATAAAAAAACTAAGGCCAAAGAAAACTTCTTTGGCCTTTTAATGAGTGGTAGGGGTGATGAGACTTGAACTCATACTCGCTGAGCGAACAAGATTTTGAGTCTAGCGCGTCTACCAATTCCGCCACACCCCCATATCAACTATGTATGCGTTACTTATAACATTTATTTCATTTAGTCAATACTTTTTTTATTTTTTCATCTTTTTTTTATCTTTTATGTTTATTTTTACATTAGAATAGTGTATAATCGCGCAAGTTTGTGTAAATCAGGAGCTTATATTGAGTAATCTGGAGCAAAAAGCAGCTATCCTATACAATGAAAGGAAATATCCTGAAGCTTTGGATATTTATTTATCATTGTACCAAAAGAGTCCTAAAACCGAGAAATATTCCGTTTTCTGCGGTAATTGCTTTGATGCCATGGGAGAATCCGATCAAGCTATATCATACTATAAAAAAGCTGCCAGACTAAATCCTGTATCCGAAACATCATTAATTGCCCTATCTAATATATATTACGATAAAGCCGATTATAATAACGCATCTAAATTTGCAAACAGACTGTTGCGCAAAATGCCAAATAATCATTCTGCTTTGCTTTGCCTTGGAAACATTGCTTATTGCAAAGGCCAATATGAGCAAGCTTTGCAACATTATGAAATGGTATATAAAAATAATCAGGCAAGCTATATTGCCGTAATAAACATGGCAAACACATATTATGATTTGTCTCGATATGTAAAAGCGGTTGACTTTGCAAAGAAAGCCTTAAAATTATACCCATCAAGCGTTGATGCATACATAATTCTGGGAAATTCTTTTATTGAACTTGAAAAACACGAAAAAGCCGAAAAAAGTTTGTTACGTGCATTAGAATTAAAAGATGATAACCCATGGATTTACAATGCATTGAGCAGGTTGTATCAAAAAACAGAAAGATGGGAATCTGCTCTTGAAACAGGATGGAACGCCATTACCTGTACATATGAGGCTCAAGAAGAACAACACATAAATTTCGGATACCTATTATACGAATGTGTTGATGAAAAAGGCAAAGAGTTAGCTGAACAATATGCTCAAAAATGGCTCAATAGATACTCTGATGAAAAAATTGTATACTACATGGCTACTGCAATTTTAAACAATGACGACATAAAATTAGCAGATAGCGATTATGTAAAAAAAATATTTGATGCTTTTGCAGGAGATTTTGACTCCACCTTATTCGGTCTTGAATATCAAGTTCCGGAACATATTGCTCGATGCATCAAAGAAAACTATCATAAGCCATTTTATAAACCTATCAAATATCTTGATTTAGGTTGTGGCACAGGGCTTTGCGGCAAAACAGTAAAATCAGTTATTGGTTGGAGCCATGTTACCGGTGTTGACTTATCCGAAAAAATGCTATTACAAGCCAAGAAAAAATACATCTACGACAGACTTGTACTAGATGAAATAATAAACTTTTTAAATACCGAAGATAAATTATATCACCTGATTACTGCCGGAGATGTGTTTACATATTTTGGCGATTTGCAAAAACTCATTGCTTCTATTGCCAATTCTTTAATCGGTAATGGTCAGGTTGTGTTTACTATCTCCGAAAACTATATGAATTCAGATGACTTTTTCTTAACACCTTCCGGACGTTTCATTCATAATAGCGATTATGTGCTTAAGTTATTAAAGAAGAACGGACTTAAAAAAATCTCAATTGAAAGAAAAGCTCTAAGAAATGAAGGTGACAGAGTTATATATGGTTATATCATAGCCGCAGAAAAATACATCACCATTGAAAAATAATTAAAGCCGGAATAAATCCGGCTTTAATTACATACATAACATTACAATCTTAAAAATGGCCTTGCATAAGCATATTCGCATTCTGAAATAGCAACTTCCTTGCATAATCTGAAATTAACTCCTAACCTAACGCCATTGTAGATTCGTCTTCTAGACCAATAACGTGCTTTTTTTATAGGTTCTGCTCCGACAAGCTCTGCTGTTTTATTAAAATCGTCAAATACATCAAGTAGCTTTTGCAATTGTTTTTCTGTTGGTATACACCAAAAAAGGTTAGCAACATCTAAATCATCACAAAATGTGCGAGCACCGATATAATCTGTTTTTTCGACATCTTTTACATAAACAGCTATTTCATCAGAAGCTATAAAAATTGCAATCGGTTTTTCATTTTCTTTTACAAACCAAGATTCTCCCGTTTCATAAAGAACCATCAAAGGCAATTTAACTGCTTCCATAGACTACTTTATTAAACGTGTAGGATAGCGCTCTTGGCAAGCAATTTCGAAACATTGACCTGCTTTATCACCATCGACATAAAATACAATCATCTTGTTCTCAGGCTTAGCCTCATAACTAGTGTTATCACTATGCATTACATATGCACCCATAAGCTTATCGGCCTGAACCCCGTAAGATTGCATCAATGTAATCAAGTTGTTAACCTCGTCTTTGTATTTTAAGATTAATGCAACATCTTCACCATGAGGAAGTCTTCCTCCTTTGATAAACGCATTAAGGCTTAAAATATAAAATTGGTTTTCATTACGAATGACATGGGCATTTTTTCCAAAATCATCTTTTCCCAACATGATATCGTGATGATTACCTTTTAAACAAACGCCCCAAATTTGATACTTTTTACGAGAATCAAAATACGGTAAAACCTCATACCTTTCGTTTGCCCTCTCATAAACAATACCAATTTTGGTAAAAATCTTGACTTGTTGCCTTGCATACTGCTTTTGTAACATTCTCAGTTTTTTACGCACATACTTGCTCAGTCTGTGCCTCCTTACATGCTGTAAAGAGCGTAACCGTCTAGTTTTCATAATCGTATAGTTTTAAAATAAATAATAAATGAACATTTTAAATGTATCATTTCTATTCATTTTGTCAATATTTATTTTAACCCTTGACGATATTTTTCAAGTTTTTTTAAGAGCATATTTCTTTTTAAACGGCTAATTCTATCAATATATAAAATGCCATCTAAATGATCAATTTCATGTTGCAAAACAACTGCAGGATAATCTTCAGCTTCAAGCTCCTGCTCTTTTCCATCATAATCTAAATAACGAACCTTAACCTTATAATGACGTTCTACTTCTGCACTTTGTTGAGGCACTGACAAGCATCCTTCACAAAACAAAATTTTGTCTTCAGATTTATAAATTATTTCTGGATTAACCAAATACATTGGTTTACCGGGTTTATAATTTCCGTTTTCATCTCTTTGTTCTGTATCTATAACAATTATGCGTTTTGAAACACCAACCTGAGGAGCTGCCAAACCGACGCCTTTGTCAGCATACATAGTTTCTAACATATCGTCTAAAAATTTTCTTATCTCATCATCAACTTTTAAAACTCTTTCAGCTTTTTGTTCTAAAATAGGATGAGGATATTCATATAATTTTAAAACGCTCATAAAACACTCCGTTTATGCTCTAACCGTATGTGCTATCTGATCCAACAATGCATTTACCATTTTTGGCTCGTTTTTATTGAAAAATGCATAAGCTAAATCAACATATTCTTGTATCAAAACTTTTGTATCTACATCAGCAGTATTTGTAAGCTCATAAACAGCACACAACAATAATGCTTGCAATGTTCCGTTCATTCTATCAAATAACCACTTATCATTTAAAAACAAGCTCAATGATTTTTCCAAATCTTGTTTTTTTGTATGAACGCCTCTTACAACATCTTCAAAATATGCGGTATCAATTGGAGAAACCTCAATCATTTCTTCTGTTTCAGAAACATTATCTTCTTCAATTACATATCGTCCGACTTTTCCTTGAACAAAATCTTCAATTACAGCATCAACCGGAAGTTGTCCATATGCAATCATATAGGTTGCTTGCACTGATGCCAATCTTGCTCCTGATTTGCGACGAATTTTTTTAGATACAAACTTTGTCATGTTATTAATCTTCCTTAATTTGATTTATTAAAACCGGCTTTGCCAATTTATCAATTGTTTCTACAAACTCTTCAAAATCTTTAACTTCTTTAAAATCTTTATAAACAGATGCAAATCTGATATAAGCAATATGATCCAAACGTAAAAGAGCATCCATAACCGCCTCTCCGATTGCTACAGTTGAAATTTCATTTTCTCCTGAGCTCTCAAAACTACGTTGTATATAATTTACTATCTTATCAACTCTTTCAGATGAAATAGGACGTTTACTGACAGCCAATTCAATAGAGCGATATAATTTATCTCTATCAAAAGGTGTTCTTTCACCATTTTTTTTAACAACGATCAGCTCTCTTAACTGTACACGCTCAAATGTTGTAAAGCGAGATCCACATTCAGGACATTCACGTCTACGTCTAATAGCAGAATTATCATCTGTGTTTCTAGAATCTTTAACAGCTGTGCCTTCTCTACCGCAAAACGGACATTTCATCTTATTTTCCCTTTTTTAGCAACTCTTCAGTTACTTGATATAATTTTGAAGAATATCTTGCCCCTTTTATAAGCACAATATCATCTTTTTGCAAGAGATTATTTAATAAAAATTCAGCTACCATATCTTTATTTTCAAAATAGTATTTTTCTTTTGCATCTGAAACACAGTCGAGCATATCTTTCATCTCAGGACATACACCGACAACGACATCGACATCTGCTTGATTAACAGTCTGACCTATTTCTATATGTTTTGCTTTAGAAAAATCGCCAAGTTCGGCCATTTTGCCCAGCACAACAATTTTTCTGCCTGAAACTTTCTTTTTGCTTAAAGTCTCAATTGCGATTTTCATTGCCTCTGGCTGACCTGAATAACTATCATCAATCAAAATATATTCATCTCCGTTATCTAATTTTAACTTATGATGCTTACCTCTTCCATCTAATGCGCCAAAATCTTTAATAACTAATGCGGCTATGGTTGTATCAAGTCCCAAACTTTCGACCACCCTTAATGCACACCAAGCATTATACATATAATGCTCTCCGTCCATATTTATCTCAAATTCTGCATCAGGCTTATTCTCTTTACCAAAATATACTACATTATTTACATATTTTTTTGCCTGCTCAGATAATATGTCTGCAAAATTTGTATCTGCATTAATAATTGCTGTCGCATTTTCGTTTAATGATTCAAAAATTTCTGCTTTTGCATATGCAATATCAGAAAATTCATTAAAAAATTCAATATGCATAGGGTAAACATTTGTAACAACAGCAATATCTGGTTTAACATAAGATGTTAATCGAGATATTTCACCTTTAGCACTCATTCCCATTTCAATAACTGCAAAATCTGCATCCATATCTAAATTGCACAAACTTTCAGGAACACCAATAAAATTATTATGATTACCTTTTGTAGCATAAGCTTTTCCATATTTGGATAGCAAAAATTTAATTTCTTCTTTGGTTGTAGTTTTTCCGGCACTACCTGTTAAACCAATAACCTTACCCTTAAACAAAGACCTATTGTAAGCAGCTATCTTACCATAAGCATCTAATGTATCATCAACTACAATCTGTTGTTCTAAAGGAACCCCATCTATAATATGATTTACTATAACTAAGCGACATCCTTTTGCTAGCACATCTTTAACAAAATCATGTGCATCAAAATTTTCGCCTTTAATTGCTACAAATACATCATCTGCTGAACAATTCCTACTATCAGTTGAAACACCTTTAATGTCAAAAACAGGAAGTTTATGCTTTACATCTAAGATTTCAGCGATTTTATTAGTGCTGATTATTTCCATTATATTATCCTAATAAGTACCGGTTAAACAAACTGTGTGAAAGTATAAAAAATTATACTCTAAAAAGCAAGCAAAAGAAATTTATCTTCGAAAAAATTATTTATATGTATAACCTTTTTTGGCTGCATAAAGTTTTGTATTATCTAACGATTTTGAAAATTTATCTCGTTCGCGCATTACACTTGCTAATTCGGTTGTCATACCTTCTTGGCGATAAATAGAAATTAAGCTGTTACATATATTAATTTTAGTTTGAAACTTTGTAGATCTGCTCCAATCTTGATCATTAACCAATTCTAAAGCCTCTTTATATAACTCTACTCTTTCGCTATTGCTTGATGCATTTGCAAGCTCTTTTTTCATGATTTGTTCATATCTGTATTGATTGTCTTCTTTCTCAAAATACTTATTTTCAGCATCTTGTTCTGCTTTTTCTTGTTTAAGCTTTGACTTATACGAACTATAATTATAGCCTGAACCTTTTGTTTTCTTAATAATCATATCCAAAAGAGAAAGTCTTTCTTCAACCGGAATATCTTTCATAAAATATTCCATACGTTTTGCCGTAATATTAAGCGGGTCATGATCAAATGATCCTTTGTTTCGTTTAATATTATGAACCATTTGTTTCAATAAATTAAATCTTTGAACTTTAACGGTAGGATTTAATTGTTCTTCTACATCATAGCGCAAATTGTACAATTTATTTCTAATACGCATTTCTTCCGGATTATCTTTTTTAAAATGCGATAAAACTTCAACCAAGTGCCTATCTGTGGAAACAAAAAACTCTTCATCACAATCTGTTGAAAACTCTCTTAAATCTGCTCTCAGATTTTCAACTGCTAAAATTTTACCGTGCATATGTGATGGAATTTTAGATAACAATGATGCAACTTGATCTTCTCTGTCTGCAGTATTATCAGGTTTGAAAGGAACTTCGGCTAAATTATACAAATCAGCCAAAGAATTAGACTGTCCTTCCATATTATATTCATTTGCCAAACTGTCATATACATATTTATACAAAAGTTTTTCTTTTGCCGCTTCAGATACCATAAGTATCTCCTTTATAAATCCTTAACCATTTTAGCAAAAGTAATGCCCTGCTCTTCAAACAAGTTGCCCTCTTGCTCATACCCCATTTTTTCATAAAAATCTACTACGGATAACATCGCATGCATTACAATTTTAGTATATCCGGCCTCTTTTGCTCTTTTTTCCGCATATTTAACCAATTCTCTTCCAACCCCTTGTCCTTGACATACCGGACTGACAGCAACTTGCATCAAGCGAATTTGCTCATCATTAACCGGAGCCAAAATTAAACCACCAACAAGCTTATCTTCAAGGTTTTCAATGCATGCAACATGCAAATATGTAATTTCTTTGCTTCTAAATGAATCTAAAAATTTTAAGCCTAATGGCTCGAGCAATACTTTATACCGAAGTTCAACTAACTCATCATAACGAGAAGAACCAAAATCGACATCCACCATTTTTCTCATGTAATTGCTCCCTAACATAAATATTATTGTTTTATTAAAACATATTTTTGAGTTACTTTCAATAATATATTGCTAAAATGAAAAAAATAATTTATCAATGCTGTAATAATGAAAAGGAAATAACAAAATGACTGACTTAAACAATATCAGAAACTTTGCAATTATTGCTCACATTGACCATGGTAAATCGACATTGGCAGACCGCATTATTGAATATTGCGGAGGTCTGCAAAAACGTGAAATGACTGAACAGGTTTTAGATTCTATGGACATTGAAAAAGAAAGAGGAATTACCATTAAAGCTCAAACAGTTCGTTTAAATTATTTAGCAAAAGACGGAAACACATATCAGCTAAATTTAATAGACACCCCAGGGCACGTAGACTTTTCTTATGAAGTTTCACGTTCTCTTGCATCATGCGAAGGATCGATTTTGGTCGTTGACTCAACACAAGGCGTAGAAGCACAAACTCTTGCCAATGTCTATTTAGCAATTGAAAACAACCATGAAATTGTTCCGGTTCTTAATAAAATAGATTTACCATCATCTGAACCTGATAGAATTAAGCAACAAATTGAAGATGTTATTGGTATTGACGCTTCTGAAGCTATTCCGACATCAGGAAAAAGCGGTTTAGGTGTTCCTGAATTATTAGAAGCAATTGTTCAAAAACTTCCGGCACCTAAAGGAGACATTAATGCACCGTTAAAAGCTCTTTTAATTGATAGTTGGTACGATTCGTATTTAGGTGTAATCATTTTGGTTCGTGTACACGATGGCGTATTAAGAAAAAAAACAGCTATCAGAATGATGTCAAACAATGCTGTTTACAACATTGATAAAGTTGGTATATTTACGCCAAAAATGCAAGATGTAGAAGCGTTATATCCAGGTGAAGTAGGCTTCATAACTGCCAGCATCAAAAGCGTTAGCGACTGCAATATCGGCGATACCATCACCGATAATAAAGTTCCTTGTTTAGAACCATTATCTGGTTTTAAACCTTCTATCCCTGTAGTATTTTGTTCAATTTTCCCAACAGACTCAAGTCAATATGAAGCATTAAAAGACGCTTTGGCAAAACTCAAATTAAATGACGCTAGCATCAATTATCAAAATGAAAATTCTGCAGCATTAGGTTTAGGTTTCAGATGTGGTTTCTTAGGCTTATTGCATATGGAAATTATACAAGAGCGTATCGGTAGAGAGTTTGATTTAGACATTATAACCACGGCACCTTCCGTTGCTTATAAAATACTCTTAACAAACGGCACGGAACTAATGCTACATAACCCTGCTGACATGCCAGATTTAAGTACAGTTAACTACATTGAAGAACCAATGGTAAGAGCTACAATTTTAGTTCCGGACAACTACTTAGGTGCTGTACTTAAGCTTTGTACAGAAAGACGTGGTGAACAAGTTGAACTTACTTATGTAGGTTCAAGAGCCATGGTTGTATACAATATTCCGTTAAACGAAATTGTATTTGATTTTTATGATCGCTTAAAATCAATTACCAGCGGTTACGCAAGTTTCGATTATGAACTTACCAATTACCAAGAATCAGACTTAGTAAAAGTTCAAATCCTTATTAACGAAGAACCTGTTGATGCTCTTGCATTTTTATGCCACCGCTCACAAGCAGAATCAAGAGGAAGACAAATTTGCGAAAGACTTAAAGACTTAATTCCAAGACACTTGTTTAAAATTCCTATTCAAGCTGCAATCGGCGGAAGAGTTGTAGCTCGCGAAACAATTTCAGCAATGCGTAAAGATGTTACTGCAAAATGTTATGGTGGTGATATAACTCGTAAACGTAAACTGTTGGATAAGCAGAAAAAAGGTAAGCAACGTATGCGTCAGTTCGGTAAAGTTGATGTACCTCAATCTGCATTTATTGAAGCATTACGTATCGGAGATGATTAAAAAAAAAGAGAGGATATCCTCTCTTTTTTAATCTGATACACAATCATTACCTCGCCATTTCCAAGCCGATACAACATTGTCTTTTATGATAAATGATGTTTGGCAAAATGTTTCTACTTCATTATCGGTCAATTCAGCGTACGGCATAAAGTTATATTCGTTCATTAATGGAGCATATATTGTATCATCTGGTTCAAATTCTTCATTATAAAGATAATATTCAGACGGAAAATAAAACTCATTAATTTTTGTATAAGTAAAAATTTTAACATGAGGATTAACATATTTAACTGCACTTGGTCTACCCCACGAAAGAGCTAAAGCCTGCTCACTTTTGCCAATCCATGTATTTAATTTTTGATCATATTTTTCTGATGTAGCACATGCTAACAATAATAATGATAATATTATCAAAAAGGCAATATTTCTCATCACAAACATCCTTTCAGCAATAAAACATTATTTCTTAATTAAACTTTCCACATCTAAAATTGTACCATCATGATCTTTATCAATTTCGCCCGTAATTTGGACAACCTCTGTTGAATTAACAACTTGACCATGCCAAACCTTTTTACCTATTTTAACAATCATATTACCACTGGCATCACTAAATTGATACTTATCCTTTTTAATGCGTTTTTCAATTTTTCCTTGCAAAGTAACAATTGAATCATCAGCCATCGATTGAGCATTTTTCACACTTGTAATATCATTTTCGCTTGCTAAAAATCCGCCGGCATTAGCACCACATTCGCATCTATCTTTTGCAAATGAGGGGTTTGCAATACAAAGGCTCATCACTACAATTAATATTTTTATATTTTTCAACATAGCATTCTCCTTAAATAAATTACATCTCACTTATTAAATAAGACCTACTTATCGTATTTAAATAATTCTCCTACTTTTGTTTTATTTCATTTTTTCTCACTAATAATTACATACATAAATGAAACAAACAAAATTTAAGGAGATACAAATGGTAGACTTAGTAATAGAAAAGAATAATCCACCATCACCATGTTGCTCAGGTATTTGGCATTTATTTGCCGGTATATTAATGATGGTGCTTGGCACTTATGTATGGTTCAACCCCTTTATAAGCTTAGTTGCTTTAAGCTTATATATCGGAATTGCCTTAATTGTAATCGGTTCCGGATATATCGGATCTTCAATATCACTAGAATCTGGTTGGTTTATGTTTGTTGGAGCAATCGATATAATTGTCGGTATCATTTTAGTATCAAACTTAGGTGTCAGCGCCGAAACACTGCCCATAATCTTTGCTTTATGGAGCATTGCCGTCGGTAGCGTACAATTAGTGAGCAGTTATCATTTAAGCAGACTAAATCTGCCTTGGGGCTGGACATTTTGCCTAGGCTTATTAGGTGTGTTTTTTGGTTTTTTAATCTTGCAATATCCTTTGTTGGGCGCTGTAACCATAAGCACTCTTCTCGGATTATACATAATTTTGTATGGAACCTTGGAAATTTTTGAATATTTTTACTTCAAAAATCAACCTCTTAATTATTAAAAAAAACCGGCTAAATGCCGGTTTTTAAGTAGCATAAATTGAAACTTCAAATCCATCATCAACATTTGCAAAGCCTACTTTGCAACTATAATGATTAGCTATAAGCTTTACTATAGACAAGCCTAATCCACTTCCTTTTTCATTCTGCCCACTTGGTCGATAAAAACGTTGTCCTAAATATGATAAATGTTCTTCTTTTACACTCACACCAGAATTATAAATTTTGAACATATTTTCATCAGCATACACTTTAATTTGCGCATTGTCATTACTATACTTTATTGCATTTTCAATCAAATTTTTAACAATCATAGTTATAAGTGTCGTATTTGCGCAATTTATCGGACCTTTGTTTGTAAGTTGTGTTAAATCGACTTTAATATTTTTTTGTTCTAAATCTGTTTTATAATCATAAACGACATTATTTATAATATCTTCCCAATTAATTATTTCACACTCTTGCTTACCGCTAACCAACGAATTTTCTAATCTGGACATAGCTAAAAGTTGCTCAACCAAATGAGAGGCTCTCAATAACCCCTTACCTAAATTTTCAACTGCTTTATCTCTTGATACTTTATCATCTTCACTTAATTCTAAAACTTCTAATTGTACCTTCAAAGCTGTCAGAGGTGTTCTCAATTCATGAGCAGCATCTGCAACAAAACGCCTTTCTTGTTGCAATAATAATCCGAGTTTTTGTAACAGTTCATTAATAGCATCTACTAAAGGCATTACTTCTTTAGGAAAACCTATTGTTTCAACCGCAGATAAATCTTGAGGATTTCTATTTTTAATCTGCATTGCTGCTTTTTTTAACGGCTTAAATTCTCGTTCAATAACAAAAAGCATAAATGATAACAGAATAAGCAAACCAATCATCCATGGAAGCATAAATTCTTCTATTAAATCCCATGCGACATCACTTCTATAATCAAGCTCTTGTCCCACAGCAATTATAAAATCTTTATCAGCAGATTTAATTCTTATAATTCGCCATGGATCACCATCTACATTTTCATTATAAAAAGCTCCTGTTTTATTATTAAAAGCAAAATCTTTTCCATTTTCATTATCATGGAAAACCATATCTCCTTGCAAATTAAAAACTGCAAAACCTATTGCTTCATCATCTTCATCAGCATTTTTGATATGTTTTAATTCTTTATTTGTATGTCTTAAAATTTCATGATTAATATTTTGCCAATCAGCAGATGCTAAATTTCTAGCCAATGCCATTTGATAAGTATCAAAAAACTCATCTGTTGTTTCTTTTGCTTCAAACCATGAAACAACACCACAAGAAATTCCAATCAAGGCAAAAAATGTCGTAAAAACTAACATTAATCTCATTTTAAGACTAAAATTTTTCATTTATCCTCCAAAACATAACCAATTTTATTAATAGTTCTTACAATATCTTTTCCAAGCTTTTTACGTAAATGGTGGATATGTACTTCAACAGCATTACTAGAAACATCATCATCCCAAGAATATAGCTTTTCTTCTATAACTGTTTTTGATAAAACCCTATTCTTATTTAACAGTAAAAGTTCTAATACTGCTATCTCACGTGGAGATAAATCTATAACCTCACCTGATTTAAGCACTTGTTTAGTATCTGTATTAAAAACTATATCACAAAACTTAATTTCAGAAGCTGCATAACCACTATTGCGACGTAATAAAGCATTAATTCTCGCTACAACTTCTTTTAAAGAAAAAGGTTTACCCAAATAATCATCAGCTCCTTTATTTAATCCCAAAATTCTACTATCAACATCACCTTGAGCTGTTAAAATCAATACAGGTTCTTTTTTACCGGCATCTCTCCAACGCTTTAAAATTGTTAAGCCATCAATTTCCGGCAAACCTAAATCAAGAATCACTGCGGCATAAGGCGCTGTAAAAAGCGCCTCTAGCCCATCTGTGCCGTTATCAAACCAATCTACTGTGAAACCACTTTTTTCCAAACCGATTTTAATACCGTCACCAATTAAATTATCATCCTCAACAAGAAGTATTCTCATTTTATTTTTTCAACTCAATAACATCAACTTCAATTTCGGTTTTAAACATATCTTTTTCAACCTCACCTTTAATAACTACAGTGTCTTGTGGAGTAACTGTTAAACCATGCCAATCATCATTATCAATTTCAATTGTAACCGAACCAGTTGCATCTTTAAATACATATTGTTCTTTACCTAAACTTTTTTCAATTTGTCCTTCAAGAACCACAGCTGTATCATCGCCCATATTTAATGCATCTGCAACCGTAATTTTTGAGAGCCCTGGTCCTTGAAAGCCTCCTACATTTTGAACTCCTCCATTAAAACCTGCTGAAGCAGCTACTGAATAACTTAAAACAATTGCTAATGCAGATAAAGATAAAATTTTCTTCATGTTTTTTCTCCTTGAATAAATATAAAAATGTTTTAATTACATCTTTAAGACAACATTGTAATCTTAAGAAACGCTTAAGGAAAATATTTTTTTTCATTTATTATATAATTTTATTTTATATTACCCAACCCGAATTGACAAATAGCCC
>JAZKXV010000013.1:0-6468 GCA_045611785.1 Alphaproteobacteria bacterium
CTTGGGTGTGCCCCTCTTTGTGTGTGATACAAGTAATAACGAAAAATTTTGCGAAATTTTTATGAGGGTGGTAGTTACGGGAAAAGTATGGGGGTGGGGTGGGAATTGAAAGTTGTTAGAAATGGGTGTATAATATAAAGCACTACAGGCTTAATCAAGACAGGGTGGGGGTGGTTTTTCTCTTTGAATATAATATATTATATCACTTGTCACTCCTATTTTATCGTGTAAGGGGTTTTTCGTTTCCCCGTCCTTTTTGGGTGTAAGTGTAAGCAACAAACAACCGCTTGCAAAGAACCAAACAAAACTTAATAAAACACAAAGTAAAAACTCAATGTTTTAGAACTTCAACCAAACATTGAACTGACTTTGTAGTCGCACCTGTGAAACTCAGGTAGATTGGGGCTTTTTCTAGGGCTTGCTATCGAAACTAGGCGACTTTAATAAACTAGGGAAAAATGTTGTATTAGGTGTGCATTTTTCAAACTATCACTCTAAAAAGGGCGTGACCTTTGCGGAGTGTTAAAAGTAGGAAATTATGAAAAAATCAATGACTATGGAAGAACTCCAAACACTTGCGACAATCTATCGCAACACTTTAAGCGAAAAAACGGCGGACTTTATGACAAGTCAACTTTTTAAGGGGGTATTTTAATATGCAACAAGTAAAATTTAATAAACAAATGCAACAACAATATGCACATTATTTATATCAATTTAATCACCATTATGCACCAACATTGGAGTATTGTTATAATAATCCTAGCATTTTCAAACATAGAGCATACAACTATTGTATGGAATTATACCGCAAACATAACGGGTATGATTTTACAATCATTGGGTATAATTGTATGCAATTTTCAGTAGGATTTTGCTATAATGACAACTATGGAAACAAACATTTTGTGTGGATTACAAAATCATATGATAGAGATTGCATTGTGAAGTAAGTTATCCACTTATCCACATTTCCACTTTTCCACACAAAATCATTTTTACAAAAATTTTTACAAAAATTTTTACAAAAAAAATCGCTATATACCCCGAAAATTCGTTCATTTTTACAATTTTTACAATTTTTTTATAAAACTATTTAGAAATAAAAAAAGAGTATATATACACAACAACTACCACATACAACATATAGAGTGAAAATAGTTTTCAAAATTTTTGTAAAAATTGTAAAAACTTGCCATTTTTCAGGGCATTCCGCCAAAAAAACTGTAAAAATTTTTATAAAAATAAAATGCAATTCTGTAAAAATTGTAAAAATCGCAAAAAATTTTTATCAAAAAAAAGAGGAAATCACAAAATCACATTGTATAATAATAGTGTAGGCAACTACAAAAACAAAAAAAGGGGTAAAACTATGGAAAAAACAACAAAATACATTTTAACTATTGGACTTAATGACAAAGACACAAAAATCCAAAAATACGACACAATCACAGCATATAAACTTATCGAAAATGTCCTCCAACAATATACGGAGGGTTATACTATCGTGCAAGCAACGGGCGGTTATAAGCACGACAACGGCGAGTGGGTTAGCGAACCCTCACTCCGTGTAGAACTCTTGTTTGTAAATGAGTTGACTTGTAGAATTATAGCAAACAAAATCAAAAGTCCTGACTTGCTTAACCAAGAGAGTATTGCTTTTGAGATTATCGAAAGCAATTCAGCACTTATATAAAAGGGGTAAAAAATATGAGATATGATGAATTATACGAACATTTGAATTTTAATTTAGATTATCGTATTACACATAAAAATTTACACAAAGCACTTATAGTCTTACAAAAGCAATTAAACGAAAATCCAACAAATATAAAATCGATATATGATTATCTTGACTTATTTGATGGCGAGGATTTGATTGATATTTTTATGCAACTACACATATAAAAAAGGGGTATTATAAAATGATAACAAAAACACAAGTAAACAAAATTATCACAACATATTGTAAAGAAAATAACATATCAAAAAAGGAATATTCACTATTTCCATTGTATATACATTTAGACGGGTTTTCGCACTCTATCGGGTTTATAAACGAACGACCTAAAAAAGACACAAGATATTGTGACTATGTTAGTGTTGGTTATAGCGGTTATACTTGCAACTCTTGGGGAGCAGAAAACGACCACCAACGAAAACTAGCAATCAAAATACTTGCGACAATACCACACTATTGTCACCAACATAATGCAATAGAAATTTTATTTTAAAAAGGGGTAAAATATGACATTGAAAGAATTATTTGAAAAAGAGCAAGATTATCAATTGATTATCAAGATACCAAAATCAAGATATAGTTTATATGTTGAGGGTTTGAACGAGTTTGGAGAAATGATTTCTAACGACTTTGATATTGAAAAAATCAAAACATTTTGTATTGAGATATTTGATAGTGAGGAACTAGATTATATTGCCACTATTGATAGTTTTAATATTAAGTTGACTGATAATATAAACACTCTATTTGAAAAAGCAAACAAGTATATTGAAGAGGTGTAAAATGTTAAAACACAAGAGATATAATGCTATAAAACTTGCAGAAGATAATGACTTATCTTATTTATTCACGGACATTTTGAGACAAACAACAATCGCAAAACTTGTAGAATATAATAGCGATATAACAAAGCAAGATTTTATCAATAATGCACTTAAAATATGTAAAATGTTATTGGAAAGGAGTATAGAAGAATTATGAGATTTATAGAAGAAAAATTTGTAGAAGATTTTAATGATTTGTATAGAATTTGTTGGAGCGGAGCAAGAGATAGACTTGATGAAATATTCAACAACGACCTAGAAGAAGAGTTTATGGAATATTTGAGAGAAAACTTTTTTGAAGATAGAGATTATACAACAACGGACTTGAACGACTTTATTTGGTTTGAGTGTGATGATTGGATTGAAGAACATAAGGAGAGTGAAGATGAGTAGTGTTTATGTTTTGTTAATGGTAGATATAACATTGGATTATGAGAACACACATACTTATGTTTTTGACACCAAAGAAAAAGCAAGAGAAAAGTTAAAAGAATTACGAGAAGATTTTGAAACTTATTCAATGACTGAAAGTTTTATTGTTGAAGAAAATAACAAAGATTATTATTGTGCTTATGAATATGGAAGATATGTTGAAAATCATTATATGTTAAAAATTGAGAAAAAGGAGATTTTGTGATGAGAGTAAAAATTAAGGAAGATTTGAGATTTACGGAAGATTATTTTGGAGTAGTTTTTGAAATGAGAGAAATGAAAGGAAAAACATACAAAGTAAATGATTGTGTTGACGATTTTGATACACCATATTATATTATCAATGGTTGGCACTTTGACAAACGAGATTGTGAGATTGTTGATGATTATATGTTTGTAGACAATAAAACAATGAAATATTTAGACGGATTTGTGATTGACTTATCCACAACTGAAAAAGTTTATTACGAACTTGAAAATGTTGTCCACGATATTGAAGATAGAGTTGATATTTATAGGACAATGACAATTGAAGAAATGAGAGAGTTTATTCTTGAATATTATGCGACAACATATCAAGACGACTATATTATGTGGGTTGCACCAAATGTATATAGAATTATAGAGCGAGATTTGTTTGTTAAAAGGGGTTAATTATGTTGGTTAAGTTTCAAAATTTGTTGACTGATGAGATTGAGTTTGGTCTCTATATCGACCAACAAGTGATTTGTCTTTGTTGCGGAACAAAATACGAAGAAGACGAGTTTGATATTATCGAAAGTTATTGCGAGTGTGATATGTTGAATAAATTGTTTACTAAATGTTTGGATTTAGAGAGAACACTCCACGAACAAGGTTATGATGACACATTAGAAGAGATTTTTCAAAATATAATAAGAGATTTAGGGGTATGAAATGGAAGAGAAAATTAGATTATTGATTGCGAATTTTATGGAGCATAATTCTACACTTACAAAACTTGAAAATGAAGATTGGTATAATGTAGAAAACGGATTGGTTAATATGCTTATAAATGATGACACACTCCGTTTCCTTATTTATAGGAGTGTAGAACAAGAATATCATAAAGAAGACATTAGAAACGAAATTGAGTATATGAACGATAATGAAGACACAAAAATTACACTTACTGACGACCTCTTACACGACATCTTGGTTGATTATGAGGAGTTTTTAGGTGACGGAGAAGAGTGGCATTATAAATTAAAGGAGGCAATTAGTAGAAATGTATATGAGTGTTAGAGAATTGAACGAAGAGCAATTATTACAACTAAAATGGACACTTTTCAATGATTGGGATAATGCTGATGAGTATAGTATTTTTTACGACAACGGCGATAGTTTGACACAACAAGAAATAGAGATTTTAGATAATGCTTGTAGTGGTGACGAGATACCAAATGAAATTGTGTATAAACTTTATGACGGAATAACTTTTGTCGAAGAAGATTTTTGGAGTGTGTATGATGAAGAATAAAAAATATGGTGTGATTTGTGTTTGTCACGAATATAATATACACAAACGATATGTGAATTATGTTGATAATATGTATGTTTTGTTTGATAGTAAAGAACAAGCACAAAAAGAAATAGATAAGGCGATTGATGATGAGATTGATACATTGAATTGCCCCGAAAAATTAGAAGTTATTGACCCCACAACACCACACTATTATCCAACAAGAGACAATATGGTGTGTTTCGGGTTCTTTGAAGAAGACGGGACTGAAAATCGTCAAGAAATCATAAGTCATTATTTAATTTTGGAGTTTGAGGTTTAATATGGAGAATAAAGTGTATGTTTTAATTTCACATTGGGATTTGGCTGGCGAACACGACGGAGAGTGTTTGGGAGTTTATACCGACAAAGAGATTGCGAAAGAAGAATTGAGACTTTATGTCGAAAACAATATTTTACACGAACATCACGGTTATCAAGAAGATGAGTGTTGGTATAATGAAGACCACTCTTGTTTCACGGCATACAACGAACGAAACAAGGATTGTGAGTGGGTTGTTGTAGAAGAAATTGAGTTTGACAAAAGAGGTAATTATGAAACATAATGAAACTTTGTGGAATTTGTTGCATAAATATACAAATTGGGCGAAAATGGATTGGTCTTGTCTTGTTTATAATAATCTACACAACAAAATGTATGTTTATGATTTTGAAGATAGAAAAGTCCGTTCAATTTCATATCTTATCAAATGTGTTTTTGACAACGGAATGTTAGAAGAATGTTTTACACAAGACGAAATGCGAGAATTTAAAGAAAATATACCAAAAAGATTTAAGGAGTGGATTTGATATGTTATACCATAAAGATTACGACGATTATATTGTGTTTTTGTTAGGAACTGATGTGTTTGATGTTTGTAATAAAATTAAAAAGTGGGCAAAAAACAACTACGATATGTATGGAGCATACGAAATTTGTGTTGAAATTGCTAAAAAGTTTGAAAAATACGATAGACAATATCCCGATAGTTCGCAATATGACAATTTTGAGTGTTTTTTAGATGAATATAATAAAGAACTGATTGATTTTATAGAAAATGATATTGATTTTGAGGTGAGAGAAGATGTTGAAGAGAATTGAATTTAAGAATTTCAAAGGTTTCTTCTATGTAGAAGATTATGAAGACCACGAAGAAGAAAATAGATGTAAAATTTATGACGAAAGAATGAGTTATTTGGATTATATTTGGATTGATGATGAGAGTGATTTTACAAGATACAACCGCATTATCGAAGAACTCCAAAACAGCGAAACAATCGAGCATTTTCTCGAAAGTTTAGACGAGGTTGATGATTTGGGTTTTGATGTATCCAAAGATATTTATGATACTCTCGAAAGTTTTTATGACGGAGAAATTACAATGGAAGACGAAGATTTGTATTGTAAATTGATTGTTGATGAACTCCGTTGGGATTTTGAAAACCTTGATGAAGAAGAATTGATGAATAAATATTGTATGAATAAAATCGGTGAATATTATATAAAAGTAGGTGAATAATGAAAGTTATAAAGAAAAACAAAATTGTTCCACAAAGATGTAATCTTTGTAATAGTTGGTTAGATGTGGATTATAAAGATTTATTTGGTTATTGTAAAGACGGTGAACGAGATTATTTTATTTGTCCTTTATGTAGAAATAAGCAACGAGTAAATTTTGACGAGGTGATGTATGATTAGAATAACAACAAGAAAAGGTCATCACGACCTTGTAGCGAACGAGTTTATTGATGTTGATACAACAAAGCAATTAGTGTTTAACAAATTTCCTTTTGTGTTCGCAGAATACGACAAGAATGTTTTAGTGATGAGTGATAACATTTTCAATAATTTACTATCATACATTAAAAGTGAGGTGTGTTAATGGTTGATTTCAAAGTAGGTGATGATGTTTTCATCTTAAAAAACGGAACGAGAGACGGATATGAAAATC
>JAZKXV010000014.1:0-19920 GCA_045611785.1 Alphaproteobacteria bacterium
TAATCCCATTCCTTCTTGACAACCTGTTACTTCAGGGCAAACAGCACTACCTCCGACATGAACATTTGATATTTCTTCACATATAGCGAAAGAGTTTTTGCTTTGACAATCTTCTATAGAAGAATATTCACAACCTTCATAATTAGCTACGCAGTAACCATTTTCAAAGTTATAACCATCTTTACAACCAGCAGGTACATAAACGGTTCCGATACCCTGTTCATCAACTTTTATACAGTTAAATCCTGGGTAAACTGTTTGACAATCTGCCTGTGTTTTAGCTGCACATACATGGTAATTATTAGCATAGTTACCTGTTTCGATAGAGCTTACACCATTAGTACAACTTTGTACAGCAGGTGCTACATACTTACCGCTGCCTTCCGGTCCCCAACAGTTAACTCTTGATAATTTTTCGCAATAATCGTAAGGATATTTTGCTTCGCATTCTGCTTGTGTATATGCTATACAACCAGTTGGTACATAACGACTTGCCGCAATAGAAGTACAACCTGTTGTAAAGAAGTCATTTACACAATCTTGACTATCACCACTTAAATAGCAAACACCTGTTGAAGCATCTGTTAATGATATACAATCACCAGCTATATATTTGCCATTGCCGTCAGAAACACACTCATTTATAAGGTTATTACGTTCGCATTCTGCTTTAGTTGCATATGTTGTAACTGAAAGTGTACAAGACTTTCCATCAGCAGACATGGTGTAACCAGATTTACACTGTTTTGGTTCGTAGCAAGTAAGCTCACTAGAAGTTGCTCCTGGTGAAGCGGCTGCATTAGCGTTTTGTAAAGGACTGGAAAGCGCCAAACCTAAAACAAACAAACCTATAATTTTTTTATTTAACATATTTCCACTCCTTTATTACAAAGAATTAATATTTTTTGTTAAAACACTATATGTATTAGAAATTTTCATGAATCTTTCTCCCTTACTCATTCCTAATTGCCAGAGCCAGCTGAATGGCCTTGTTCATTACCTGAGCCTAAACTAGAGTCATCGCCAACTTCGCCACATTCGAAGCCTGGATATTTCTCTTCACACTCTTCTTTAGAAGAATATGTACCTTCTTCACAAGTTTGTGGAACACAAGCACCATTTTCTAACTTGTAGCCATCTTTACAAGAAGTTGTAGGAGCATAACAAGCGCCGTTTGCATCTAATTCACAGGCAAAGCCCATGTTAGCACTTTCACAAGCAGCTTGATCTTTATAAGCACAGCATGAATAACAGCTAGCTAGTCCGGAACCTGTGGAGTAATACCTTACAGGAGTACCTGTTGAACAGCTACCGCTACAACTGCTTACACATAAATCATAAGGATACAAATTGTCACCAAAACCTAACTCAGCACAAGGGTTGGAAGATACGCAAGATTTACCATCTGCTGAAAGAGTATAACCATCTTTACATGTACCGGTAGATACCCATTTACTAGCATCACCATAACCACCACCGTAATAATCACATACAAAGCCAGGGTTTGCAGCTTCACATTCTGTGATTGATCCATATGTTATTATATCTTGAACACAAGTACCATCTGTAAGTGTATAACCATCTTTACATGTTGTTGATGGGAGGTAGTAGATAGTGCCACCTGATACAGACGCAATTTCGCAAACAGATCCAGGATTTGCAGCTTCACATTCCGCTGCTGATGTCCACTGACCAGCCTTTGGAACACAAGATTTCCAACATGTACGAGATTCACCGGTTGTTAACTTGAACTCACCACTAATTGTACAGTTGAAGTCTGCAAGGGATGCCGGATCCATCATGCCGATTTCAGTACAACTTGTAAACTTGTACTGACATTGACCGCAACCAAACGGATCTGCCATAAATATCCACAACGAGCTGTTAATACCACTTACGCCAATTTCCGATCTATCTCCACAATCTACACTGTTATTTGTATTTTTGAAGTAACCAGTTTTACATGCAGTATGTACAAAACATCCGTCTACTTGTGTACAATCAGAATTAAAGTTAGTAGTTTCGCACTCACCTTCATCAGCATATTCGCAATTAGATTCCACACAAGTTTTACCATCATCAGCTATAGTATAACCAGATTTACAAGAAGTAGGAACTATACATCCGGTTGTATCAACTTTACAAGCAGCTGTACCTTCTGAGTTTTGACATTCATCAACATCGGTATAGTACGAACCAATACCATCTTTTTCTACTCCAAAGCGACACTCTACCTCGCATCTACCACAACCATAATCATCTACTATTTTATTGCTTTCATATAGACCACATTCATTTCCCATAATCATACGGTTTCCTGCTTGACTATTGCAAACAATAGGAGCATAACATCCAAGTCCAAGAATTCCATCTGATCCTGTATCACAAATAGAGTATTTGTAAACAGATTCACAAGCAGCTTGAGTTTTATACATACACTCACCCGGGATACCGCAACCAGCATTATCAACTGTATGGTCTTTTAACCCCTCATAGTCATCCATAGCTTCAAGAATTTCTCCGCTATAAACGCACCAACAATCTCCACTTCCGATATTTTGTTCACCCCTTATATTGCCTTTAGAACCGTATCCAGGTTTACATTTTGATGGTTCGTAGCAAGTGAGCTCACTAGAACCGCCATCTGTTCCTCCTGGTGAAGCACTGGCTGCATTAGCACTTTGTAAAGGACTGGAAAGCGCCAAACCTAAAACAAACAAACCTATAATTTTTTTATTTAACATATTTCCACTCCTTTATTACAAAGAATTAATATTTTTTGTTAAAACACTATATATATTAGAAATTTTCATGAATCTTTCTCCCTTACTCATTCCTAATTGCCACCGCCACTATGGCCTTGAGCACCTGAGCTGAGGTCTACAGTTTCTTCGCACTCATAACCCGGGTGTTGAGCCTCACACTCTGCTATTGAAGAATATGAGCCAGCTTCACAAGTTAATGGAACGCATCCACCATTTTCTAACTTGTAGCCTGATGCACAGGTATCTGTTGATGGAACATAATATCCGTTGCCATCAGATACGCAAGCAAAGCCGTTGCTGTGTACTGTACACTGAACACCTGAAGTGTATGCACACACACCGCAACCAGCAGCGTCAGGATTTAACAAAGTACCATATGAACAATTACCTGCTCTTGTGAAACCTGTTGCACAGAAGTCTGGTCCGAAGCAGCCATTCATTGTTGGGCCACATGCAGAGTTAGGATATGCAGCTGAACATTCTTCATCAGTTGTATATTCACCAGCTGGGCAGTTAGATACGCATTCGCCATTTGTTAAGGTGTAACCATCTTTACATGTATCTGTTGGAGCATAAGAACCTCCATCACCACCTGCATAGCCACCACCTACATACTCACAAACAAATCCTGTTTTTTCACATTCTGTTAATGAAGAGTAAAGTTTAACACATTTATCATCTACTAGGCTATATCCATCGTTACAACGAGCGATACCCCAACATGCATTGCCTTTATCGTCTACATATTCTTCAGCGCAAGTAGCGTTTCCATATTGAGCTAAGCATGCTGCTTCAGTTTTGAGTGTACATGTTGTTGCATCTAACACTGCACAACCGTTGCCATCTACTGTACATTTACCACCTAATACTCTGTTTTCACAATCTTCTAGGTCATTAAAGAAGCACCAACAACCTTGGCTACCAGCACTAGAGATATGGGCTTGTTCATCATAAGCTGCTAAACAACCATCTGTTTCATAACAGCCATTAGCGTTTTGAACACATTTATATCCTTCTTTTGCTGTTTGACATTCTGCCTCAGTTGCATATTCACCAGCTTGGCAGTTAACAACTACATAACAGCCATCCTTTTTAGCACAGGTTGAACCTTCGTTCATTGCTTCACAAACTTCTTCGTTTGCATAATCACAACTAAATGAACCTTCTTCACCACCTGGATGTGGAATTACACAGTTTGTATAGCAAGTTTTGAGGTTGTTTTTAACATATGCAGTAAGAGAATCTGTACATCCATAGAATACTGATTCTTCTTCACTATAGTCTGAATATGTACCACCTAATGCATAACAAGTGCTATAGTTAATATATTCGCATAAACCACAACCTGCATCGTCTGCATCACGAATACCTTCAGCCTCACCCGGACAATCTTCAGCTGATGCGAAATAGCCTTCTTTACATCCATTTGGTTGGTAACCTAAGCTTGTTCCTGTGTTTGCACATGTTGAATTTGGATTTGCATTTTCACATGCTGTTGGTGTGCTATATGGTACAGCAATTTTGTTGCAATATCCATTTTCATAGTTATAACCATCTTTACAACCCATTGGAGCATAGATGTTACCTAAAGCAGGGTCGTTAACCAATTGACAGTTAAATCCTGGGTAAACAGTTTGACAAGCTTTTTCAGTGGTTTCTGCACAAATAGCATATCCCATTCCGTATGCGCCTGTATTCTTACCTGTACAGCTAGCACTTGCTTCCGGTGCCGGATATTTTCCACCATTTGGAATCCAGCAGTTAGCTTCCGGTGTTTTAACACAGTTATCATAAATATATTTAGCTTCGCATGCGGCTTTTGTACGTGGGCAGTTTACAGGAACATAATATCCCTTGCCGTCATATTCACATGGGGATGAAACGAAATCAGTTTCACAGTCACCCGAATCATTATCAACACCTTTACATGTACCATCAGCGTATGCACCGTCTAAACATGTTGTAGGTATGTATTTACCTGTTCCATCCGGTTCACATTTGTTCATAATGTTTGCAAGCTCACATTCTTCTAAGCCAGAATATGTTATAACATCTCTTACGCAAGCACCTTCTGTAAGTGTGTAACCATCTTGGCAAGATGTTGCTTCATAACAACCCATATTATACTGACAACCAGAAGCATTAGCTTGACAGTCTTCAAGAGTACCATAAGCGCATGTTCCATCTAAAATCCAACAATCTACAGGATAACCTCGACTAGAAAGGAACAAGAACTCACGACCAGCACCGAGGGCTTCGCCACCACTAGCATGAGGCAATTCTACATAACCTAATTGATCACAGGTATCAAAATCAGTAGCGCAACGACCACAGCCATATGGGTCTATATTAATTAGCTTAGTAGCGTGATAACGACCACCCATCATACATTTAGATAAGTCATTAGGGTTAAATTGCGTTAACGAACCAACATTACAAGCTGTCGGTACAAAACATCCGTCTACTTGTGTACAATCAGAATTAAAGTTAGTAGTTTCGCACTCACCTTCATCAGCATATTCGCAATTTGCTACGCAAGCACCGTCTTTTAAGCTATAACCCTCTTTACATTCGCCTGTTGGAGCATAGAAGCCATCGCTATAAGCACCTTCATCTACAAACTCACATTCCATGCCCGGATTTGCATTTTCACAAGCATTTTTACCATCGTATGTTTTTTGACATACACCGTTCATTAATGCATAACCGGTTTTACAGCCAATAACCACTGGGCAAAGAGCATCATTTGTTTCACAGATTGCGTTTGCATTTTGAGTTTCACACTCATATACAGAGTAGTAGTCACAACCTACACCGCAAGAGAAACACGTAATTGTTGAACCGCTTGCTAATGTAACAGATTCAGGCTCAGCTAATGTTGAACATGTTGCATCGCTTGTTAAGAAGCCAAAGTCTTCACAAGTTTGAGATGCTACGCATGCGCCGTTTTCTAATTTATATTTATCAGCACAACCCGTTACTATCCAACAAGCGCCGTTTTGCTGTGTACAATCAGCATTTGCATTTTGTTTTTCACAGATTGTTTCTGAACCATAATCACAACATACACCGCAACCGTTCTTATCTGCATTTACACGAACGTCACATGTGTTGCTGAAGCCGGCTTCGCAAGATGAAGGCTCAAACGAACCATCTTCTTGTTCTTTACAAACAGAGTTTTCATTGAGAGCTTCGCAAGTTGCTTTATCATTATAATCTATTGTACAAGTTCTGCAACCAGCCATATCAGTGTATGACATACCTGGGCATGATGTTGCACTTTCTTTTTCACAACCATCAGCTTTCCATTCGCCTTCTTCTGTTTCAACACATTTTGAGTTAAAGAACGCGTCTTCACAAGCTTCTTTTGTTGCAGGAGCCATACAAAATCTTTCAAAAGAACCATCAGCTAAGTACATTGGGTGTTCAACACCGTTTGCAATTGGTTCATCAGCGAAACCTGCCGCCTTACAAGATTCATACTCTGTTGCGCAGAAACCACAACCGTTTGCGTCTACACCACCAATTTTGCTATAATCACCACGTGGGCAGTTAATATCATTGGCCTCTGTGTAGAAACCAACTTTACAAGCTGTTGCACCCCAACATCCATCTGAGCTTTCTGTACAAATAGAGTTACCATTTTCGCTTACGCAAGATGCTTCATCATAGTATTGGCAAGAAATTTTAACTTCACAATCATAGTGACATGTTGAATATACACCGGCTAAGTTAATATTTGCGCTAGAAGCACATACCAAACCGTCTAAATCATTAACGCCATGCATATCATTGCTGAGCTCTGCACAAGTCTTTTCAATAAACTGACATTCACCGCAGCCATTTCCATCTAACTTAACAAGTGTAGCATTTGCCATCGCAAGACCAAGATCTTGACCGCAACCCGTTTTATCGGCATAGAAACCAACTTTACAAGCTGTAGGCTTAAAGCATCCTGAAGAGTTTGGTGAACATACAGAATTTGCATAAACCTCTTCGCATCTTGTTTTACTCTTTTCATTTTCTTCGCACCAAGCAAAACCGCAAGATACGCAAGCGCCAACTTGACCATCCGCCATATATACAGGCCATGGCTCAGGAGCAGCAGCAGCACAAGCAGCGTTAGCAGCACTAGTTGTTGTATAGTATCCTGCCTCTTCACAAGTTGTGAATTCAGTTGCACAATATCCGCAACCGTTAGCATCCGCACCACCTATTGTTGTATATTGAGCACCGGCACATGTAACATCGTTTGCTTCTTTGTAGAAGCCAGTCTTACACGCAGATGCAACAAAACAGCCAATTTCATCAGCTGTACATTTTGAATTTGGATTTGCCTGTTCACAAGTTTCTTGTGCTAAATAGGTACAACAGTCTGCATAACATGTTTTTTCTGTACCATCAGAGATTGTAATCATTGCTGTTGATTTACAGAAACCACCCTCATTGGTTGTTCTGTAGCCAGCGCCTTCGCATGTGTCATGTATTGCAACGCATAAGTTGTTTAAATGCGTAAAACCTTCTTTACAAGATTCGAAGGTATATTTTGTAGCTGTCTCGGATTCGCACGTATAACAATTGGCATTTTCAGGACACTCTGCCAACTTAAAGCCTTCACAAACATCATCTATCTTTGGCTTTTTCAACACACATTTCATATAAGATGAATCAAACGGACAATAAACATAGCCACCCACTTCGCAATCAGGATCAGCTGTTTTGGAATAGTTCAAGCTTTCACAGGTCGGCTGAACATCACAGTCTAAACTGCTTACATCACTAGGACTCGTAAGGGCCCAAACATTGCCCACAGGACTGGAAAGCGCTAATACAAAAACTATCGACCAAAAATTCTTCCTACTTAACATTTTTCCACTCCTTATAATAAAAATTAATACAATACAACACCATAGCGAGACACACTACTGGCTTTTGCATATAGTGTACCATTGTTTTTACGCAAAATCAAGCGGTTTTTTTGAATTTTTTACAATATTATTTACAACATTATATTATTATCATTTTTAAAACTTTCGTATCAATTTTTTTATATTTTCTGATAAAAATTGTTGTCTTTTTCGTTTTATCCTATTATATATCTTGACTAAGAAAGGGGTAAACATGAAAACTATTTTTTATATTGCTTTATTGTTGCTTTCCGGAAACGTTATGGCACAAACCACCGAAGATTTAAATAAAATCGAGAACTATTTAAATAATATGCAATCGCTTGAGGCCTCTTTTGTGCAAATGGCCAGCAACGGCACAACCTCCGAAGGCAAAATTTATATTGCAAAACCAAGCAAAATCAGAATGGAATATAACGCCCCTACTTCAGTGTTGATTGTAGGAAACGGCGACTATGTTGTGTTTAATGACATGGAACTCGATCAGGTTACAAATATTGATTATGAAGACATTCCGGCAACCATGATATTATCAAATAATATTAAAATAGATAACAAAGATCTGAAAGTGTCCGATTTTTATAAAGATGACGGGGTTACTTCCGTTACTTTAGAATATGAAAAAGATAAAAGCGTCGGACCAATCACTTTGGTTTTTTCAAATTCTCCGTTTGAGCTTAAACAATGGAAAATTATCGATCCCCAAAGCATTGAGGTAACTCTTTCTTTATATGACATTAATAAAGACGCTAACCTAGATGAGGCTCTATTTAAATTTAATAATCCTCGTAAGAATAAAAGGCGCAGATAATAGCTCGATTTAACAACTTGAATTGTATATATTTTAATGTATAATGTTTCTCGTCTTAATTAATTTGGCGAGGCTTTATGAGTAATTTGGGCGTTTGGAAATTTCTTTATAAATATGTTAAACAAGCAAAATATATGGTCATTTTGCTTTTATTGATGTTTTTTGCTGCAGCATTTTTAATGCGTATGCAAAATTTTTTAATAGCGGAAATGATTGGCATAATTACAAATGCTTCAGAGTATAAAGATGTTGTTTGGGAACTAGCAAAATATTTAATATGGCTCACTGTTGTGATTTTATGCTTGAGCTCAGGAGATGCTTTAAGAAAAATTATCGAGGCATATTTTGTTCCATTCTTTAATGCTAAAGTTTCAAAAGACCTATTTGTTATGACACATAAACATTCGATTAGGTTTTTCGAAGAAGAAATGTCCGGCAACATATCTGGAAAAGTTAAAAATATTGCATCTAATGTTGAAAATATGTATATGCATCTTTTGTTTGGATTTGCCGTGCCTATCATGGAAATTGGTATGAGCATTGCCTTTATTGCTATTGCAAACCAAACCTTGGCTCTAATTTTGGGCATTATGAATATATCTTTTATGATAATCACTTTATATTTTAGAAAACAAATCTCAACATATGCAGAAATTAAGTCTAAGCTAAATGCTGCTGCTAATGGCGTTTTTGTTGATACTGTCACAAATTCAGCCTTAGTTAAAAGCTTTGCTAATTATTTTTACGAAAAACATACATTCTTTAAGGCTATAAGACAAGCTTCAAAAGCTCAAAGAAAAGAATTTTTAAAAATTGCAAAAGTTAATTGGCTGTCTAAAACATCTTTCGACATATTATATATATCATCTTATGCATTAGTGTTTTATTTCTGGTATAAATATAATTTAAGCGTTGCTGATGTTGTACTTGTAACCTCTCTATTTACTACTATGACCGGAGCCATTAGAAATATGGGATATTTAGCCAGCAATTTTGCTCAGGTCTTTGGTTCTATTAAAGATGGTCTAGAGCTTTTAACTAAGCCTTGTGAAGTTATAGATAAGCCTAACGCTTATAAAATGAAAATTAAAACAAATGACGTTTGTTTTGATAATGTGATGTATCGATATAAAAACAACCAATCTTTATTTAACAAATTTTCACTTAAAATTGAAGCAAATAAAAAAATTGGGTTAGTTGGACATTCTGGTGCCGGAAAATCCACAATAATAAAACTTTTATCGCGTTACTATGATGTAAATGGTGGAAAAATTTTAATTGGAGGAGTAGACATTTCTGAGGTAACCCAAGAATCTCTTCGTAAAAACATTGCGCTAATTCCTCAAGAAAGCACACTGTTTAACAGATCTATTATGGATAACATTCGTTACGGAAACCCTAAAGCAACCGATAAACAAGTTATTGCCGCTGCAAAAAAAGCTTATATTCACGACTTTATCACGACTTTACCCGATAAATATGAAAGCAAAGTCGGAGAAAGAGGCGTAATGCTCTCAGGTGGCGAACGCCAACGTATTGCCATTGCTAGAGCCATATTAAAAAATGCACCAATTTTAATTTTAGACGAAGCAACATCTGCTCTTGACAGCCAAAGCGAACGATATATTCAAAAATCGCTAAAACAGCTCATGAAAGGCAAAACAGTTATTGCCATAGCTCACAGATTATCCACATTAAATGAAATGGATGAACTAATTGTGTTGAAAAAAGGAAAAATTGTAGAAAGAGGAACCCACAAAGACCTCATTGAGAAAGAAGGCGAATATTATAAGTTTTATAAATTACAACAACAATCAAAAAATTAGCGGTCCTGATTGCTGTTTTTTGCTTTTTGTATACAATTTTTAAAAGCATCTTTGTCCTGAAGTTGCTGCACCCTTATTTCTTCTAATGCAGATTTTTTAGATGCCTGCTGATGAGCTGCTTGCTCGACCTGATTGATTTGGGCTTGAGTAATCGGCAATTCTGCATTTTTAAAATATGGATAAAAACTTTCAATACTTCCGTTTACATCCATTGTATACAATTTATACAACAACGTTCTTTGATGATTCTTATTTTCTTGAAAAGTTTTGGCATTTCCGAATTTAACATTTTTAACTGCATTTTTAACTACTGCTATTTTATACTCGGAATTGTTAGTAACATAATCTATTATACCATTAGCTATAAGCTCTTTTTCATTATCTAAAAGAGGATATGACAGCCTTAATTTGCCGGATAACGCAGCCTTTTTCATAAAATCCAGCGAAAAGCAATCTGCATCGCGGGTTTTCATATAAGCATCATACTGATTTAATGTTTGCCTTAAATAACTTATAAACTCATCATGATACATATTTTCAATTAACTCTTTCGGAGAGCCTACAGGAATTGTAATTTGATTTATAAAATTATAATCATGCTGGCGCTCATGAGATTCCACTTGATGTTTAACAACATCTTTTTTGCGCAAAAACTGTTTTGCTGTATTTTTTGTATGCTCATCATGCGCTAAAAAATGATTGATTTGAATGCTGCGCTCATTGCTGACATACAAACCATCAATAGACGGTATATAATCTTTATTTACAGCTTGAAGCGAATACTTATTGTATGAAGAGCTTGTATCTTGTACATATATTGTATCGTGCTTAACGATTAAGGGCTTTTGCTTTATCTTATTTAAATATTGCTTATATTGAAAAAGAGAATCATCTATTTCGCTAAAATAAAAAGACGATGAGCCATCTGAATAATAAAAATCATCAGATTTACTATCATACGAAACATGGCTATAAAACTTATTTAAGGATATTTTTTCGCCAGCAAGTTCAATGGTTGCCTTTGAGCTGTCTTTATGCTTTGTACGCATACCAAAACCGGCAACACCTAACAATGTTCCCAAACCGATTGCGGTTACCAACAACCCATGTTTAATTTTTTTCATTGCCATATAAAACCCTTTTCATGAAAAATGTAACACAAGCTTGTTTATATGTCCATAGTTTATTCTTGCAAATTATCTTAAATGACTTATATTTGCCTTGAGTTTAAAACTATTTATCAAAAGGAGAATAATATGCCTTTAATTTCTATGCGTCAAATTCTTGACCATGCTGCTGAAAACGGATATGGCGTTCCAGCTTTTAATTTTAACGATATGGAACAAATTATTGCTGTTTTGCAAGCTGCTAAAAAAGTTAATGCTCCGGTTATTTTGCAAACATCAACCGGCGCTCGTAAATTTGCCGGCGACCCAATGATTCGTCATATGGTTCAAGCTGGTATCGAAATGTTCCCAGAGCTTCCAATTTGTTTACACCAAGATCATGGTGCATCTATTGACATTTGCCAATCTGCAATTGTTAATGGATATTCTTCTGTAATGATGGACGGTTCTTTAGAAGCAGATGGCAAAACACCTTCTTCTTTTGAATATAATGTTAAAGTAACAAAAGAAGTTGTAGCAAGAGCTCACGCTGTTGGTGCTTCTGTTGAAGGTGAATTGGGTGTAATTGGTTCTTTAGAAACAGGTAAAGGTGATAAAGAAGATGGCCACGGCGCTGAAGGCGTTATCGATAAAAAACGCTTAGTAACAGATCCTGATGAAGCTGCTCGCTTTGTTGCTGAAACAAATGTTGATGCTTTAGCTGTTGCTGTTGGTACATCTCATGGTGCATATAAATTCACACGCAAACCTGATGGTGACATTTTAGCTATTGATATCATTGAAAAAATTCACCAAAAATTACCTAATACTCACATGGTTATGCATGGATCTTCTTCTGTTCCTCAAGAATTGCAAGATTTAATCAATGCATATGGTGGTGCAATTCCTCAAACTTATGGTGTTCCTGTTGAAGAAATCGTTAGAGGTATTCGTTCTGGTGTTAGAAAGGTTAACGTAGATACTGACTGTCGTATGGCTATTACTGGTGCTATTCGTAAAGTATTTGCTGAAAATCCAAAAGAATTCGATCCACGCAAATACTTAAAACCTGCAATTGAAGAAATGCAAAAAGTTTGCGAAGCTCGCTTTGTTGAATTTGGCGCTGCCGGTCATGCTGATAAAATTAAGGTTATTCCTTTATCAGAAATGGCTAAAAGATATTAATTTTATCTATCTCAAAAAACCTCCGAAATTCGGAGGTTTTTTTATTTTACTTAACAAAATTCTTTTAAGCGCTTTACTGCTTCTCTAATGTTATCTTCAGAGCACGCATAACTTAAACGAATATATTCAGGCGCACCAAACGATGCACACGGAATTACTGCCAATAATTTTTCTTCTAAAATTTTCTTAGCAAATTCATCTCCGCTTAAACCTGTTTTTGCAACATTACACATTACATAAAATGCACCCTGAGGCTCAACAATTGATATATTTTTTACATCTTTTAACAAATCGCAAATAAGTTGTTTACGAGAAGCAAAAGCCTTAACCATATTTTCAACTTCAGCATCAGATTTTCCCTGTAAAGCCACAACACCGGCATATTGCACAAATGAAGTTGCATTACTAGTTGCATGACTTTGCAAAGCACTTATACGTTTTGCCAACCAATTTGGAGCTGTTAAATATCCTAAGCGCCATCCGGTCATTGCATAAGCTTTAGAAAAACCATTCACCGTAATTGTTAAATCTGCAATTTTGCTATTAAGACTTGCTATGCTGATATGTTTTGCATTTGTATCATAAATAAGCTTTTCATAGATTTCATCAGATAAAACCATAACATTATTTTTCACAGCCACATCTGCAATCATCTTTAATGTTTCAAAGCCATATACCGCACCTGTCGGATTATTTGGCGAATTACAAATAATAAGTTTAGTTTTTGATGTAATTGCCTTTTCTAACTCTTCCCTTGTCGGTTCAAAATTATTTTCAGCCTTCGTATTTACAACAACAACTTTTGCCCCACTTGCATTTACCATTTCAGGATAAGAAAGCCAATACGGTGCAAATAAAATAACTTCATCATCTTTACCACATAGTGCTGTAATTGCTTGAAATAATGCAAATTTTGCGCCTGTTGAAACAACAATATTTGCCGGTTGCGTAACAATGCCGTTTTCCGCAAACTTTTTCACAATCTCATTTTTAAGCTCAGGCAAACCTGATGCCGCTAAATAGCGCACTTTACCTTCATTTAAGGCCTGAATGCATGCTTCTTTAATAGCCAAAGGAGTATCAAAATCAGGCTCTCCTGCTGTCATAGAGCAAATATCTGCACCACTTGCTTTTAATTCTTTAGCTTTTGCTGAAATGGCCAATGTTGCAGATGGTTGCATTGCGCCAAGAGGACTAAAATTTTCTTGCAAATTTTCCATTTAATGAACTCCTGTAGCATCAACAATATATGGTTTGCTTGTAGCCTCTTCTATAGAATCATCAGGAAGAGCAACGCTTAAAACAGAACCCTTGTTTTTAAGCAATGCTTCTGAAATTACGCAAACACTTGTTCCTATTCCGTAATTGGTGCGACCTTTACCTGAAATAATTGTCATACCATATTTTTTAACAACTTCAGCAATTTGAACTTTGTCTTCTGGAGAAAAAGCAATACCTTTTGATGCGCAATATTCTTCTATTGAAAGACCACATATTTTAACGCTATCCCAATCTACCACTTGCGAATCGCCGTGTTCTCCGATAACAAATCCTTTAATATTATCAACCGGCTCATTAAACTTATCAGCCAAAACACTTATAAGTCTTGATGTATCCAAAGCGCAACCACTTCCGAAAACACCTTTAACCGGAGCTGTTATCATTTTTGAAAGTCTGTAAGTTAAAACATCTACCGGATTAGATACGACCAACACAAAAGCATGTGTATCAGTTTTGTTAATTTGTTCCGCAATTGATTCCATAATCTTGACGTTTTTATTTAACAAATCGAGCCTGCTTTCGCCAACTTTACGACCCAACCCTGCCGTAACAATGATTAAATCACTGTCTTTACAGTCATCATAAGAACCAATCTTAACACGAGTTTTACTCAAACCACCAAAACCCTGATTTATATCAGCAACTTCTGCCGCAACCAAATCTGAATTTATATCAATCAAAGCAATTTCATCGGCAACTTCTTTAAGCATTAAAGCATATGTACTTGTTGATCCGACAAACCCTGCCCCTATAACAGAAATTTTACTCATAAATTTTTCCTTTATAAATTAATCAGATGTCATAACTTTACGACGACCTTTTAATGACTCATCAATAAATTCAATTTGTTCCATAACCAATGAATTATCTTTAAATTTCTCATGAGACTGAGCAAGACGTGTTTCAAAGTTATCATTTTTACCTTTAAACAAGAACATAAACGCTCTGGTAATTGATTTAACAACACTTTCTTCCATACCGCTTCTTTTTAAGCCGATTACGTTCAAACCACGAAGTTTTGCTCTATCGCTTGCAACAATACCAAAAGGTATAACATCTCTATCGACTGCACTCATACCACCGATCATAGCTTTTCTACCTATACGGCAAAATTGGTGAACGGCACTATTTCCACCAATAATTGCACCGTCTCCAACACGAACATGGCCACCAATTACTGCATTGTTAGTCATAATTACGTTGTTACCGATAACACAATCGTGAGCAACGTGAGAGTTTACCATAAACATACAATCATCACCAACAATTGTAGTAAACTGTTCTTTTGGTGTGCCGGCATGCATAGTCACATTTTCTCTGATGATATTATTTTTACCGATAATTAATTTGGCTTCTTCTCTAAATTCATTTCCATGATCTTGCGGACCTGATCCTAAGCACGCACCGGGAAAAACTATTGTACCTTCGCCAATGGTAGTATCTCCCATAACACTTACACGAGCCAAAAGCTTAACATTTTCGCCGATTTTTGCACGAGAACTTACCCAACAAAATGGTCCGATTTCTGCAGTTTGAGCAATTTGAGCTCCGTCTTCGACAACAGCTGATGGATGAATTTTAGCCATATTTTTATCCCTTTTCATAAAAAATTGTTTCAAATAATGTGCTTATCATACTTAATGCTTTTTTCAATGTCCAAACACGATAAATTACGAATTATTACATAAAAAACCTCACGCTAAAGACTCTTTTTACTTGCAAAAAAAAAAAGACGATTTATCATAAGTTGTATAACTTAAGTTTTTAGGAGATATTATCATGATAAAGCTAATTTTACTTGGCATTTTCTTATACGCAATGCCTGCGCAAAGTATTACGTGTGTAAAAGATTATGGTGGCGAAAACAGTTGTGTAAACAACCAAGACACAGCAGGTGACTGCGCAATATTAGGATATTCCACTGAAAATGTAAAAGATTGTGCGCAATATTTAAGATGCCCTTTTAACTCAGATTATAAAATTTGTGTTTCCGGAGCAACGTCATCTAGCATAGATTGCGCTACACTCGGCTTTACTCAAGATGATAAATCTACTTGGTGCGCACCGGATAAAATTATAAAATGCCCTACAAATGAAAGTTTAACTTTATGTAATGGTGTAAATACTGAAGTAATGGATTGTGCATCACTGGGCTTTACATCAAGTGACAAAACAGAAACTTGTCCGGCAGAAAAAATTGTAACTTGCCCTACGGACAGTTCTTTAACCATTTGTACAGAACCTGGCGCAAAACCCATAAATTGCGCTGAGTTAGGCTTTACTCAAGATGATAAATCAGAAATATGTCTAGCTGAAAAAATCATCAAATGTCCAACTGATGAAACATATACACTTTGCTCAGAACCAAATGATAAACCTCTTGATTGCGCAGCAATAGGCTTTACAACCTCTGACAAGTCAGCTTGGTGTGGCAACATTGTTCAATGCCCTAATGATACAACTTTTACAATGTGTTCTAGACCTAAAGGTTGTGCCATAGGTGATGTTTTTTATGCTGACGGAAGTTGTAGCAGCGTTGATATGTATGACGGATCAAAAATTGCCATTGGTGTTGTATATGCGCTATCTTCTGGAAAAGGTGGAATGCCATATTCAACTGCTGTGTCTGAATCTCAAGATTTTGCGTCTTTACACGGCCGCGTTATTTCACTTGAATATTTAACTGTAGATAAAACACTTTATGTTTTCGACCCTACAAATCCATTCAATAATAGTTATTCTTATATTCCTTTTGGTTTATACAACACAAATATAAATGTAAAACATTATGGTATCGTTGGTGGCTCATTAGCTACTGGATACTTCAGTGAAGCTGATATGTATGACGGAAAACAAAACACCGCTGTTATATCGACGACAGAACCTGCTTTTGCAAGTTGTGTAGGCACTAATGCTATTAACTACACAAAAGGAACAGCAGACTATAATAAAAGCTGTACCCCAACAGCCGCACTGGCAGCAATTTCTTTTTATCCACCAAACGTAGACAGCTCTGATGCTTTAGCTGGAGCCGGAAACTGGTATATACCATCTATGGGAGAATTATCTTTATTATATGGATTTGATGCAAATTCTGCGACATCAAGTTTTGGAACAGATGGAAATACCGGTACCACAATAAAAATTGTAAACAACACTTTAAAAACTCTGAGCAGTAAAGGGCTAACAGTAGACACATTAGCCACTCAAAACCATTGGTCATCTACTATAGTGAGCAAATATGATACCTGGGCTGTAAACTTAAATAACGGTAGTCGCGTATACTCCGTTGAGCGAAGTAGTAAAATATGGCTTAGACCTAGCCTTGAGTTTTAACCTATACCATATTATTATGTTTTCATAGCAAACTTAAAGAACCTTAACAGTTTTTCTGTTAAGGTTCTTTTTTGGCGTATTGACATTTATTATCTCTTTGAATAAAACATTTTTAACAACATAACTTTTCAGGAAATTATAACATGAACAAATATGAAGAACTTGTAAAAGAATGTCATAAAGCTATGGAATTAAGCATTGATGATACATATTCCATTAATTTACTTACATTACGTCAAAAACTTATTAATGAAGAAACTGAAGAGCTTAATGTTGAGATAAATGCTCTTATTGATGAGCTCAAAACAACCGGTTCTGTTTCAAAAGAAACAAAACTAAAAATGTTTAAAGAATTGGCTGATTTACAATATGTTTTAAGTGGAATGGTTGTGAGTTTGGGCATTCCGATGGAAGAAGTTTTTCAAAGAGTTCACAACAGCAATATGTCAAAACTTGTTGATGGAAAGCCTTTAAAACGTGAAGATGGCAAGTTTTTAAAAGGTCCAAATTATAAAAAACCTGATTTATCAGATTTAGGGTAATTGTGATTTAATTTCATTCTAAGATTTCTCATTTTTGTTATGTTACAAAAATGTTACATTGTTGTTTCTACCTACATTAAACTTGAAAATAATAATAGATTATGATAACATTAAGCCAAATATTTAAATATCATCCTAGGAGAATTGTTATGAAAAAAATTGGTTTAGTGTGTATGTTGGTAACAACATTCTATGCCTATTCAACACAAGCAAGGGTTTGCTTGTTAGGAGACCCTAATTGTAATAGCGGGATATCTGTTGATTCGGCTCAAAAATGTGAGGATTACTTAAGTAAAAACCCTAAGTGGATACATGAAAGCGATACTTGCAACGCGTTAGATTATCGCACAGCGTGTGAAGACTATAAAGACGTATATTATATCGAATTAGGCTGTAAGCAAGAATACATAGACATCCAAAAACTTAACAATTCTAATTATGTTTGCGCAGAAGAAATACAATGCGAAAAATGTTGCCCATCTATTAAATGCTCAGATCAATATAAAGAATGCCATTATCCTACTCAAGGCGATTATAACGATACTTGCGAAGAACCTGATAAAACAATTAAATTCTCCAGATGTTTATGTAACGAAAATAAATATAAATACAACACTTCAAATTGTGCTGGTATAGGTATGCACCTTGAAGGAGAGCAATGCTCCGGTGATAATGGCGATTGGTGGGAAAGATGTATTTGCTCTGCTCCATCTGAATGTAAATGGACAGATGCAAATAAAGGTAACAATGGTGTATTATCAAACCAATGCTGTGACGGAACATATAAAACATGTACCAAAAACTTCCCTACTGATGTAGAAGTTCCTGCTAATGCTACAGCTACTAAAACAAGTTACACTGCTTGTGGCGAAACAAAAGAAATTATTACCGGTTGGACATGTAACTTAGGTTATGTTCAAAACCCTGCAAACACAGGTTGTGATGTTGCTCAATGCCCTCAAGGAAGTTCAATTATCTATACAGATGCTAGCAAATGCGGATATGCTTCTACAATTGGCGCTAGCGTAACATCAACCGGAGAATATTCTGAAGGAAAACTTTGTTATACATGTAACTGTTCAGTTCCATCAGCATGTAAATGGACAGATGCAAACAAAGGAGATAAAGGTACATTAAAAGATGTTTGCTGTGATGGTCAAACATATAAAACATGTACACCAAACTTCCCAACTGATGTAACCGTTCCTTCTAATGCTACAGCTACTAAAACAAGTTACACAGCTTGTGACGAAACAAAAGAAATTGTTACAGGCTGGGATTGTAATGATGGGTATGTAAAGAACTCTGCAGGCACAGGTTGCGATGTTGCTCAATGTCCAACAGGAAGCAAAACAGAATATAGCGATGTTTCTAAATGTGGATATCCTTCTACAATTGGTGCAAGTGTAGCTTCTACAGGCGTTAAATCCGGAAATAAAGAATGTTATACATGTTCTTGCAGTCCGGATACAAAGAATGTTTGTAAATGGACAGATACAAACAAAGGAGATAAAGGTACATTAAAAGATGTTTGCTGTGATGGTAAAACATATAAGACATGTACCCAAAACTTCCCAAGTGCTGTAAGTGTTCCTTCTAATGCTACAGCTACTAAAACAAGTTACACAGCTTGTGATGAAACAAAAGAAATTGTTACAGGTTGGACATGTAATGATGGATATGTTAAAAATTCTGCAGGCACAGGTTGCGATGTTGCTCAATGTCCGACAGGAAGCAAAACAGAATATAAAGATGTAAGCAAATGCCCATATCCTTCTACAATTGGCGCTAGCGTAACTTCTACAGGTCAATATTCTGGCAGTAAATTATGCTACAAATGTAACTGTTCAGTTCCATCAGCATGTAAATGGACAGATGTAAACAAAGGAGATAAAGGTACATTAACAGACGTATGCTGTGATGGTCAAACATATAAGACATGTACCAAAAACTTCCCAACTGCTGTAACTGTTCCTTCTAATGCTACAGCTACTAAAACAAGTTACACAGCTTGTGATGAAACAAAAGAAATTGTTACAGGTTGGGATTGTAACCCTGGATATACAAAATCTGGCGATAAATGTGTACCAAACTGCACTTATGCAGACCAAACAGCTTGTGAAAACGCTAATAAAGACCGTGCTTGTGAAAAAGGCTCAGA
>JAZKXV010000015.1:0-2959 GCA_045611785.1 Alphaproteobacteria bacterium
GAAAGGCAAAAAAGATGAGTAAAATTTTGGATGAAAAACAATATCAACGGTATATTATCAATCATTTGGTAAAAGAAAATGGTTATGTTGAGCGAGCAGATTGCAATTTTGATCGCTATTTTGCATTGGATAAAGAATTATTGTTTAAATTCTTAAATGATACTCAACCAAATGAAACTGCTAAATTAAGAAAAATTTATAAAGATAAATTTGAAGAAACTTTGATTAATGTAATTAATAATCAGATTACAAGCAAAACAAGCTCTTTGCTAGAAACATTAAAGAGAGGTATTGAATTATCAAATGTTAAACTCACTTTAATGTATACAAAGCCTGCAACAGCATTTAATAAAAAAGAAAATGAAAATTATAAAAAAAATATATTTTCTGTTGCGGAAGAAGTGTATGCCAAAGATGGTGAACGTATCGATTTAGTTATCTTTATCAATGGATTTGCCGTTATATCTTTTGAATTAAAATGCAATGCATCAGGTCAAAATTATGAACATGCTATTTCTCAATACAGAACCGATAGAGATCCAAAATCTCGTCTATTCTTATTCAAAGCCGGCTGTATTGTTAATTTTGCTATGGATTTAGAAGAATGTTATATGGCGACAAAACTTTCAGGTCTTTCAACATTCTTTTTACCTTTCAATAAGGGAAATGGTGAAGGTATTGATGCTGGTAAAGGAAACCCTGTTAATCCAAATGGTTATGCTGTTTCTTATGTTTGGGAAGATATTTTACAAAAGGACAACTTGATTGAAATTCTTTCTAAATTTGTTTTTGTTGAACGAATTGAGAAAAAAGAAGGTAATAAAAAAGTCACAAAAGAAAATATTATTTTCCCACGATATCATCAATTAGATTGTATTCGTAAAACATTATCAGATGTACATGAAAATAAAACATCTCAAAATTATTTAATCCAACATAGTGCCGGTTCAGGAAAAACATACACTATTTCTTGGTTGGCCCATAGATTGGCTTCTTTCCATGATAGTGACAATAAAATTATTTACGATAATATCGTGATTGTTACAGACCGTGTGGTTGTAGATCGTCAATTGCAAAAGGCTGTTTCTAGCATTGAACACAAAGTTGGATTAATTAAAGTTATGGATGAAAAATGTTCGTCTGATGACTTAAAAAAGGCTTTAGAAGGTAATACTAAAATAATCGCAACAACAATTCAAAAATTCTTATATATAGCTGATATTGTTAAAGGATTAAAAAATAAAAAGTTTGCTGTTATCATTGACGAAGCTCATTCTTCAACATCCGGAAAAGACATGGCGGCAGTTACAAAAGCATTAGGTTCTGACACCAATGAACCAACAGAATTAGATGCTGAAGATATTATTACAGATGAAATTTGCAAACATGGTAAACAAAGCAATGTATCTATGTTTGCCTTTACAGCAACCCCAAAACCAACAACATTGGCAATGTTTGGTAGAGTTAACACTATGGGTGAATGTGAAGCTTTTCACTTATATTCAATGAAACAAGCAATTGAAGAAGGCTTCATTTTAAATGTATTACAGAGTTTTACTCCCTATGAAACCTATTATAAAATCAACAAAGAAATTGAAGAAGATCCTAAATTCAAATCGAACAAAGCCAAAAAGAAGATTGCTCGTTTTGCAATGCTTCATGAAACAAATATTGCTCAACGCATAGAAATTATTATTGAACACTTTAGAGATGTTGTTTTAAAAGAACAACCATGGGCAAAAGCTATGGTTGTTACAGGTTCACGTGCAGAAGCTGTTAAATATTTTGAAGCATTCAAAAAATATGTAGCTGAAAAAAATTATGATGATGTTCATCCTTTGGTTGCATTTTCAGGAAAAATAACAGAACGCCAGCTGGGTATATCTGATGATAATGATAAATATTTTACAGAATCTTCTTTGAATGGTTTTAACGAAGATTACACGCCTGAAAAACTTGATAAAGAAAATTATCAAGTTTTACTTGTGGCAAATAAATATCAAACAGGTTTTGATCAACCTAAATTATGCGCAATGTATGTGTTGAAAAAATTGAAAAGTATTGCTGCAGTTCAAACATTATCAAGATTAAACCGAATATGCCCACCACATAATAAAAAAGTCTTTATTTTGGACTTTTCAAATAAGATTGAAGAAATTCAAAATGCTTTCAAGCCATATTATACTTCAACTATATTGTGCAATACAGTAACGCCTGAATTGGTTTATGAGCTAGATGAAAAAATAGATAGCTTTAACCTATTTAGTGTAGATGATGCTATTTTAGCTAATGAAATCTTTTATGCTTCTGATTGTAAAGATAGTCAAAAAGAAATTAAAATCACACGTTTCTTATCTAAAGCGAAAAAAGAATTTGAAGCAAAAGATGAAAATGATCAAAAAGAGGCTTTTGCAACGATGCGTCGATTTGTAAGATTTTATGAGTTTTTACTCCAAGTTTCTTCATTTAGCGATGTAAATTTACATAAAAAATACAATTTTATTGTGTGGTTATTGCCATATCTTAAAACAGGTAGTTCAGGAAGAGGATTTAACCTTAAGGGCATGATCGAAGCAAGTAATTTCTACCAAAAGAAAGGAACCGAAACAAAAGTAAAAACAATTGATGCAGATCCTACCGTAAGCTTGCCAACTGCAGAAACCTTCAATTTAACTGAAGATGAAGAACAACGTTTATCTGACATTATTAAGGAAGTAAACAGCAGAACAGGAAAATCTTTTGATAATGATGTAGCTTTCAAAGCCGCTCTTCAAATTAGAGATTTACTTAAAAAGAACCCTGATTTAATTGCTAGTGCAAAATCAAATCAACTAAAAGACTTTAAATTTCCTTTTTATGAAAAGCTTGATGATGCATTAGTTGATGGATTGCAACAAAATCAAGAATTCTTCACGATGCTATTAAACAACTCTGATATCAAAAAAGAGGTATTGGGCAT
>JAZKXV010000016.1:0-4935 GCA_045611785.1 Alphaproteobacteria bacterium
CCATACTCTAAAACAGAAAAATCATATTAAGACAATGGTTTAGAAGCGCCCTCCTAAATTCCCTTTACTCTCTTGATTTTTCTTATTTATTCCTTGCTTTTTGATATGATTACATATAAAATACTACACATTGCAAATAATATATAGATATGAACGGAGCAAATAATAATGTCTGGTAATCTAAATCCTAAAAATGATGTGATGTGGGATGATAATCCTATTGATGTAACCTCAGACGCAAACTTTATATGGAGTATCGCAAATAAGTTAAGAGGAACATACATGCCAGATAAATATGGCGATGTTATTATTCCGATGACTATTTTACGCCGATTAGAATGTGCTTTGGCTCCAACAAAAGATGCTGTCGTTGCGTTATACGAAAGCAATCCAATATTACCAGCATTAAAATTAGAAAGAACGGCTGGTTTTCAATTCTATAACACCAGCCATTATACGCTCAAAGAACTTCAAAACGAAACTGATAAATTAGCGGAGAACTTCATCAATTACATTGAAGGCTTTTCCGCAAATGTTCAAGATATCATGAAACAGCTAAAGTTAGCTGAACACATTAAAATAATGGATGATGGCGGATGCCTTTTGACTGTTGTAAAGGCTTTTTCCGAATTAGATTTAGATCCAGCTACTTATGATTCTATAAAAATGGGATATATTTTTGAAAATCTTATTGGTAGATTTTTCCAAAACGTAGATGCCGGACAATACTATACAGGACGTGATATTATTAAATGTTTGGTCGCAATTTTAACAGCCGAAGGCAGTGATGATATTTTTGAAGATCATAAAGTTATTACAGTCTGTGACCAAGCTTGTGGAACCGGAGGTATGCTCTCCACTGCTTATTCTTACTTAAAACATGTAAATCCATCTGCAGATGTTCGTTTATTTGGTCAAGAATACATGGGGGTTTCATATGCTATCGGTTTGGCTGAAATGTTGATTAAAGGTCAAGATGCACGCAACTTCCGCCATGCAGATACATTTAAAAGTGATTGTTTTCCTGATACAAAAATGCGTTTTGTTATAGAAAATCCACCATTTGGAACACCTTGGAGTGGAAAAGATGCAAAAGAAGGACAGGAAAAAGCTGTAAAAGAAGAATTTGCAAAAGCTGCAACAGGAGAATCACGTTGGGGCGCAGGACTTCCTTCAGGGGGCGATGCGCAATTAATATTTATGCAATCTGCCATTGATAAGATGGATGATAGAATTGGTCGTGCCGCTATTATTGAAAATGGTTCCCCTTTATTTACTGGCGGAACATCTTCAGGTGAAAGTCAAATTAGACGTTGGATGTTAGAGCAAGACATTGTTGAAGCAATCATTGCATTACCAACAGATTTGTTTTACAACACGGGCATTCAGACATATGTTTGGATTTTATCTAAAAACAAAAGACCTGCTCGTAAAGGTAAAATTCAGTTAATTGATGCTTCTGCAATTTGTCATAAATTGCGTAAAGGAATTGGCTATAAGAAAAATGAATTAACACCTGCTGATAGAAAGAAAATCACAGAACTATATGCTAATTTTGAAGAAAATAAATTAGTTAAAATATATGACAACAAAGAATTTATTTATCGTGAATATACGGTAATGCAACCACTTCAAAGAAGTTATGGTATAACATCAGAACGTATTGAAAATATGCTTTCAAAAGGATGTTTATCAAACTTATATGATGAAGGTAAAGTCTTTGAATGGGAAAATTCTTTAGAGCCATTGGATGACAAAACAAAGAAAAAATTACAGTCATTTTATGACAATAAACCAACATATGATGCGTTATTAAAAACATTAAATGATAATATTTCTGATAAGGTATTTTATTCTTTGTCTGAATTTGAACCATTTATTAAAAACATTTTATCAAACTTTGATAAGAAGCTTGTTGCTAAAATAACAGAAGGCTTATCTCTAATGGATAAAGAAGCTGAAATACAAACAGATAAGCGCGGTAATATTTTATATGATAAAGAAACAAAAGATACAGAAATCGTAAAATATGAGGAAAACATTCAAGATTATATGAACCGTGAAGTTCTACCTCATATTCCTGATGCCAAAGCATTCTTTGAAGGAAGAAGTGAAATAGCCACTTTTGATGAAGATAAAGGTGAGAAAATAATTAAGATTGGAGCTGAAATTCCTTTTACAAGGTATTTTTATAAATATTCTCAACCTGAAGCTAGTGAAAAATTAGCTGCAACATTCCAAGACTTAGAAAATCAAGTTAGAAACAAAATTAACGGGCTATTTTAGAAGGGGTTGATTATGAACGAAAATAAAATTAGTCCGACAAATAAAATGTTAGAAGCTATTGAAATGCAAAATAAGATGATTGATAATTTGGGAGGCATTGATAAATACTCTAACTTGCTGAATCAACTTAGTCAACAAGCCAATCTTTATGCTTCCTTAGATATACCTAAAATACCATTAAGTGTATTTGAAAATGCCAAATTAATATCAAATGCTTTGCCACGTATCTCAACGCCAATGATGCATATTAATAATTCATTATCTGAAATGTTTTTACAATATCAAAATCAATTAAATTTGATTTCTCAACAATTTTTTGCGATTCAGTCTTCACTACCTAAAATAAGTGCAGTATATAATTCTATTCAACCTCAAATATTATCTTTCTTTGAAAATAATTTTTCTAGTATTGAAAATTCTATAAGAAGAAGAGAAGAATGGAGAGTATTAAATTCTCGTTTAATAGAAAACTATTGGATTATATTAGATAATGAACTACTTGATATCTTACAAAAAAAAGACATTACAAATGAAGATGAAAACAAAATTGAAAGTATAATTGTTGAATATTACTTAAAAGACAATTGTGCTAAATTAAAAACACAATTTTCAGAATATGATTATTTAGAAGCTTTCAAGAAAAGAAAAGCTATCATACATGATTGCTTCTTCATTTTAGATAAAGTTCCCCTTGATACTGCAAGTACGGTTGTTATTCCCACATTGTTAGCACAAATTACAGGTCTGTATGATGGTATTTCAACATTAGTACCTAAAGAGGAGAAAAATCGCATAGAAAAAGAGCTAAAAGAGCAAAACGCAAAAAAACTTTATTGTCCTGCAACAAAGTCCTGTAAAAAGGCCAATGGATGCACTTTTGAAAGACCGTCAGGTCAAAAGCTAAAAAAAGACATGGTTAAAGCATATATGGAAAGTATAGTTCATTCGGTTTATTATAATGCTTTTGTTTCTGTTATTGAAAAAACTTTTTTAAATGGAGAAAAAGTAAAACAAGCTTCCAATTCAACTAAAAATATATACAGACATCCTATTTTACATGGAGATAATACCGAATATGTTTCAAGAAACGATTTAATCAGATGTTTTTTGGAGCTAGCATTTCTTCTGAAATTGTATGATATATTATCCTTAAAACAACAGGAGAATGCTGCATGACTAGAGAAATGAAGGATAGTGGTATTAAATGGATTGGTAATATTCCTACATTATGGGAAGTGATGGCAAATCGATATTTGTTTGAAATAACAAAGAAAATTGTAACAAATCCGAATAACTACCAATTATTATCATTAACAACAAAAGGTGTTAAAGAAAAAGATCCTGAGGATACAAAAGGAAAAGTGCCTGATAATTATAATGGATATCAAATTGTAGAAAAAAACGATTTGGTTATGTGTCTATTTGATCTCGATTGTTCTGCAGTTTTCTCTGGATTGAGTAAATATAAGGGTATGATATCTCCTGCATACAAAATCCTTAAAACTAACAAAAAAATTGCAGATGAAAAATATTTTGATTACTGGTTTCAATATGTTAGTAGCGAACGTTTTTATATGCAATATTCAAAAAGTTTACGCTATACTGTAAACTCAGATGAATTTGAATTACTAAAATCTATCGTTCCACCACTAGCAGAACAAAAAAAGATTGCAGAGTATTTAGATAAGAAATGTGCTGAGATTAACTCTATCGTAAATGATATTCAAAAGCAAATTGAAGTTTTAGAGCAATATAAGCGCTCCACTATCACAGAAGCAGTCACCCAAGGCCTCAATCCCAACGCAGAAATGAAAGATAGTCAAATAAGATATATAGGGAATATTCCATCTCACTGGGGAACAAAAAAAGGAAAATTTATTTTTAATTATATTCAAAAAAGCCCTAGAGAGGATGATGGTGTAATAACTTGTTTTAGAGATGGCGAAGTTACATTACGTTCTAAGAGACGAGAAGATGGTTTTACTATTTCTGAAAAAGAAATTGGATATCAAGGAATTGATATTGGAGACCTAGTTGTTCATGGCATGGATGGATTTGCTGGAGCTATTGGAATATCTGATTCTAGAGGAAAAGCATCTCCTGTATTAAATGTTTTAGAAACAGAACAAAACAAACGCTATTACATGTATTTATTAAGAACTATGGCTTTTAGAGGAGTATTTGAATCCCTATCTACTGGTATTCGAGTAAGAACTTGTGATACAAATTGGGGTAAATTAAGAGAAATTTTTTACATATTACCATCTCATACAGAGCAAACAGAAATTGCAGATTACTTAGATAAAAAATGTGCAGAGATTGAAGCAATTATTTCAGATAAAAAAGCACAGTTAGATGTTATTGAAAAATATAAAAGATCCTTAATTTATGAATATGTGACTGGTAAAAAGGAGGTTGTTGATGAGTAATGTTTTAGATAAAAACGAAACAGAAAACAATATTGTTATCTATCAAACTCAAGATGGACAAACAAAAATTGACGTAAAGATAGAAAATGATTCTGTTTGGCTTACTCAAAAACAAATGGTGGAACTTTTACAATCCAGTAAATCTAACATAAGTGAGCATATTGCACATATATTTGAAGAAAAGGAACTAGATGAATCTTCAGTTGTTCGGAAATCCCGA
>JAZKXV010000017.1:0-20303 GCA_045611785.1 Alphaproteobacteria bacterium
TTACTCCGCCTGCAAATGCAACCGGCGTTAAGACAACCTGTTCAGATTGTGGTGAAACAACAGAAATTGTAACAAGTTGGAGCTGTAACACTGGTTATACTAAATCTGGTAATGAGTGTGTACCTGCAGGATGTCCAACCGGCACTTCAACAGATTATACAGATGTAAGTAAGTGCGGATATCCTTCAACAATTGGTGCAAAGGTAGTTGCAACAGACTCAGTATCTGGAGGAAAAACATGTTATGAATGTATGTGTATTACAAGTTGTAAATGGACAAGCTCAAACAAAGATACTTATGGTACAATATCAAATGTTTGCTGTAATGGTAAATATCAAACTTGTACTAAAAACTTCCCGATAGATGTGGCAGTTCCTACTGGTGCTACAGCAAAAACAACGTCATATAAAGCATGTGGTGAAACCAAAAATGTTATTACAGGATGGGAGTGTACCGGACAGTATGTAAAGAATGGAAATTCTTGTTACAATTGTTCTACTAACAAAACACGCCTTGATGGTCTTGTACACACAGCTTCTAATACTTATGGTGCTTGTTGTTATACTACCGGTACAGAATGGAATCCGAATGATAAAACTGAAAATAATATGAACAACTCTTGGACTTGTAGATCAGCAGCAGCTTGTAGCTCTAACTACCCTGGTTGGTACGGTGATGGTTGTTTACCTCATGCTAAACAACAAGGTTCTAACACGCCGCTAACACCAGTACAGGTATGTTATGCAATGTTTGATGATATTAGCTCTCAGATTACTACACATAACAAATTGTGTCCTGCAAGCTATCAAGTTAGTGGCACGGTAAATCGAAATCAGTGCAATACCATTATAAGTAATGGTAATCCTGGACGCCCTGTTGAGAGCATGGATGGAAGTGGAGACTGTGTTCCAAAAAACTGCACTATTGGTTGTGGAAAGAGTGGTACCGGAGGTAGTTCTAGTGGTGGTGGTGGCAGTAGTTCCGGTGGCAGTGCTATCATAACACCTCAAGTCCCATCACTTGATGTAGAAATTCGCTACTAAAAACATATAAAGGGCCAACAAAACAATAAAGCTCCGTGTATTTATCGGAGCTTTTAGTGTTTTGTTTATTTCTATCTACAGCAAGTATAGCAATATCGTTTATTGCCTCCAGAATCAATGATGTCTCCTGCATAAACGGGATTTCCACCAGGAACACCACAGTTTGCTGCACTATGTGTTTCAAAAGATGATGAAGCTATAGAGTAGCTATATCCGCTTCCTGTACAAACACTGTTAAGTGCTCCACTACAGCTACATGATCCATAAGCTGTACCCTGATATGTATAACAACTTGTAGTGCAAAGAGAGCTTGATACATTACTTAATTTATTACCTGTACATATATCTCTATAGTAGGTTACCCCATCACGTACACAAGAATCGTTCTGACTTGTCTGTTTAACATTTGGATAATGCTCAATATCATACTGATATGTACATTCTTTTTCACAGCCTGTACCAGCAGCATTTTTTGTATATCCATCTGCACACTTAAATCCAGTCCAATAAGTTCCTCCTCCTACACAGACACCATTACGACCTAATGTGCCTGTACAAGAAGTACCATCTCCTACCATACCAGCGCTTGTATTAATATAATACTTATATACATCCGCATCACAAGCACTAATACAGTTGTTGGTAGATTTACAATAGCCTGTTTTACATCCTGATGGGTTATAACAGCCATCACTATCTTTTGAACAAGCATAACCAGAATTTTGGCTTTCACAACTTGTTTGAGATGAGTATGTACAATTTTTCTTACACTCATTACCAGATTTAGTATAACCAGTGTTACAGCTCCAACTTGTTACAATTTCTGTTGTTTCACCACAATCTGAACAGGTTGTCTTAACGCCGGTTGCATTTGCAGGCGGAGTAACTGCAGCAGGACAATTCTTTGTACAAGTTTTATATAAGCCGTTACAACATTGGCCTGATAAAGTACCACCACCTACTTCACCTTCTTCCCACTTATATGTAGAAGAATCACAAGTACATGAACAGGTATAACAAGCTGTGTTACCTGCATATTTTCCTGTAGTTGTAGACTTAATACCTGTAGTTGTCGGAGCACCTAACTTAGTTTTACATGCATCTACCGTATTATAAGAAGTGCTTGAAGGATCTGTACAAGTCAATGGAGAACATTTACCACAGCCATTGCCATCTTTTGTGCCCACAGACCAACCGTTTGCACCGGATGTTCCGCAGCCTGATGCTGAAGTTGCATAATCTGTTTTACAACTTGTAGGATTATAACAACCTTTTGCATCTTGTGTACATTCAGAGTTTGCATATGCGTTTTCACATGCTTTTTCTGTTGCATATATACAGCACTCGGTCTTGGATGGTGTCATCGCAAACCGATGAAATCGGTCATTAGCATATGTCTGCATATATATACGCTATATTGGAAAATGTTTATGTTTTTGGATTTTTCCAAAAAAGCGATGACACAAAAAAATATAACTTAAATATTGCGAAAATATAAATTTTAAGGGTGATACAAAAAATGTATCACCCTATATTTGACACCGGTTTTATTTATTATAAATCAGCTATAACATCCATGCTAATTATAATATCTGGGTTGCTCACCATTCCGTTAAATCCACCACCTTTTTTAATTAAATCAACATATTCCATTCCGGAAACAACCTCTCCCCAAACTGTATATTGTCCATTAAGCCATGGAGCATCAGCAAAACAAATAAAAAATTGACTATCTGCAGAATCAGGGTCCATAGCTCTTGCCATAGAAACCGTGCCTCTTTTATGTTCAATGGTGTTAAATTCTGCTTTTAGTTTTTTTCCACTGCCACCAGTGCCTGTTCCAAGAGGGCAACCGGTTTGAGCCATAAAACCTTCAATTACACGGTGAAATTTTAAACCATTATAAAAGCCTGCTCTAACAAGTTCTTTAATGCGAGCAACATGGTTTGGAGCTGCATCAGGAAACATTTTTATAACAACATCACCATCTTTTAATTTTAAAACTAAAGAGTTTTCAGCATCATCAACATTATATGAATATTTAATTTTTTTGGCTCTGCTATCGCTTACGCCAAGTTGTTTAGTTTCTTTAGATTCAATGTTTTTAGTTTCTGCTTTTCCTAAATTTTTAGTTTCAGATTTTTTAAGTAATTCAGTCATAATGCTTCCTTTCAGGATTTTAAAAATTAACCATATATCTTATTTAGGTTTTTGTTTTTATTTATTCAAGATAAAATCTACTCTTTCTTCGGCTGTTAAGTTTTTTGGATATGTTTCTTCAATTTCTTTAACCACATTTAACAAGCCTTTGCCGTTTGCAATTTGAATGGCAAGTCCGGGACGAGCATTAAGCTCTAACATCATCGGGCCTTTTATTTTATCTAGTACGATATCGGCGCCTAAATAACCCAAACCGGTCATTTCAAAGGCTTTAGCGCCAATAATTAAATGCTCTTTCCAAAATGGAACTGAAAGCTCCATTAAATTTGCTTTGGTGTCAGGGTGTTGCTTAATTGGCAAATTGTGCATTACGGCATTTAAGGTTTTTCCTGTTCTAACGTCTAAACCAACGCCAACTGCTCCTTGGTGTAGGTTTGCTCTTCCACCAGATTGAGCTGTTGCAAGACGCATCATAGCCATTGCAGGATACCCCTTATATACAATAATTCTAACATCAGGTACACCTTGATAACTAAAGTTGCTGAATACATCACTGAAGTTTACCATTTCTTCAATGACAGCAACATCATACTGTCCACCCAAACTAAATAAACCACTTAAAACATTTGAAATGTGTTGATAGATATCTTTAAAATATAAGATTCTGCCTGATGCCGTAATAAACTTTTCATTATCCCATTGTTTTATCACCAAAACACCTTTGCCACCACTTCCGTGAGCCGGCTTAATAACAAATTGTTGGTAATCTTGAATGTATTGTGTAAAGTTCTTTACTTGATATTGATATTCAATAATACCAATTAAATCAGGTGTGTTAATACCTGCTTTTGTTGCTAAAATTTTTGTTTGAACTTTATCATCAACCAACGGATATAAACGACGCTTATTGTTATGACCAATTATGTCATAATTTCGTGCATTCATACCTAAAATGCCTTTGGCTTTTAAGATACTTGGTCGAGCAAATTTTTTAAACAAATTTAGCATCTTTTATCCCTTAGCAAGAGGTGAAAATCTTTTAAGCTCAGTTAAACGATAACCCGTATATGTACCCAAAAGCATCACAACAAATAAGATAACCAAATTTATCTCATTAAATGCAAATGTAAAATGTCTTACATAATCGTTGCTAATTACAAAATATGTAGCAATAGCAGTTATCATAGAATATATAATCTCTTTTGTAGCATTTAATGGACCATCTTCTTCCCAGATAATTGAAGCTCTTTCAATTATCCATGCTGTAATGATAATTGGGAAGAAAATTGCAGAAGATGCAATGCTCCAATTTATTTGATAGCCAACAATGGTCATATATTGCATAATTAAAATTACAAAAATAACAACAGCTGAAATACGAGGAACTAACAATAAATTTAATCTTGAAAGCAATGACCTTATTAAAAGACCTATAGATATAATTATGCCAAAGCATATAAGACCGGCAATAAAGCCTGTTTTAACTAAAGACATAGCAATCAACATAGGGGTAAATGTTCCCATGGTTTGAAGACCAACCACGTTTCTAAATAAAACCGTAATCAAAATACCTAAAGGAAAAACCATAAGCCATTTTAATGTGTTTTGTGCTAAAAGTGGTAAATTATAAATAGAAAAATTAAAAACATTTGAAAAATCAGAAAGTTTTGCTCGATGACCGGCCATCTTAATAGATGGTGTAACTGATTTTAAAACCGAAAATCTTACTTTAGAATTTCTGCCACCACTTACATCAAGTAAGGATACACCACCTCTTTGGAACACTACAAAGTTTTTTGGAATTCCGGCTTTTGCTGTTTGCAAATCATAAATACGCCATTTATAACCATCATGTGCTTCTAACATCAAATCTGCTCGAGAAGCTTTTTTGCCTTCTTCTAAACGAACACCTCTGGCTAAACGAGCTAAAACACCTTTGTATGCTAAAATATCAATAATTTTTTCTGCAATTTGCTTTTCGGTCACTCTAACCGGTAGAAAAGCACTTATAGTAGGGTCAAGTGGTTGTTGATTAAATGCATTTATAAGTCTTTGCACTTGGTTTCCTTCAAAACCTTCAGCAACTCGCAAAATTTCATCAACCATTACTTTTTGTTGCTCATCATAAATTGGAGCCTCAATTTTAGGTTTAGATTCGTCTCTAACTTTGCCTCTTGTTTCTTCATTGTCATAGATTGTAACTCGATAATATATATTTTGACGTCCTTTTTTAGGTTCAGAGGTCATTTCAATGCGCTTTTTTTGTTCGTTTTTAGAAACCTTGTAGCCTTTGGCAATTATATCTTCATTTAAAATTTTAAATTCTTCACCCATATTAGGAGTTGCTAACGAAACATTTATAGGTTCTCCGGTTGGCGTAAATGATATGTGGGCATCAACTAGCCATACATCTGAAGAAACATCAGGCTGCAAGCTAAAACCCCAATATTTAATTTTGAAATAAGCGCTGTATACAGTAAATGCAATAGAAAGAATTAAGCAAAATGTTAAAACCTTTCTTATCGTAAAAAATTTTCTCATTATAGTTCAAACCTCTTATTTTAGAGTTTTTGCAACAGATGTATCAACAATAGCTCTTCCGGTTATGATGTTACGTCCAATTAAAGCTTGATAATCAAAATCTTCTCGTTCAGCTAAAGTAAATTCTGCAGGAAATTTTTCCCCACCAAAGCTAACATCCATCATAACTTTTAAGCGTTTTTCATGCTCTTCTGCACGGGTGATTCTAACACGTTTGACAATTTGTTTTTCAAAATCATAAGTTTCACCGCTGCGGCGATTAGTAATTGTAAAGGAAACCCATTTTTCACCATCACGTTCAAATCTTTTTAAGTTTGTAACATCAATAGATGAAGTTGTTGCACCTGTATCAATTCTGGCATAAAAAGCAGATTTCATCGGCAACATATAAATAGGTTCTACTGCGCCGATAATATTATTTATTTGAGGTGCCTGAAGCTTTACCTCTTTAACTGTTTCTTTAACGGTTTTTTGTGTGTTCGGTACAATTGACGGAACAAGTGTCGGCCTTTCTGAAAGGTTTGAATCCGCACAACTTATTAACATAATTACAGGTGTAAGAAATATTATTTTTTTAAAAATGTTCATTCCGCTTTTTTCCAATAAAATTATATCTGAAAAGATTTAATATCATTTATTATCTCTTGTAAAGAAAAATGTAAATTTTAACCAAAAAAACTTGCGTTTTTGGTGATAAATGTGATATATTGTTTTCGGGAGATTAAAACACATATGACAAAATTTAATTGTAAAGTAAATAGGCTCGAACATGATCAGAAAACTGACATGAAAATTACTCATGCTCAGCCTAAAGAATTTCCCGAAAAAATAAAAAAAAGAATTAAGTTTAACAGCCGAAATATAAAAAGGCTTGTAACCTTGTTTGCCTTTATAGGTATGAATGTTGCTTATGCCGGTTTAGATAATTCTGCTTCACATTTGTTGCCTGGCAGATTTTTAGATGATGAAAAAGCTAAAAAAATTATAATTGCTACAAATATAGACAGTATGGTTGAAAACAGAACAGCTCAATTACAAGATGAAATCTTGTCAAATGTGGACAGTTTGCAACAACTTATTACTCAAGCTAAAAGAACCGGAAACAGAAATAGAGTGGTTAAAAAAATTTTAGACGATGTTTTCCCGATGAATGGGCTTCCGGGTTCTACGCATTATTGCGTTGCAGGTGCTGCTAAAGCTAAAATGATGTGCAATGATACTATCTTAAACTCTATTATGCCGGATCCGACCAAGCGTCCAAGAGAATATGGCTTTTCAAGTTCTCCTAATATTTCTTGCCCGTTTATGCGCCAATTTTTTAAAAATACTTTGGGCGATAATTATGCTCAAAGAGGAGATGAAAACTTTAATGAAGTAATCAACACTTTAGAGGCGGGAGATATTATAACCGTTAAATCTTCCAGAAACTCATCAAGTGGTGAACACTGTGTTACAGTGGCTGGTCCGATACAAAAAGATGGTTCTATTCCGGTTATGAGCTTGAATACCGAAGATAATTATAACGTTTATCCAAAGCAAATTGTGGGAGCGGCTAAAGTTATTGCTAAATATCGTGAGGAGTTAACCAATTCATTGGTGTTATACTATGAAAATGAATATAAACTTGAACCGGTTATTCCAAATATTTCAGGTAAACCTCAAAATAATATCAATATGGATACCGCTCTTCGTATGCACAAATTAAATCAAACCAGAACTATGTAGGTTATAAAAACAGAGTTAGCCTTAAAGATACAGCAGTTCCATAATCTGATTTAGGGTTTAATGCCGGATTTATGTAAAACTGGATATCAGGAGTGATGGTTGCCCACTTTGAAATACCCCAAGCCCAATAAGCTTCAATTACTTGTTCTGCCTTGTTAGATAAAGGTTCTCCTACCGCTTCTTCATTTATTTTATTGTAGGCATATGCTAAACCTATTTGGTCAAGATCGTTTCTGCCTAAAGGGTTTAAGCGTACAAAACCTAAAGACCAAGATTGTTCAATGGTGTCCACATGTCCGGATACACCGTTTATTCTACCAAACACGTTCCAGTTTTCACCAATGTTTTGAGATAAATTAATTGACCAACCGTTGGTGGTTTGCGGCTGCAATTTAACAGATGGCTGATTATAAAGTAAAACCGAAAACTGCGCATCTCCGAGCTTGTTCGTTGGAGAATATTGACCTTGAACAAATGTTGTAAAATGTCCGTCGTTTAAATTGTTAACCCTAACGCTTACGGCGTCAACATTGCTGGCATCTTGTGCGCCAAAAGCAAAACTCCAATCATTATTTGGTTCAATTTGAACAAATGCACCAACTCCGGCAATTGGATAAGTTGAGCTTGCATTTTGAGACAAAGCATAGTTAATAAAGTTTACTTGTTGGTTTGAGTTATAATCTGAACCATCAAAGTTATATATAGGGTACTGACCGATACCTAAAGTTAACCAATTAAATTTTCCTCCAAACTGATAAGTATAATAAAGTTCGTTAAATTCGTTTGCATTGGTGCTGTAATCGTTAATATCATCAACAACGCCCATTCTATTTCCGATATCAGAAGCATTATGGTTTCCATAGCGAATTATGGTATAAGCAGCGTTTAATGTGCCTGTGCCATATTCATTTTTATGAGTTGTCCACGACAAATATGGATATAAATACATTTGGAAAGCATTGTGTTTTCCGCTCGGAGCACCTCTTTGTGGCATAAATGATGCATCTAAACCATAGTCTATACCGTAGTTCTTATTTAGCCAATATTTAAACATTGAATAATCGGTTCCAAGAGATCCGGCATTAGCATTTGAATAAGCTGCTAAAGTTGCAAGCAAAGAAAATATAGCAATTTTTTTCATTGATTTCTCCTTTAATAACAATTTTTCTAATATTTAATATTCAAAAACTTAAAATAAAGGGGGCGGATAAAACTTTGCAAATGTAAATAAAAATGCTTGTAAGGATGGCTAAACTCATATACAGTATCAAAAGATATTTTTTAAGGATTGATAAATGATAGCAAAACTTAAAGGCGTTGTAGATACTATTTTTGATGATAATTGCATAATCGATGTAAGTGGTGTTGGATATTTGGTTTCAGCCTCATCAAAAACCCTTGCTCGCTTAGAAAGAGGAGCTGAGGCTTCTTTGCTTATAGAAACAGTTGTAAGAGAAGACAGTATTTCATTGTTTGGTTTTTATGATGCTTGGGAAAAGGAATGGTTTACGGCATTAACAAAAGTGCAAGGTGTGGGCGCTAAGGTTTGTTTAAGTATCTTATCTGCGCTAACACCATCTCAGTTAGCACAAGCCGTTGCGGCTCAAGATAAAAGTTCTTTTTTAAGAGCCTCAGGAGTCGGCCCTAAATTGGCGGCTCGTCTAGTTACTGAGCTAAAAGATAAAATAGTTACAATTCCTGTTGGAAGCATATCAATTTTGGATGAAAAAGCGGTTCAAACCGCTGAAAAAACCGCGCCTGAAGTAATGGATAATAATATAATGGAAGATGTTATTTCAGCGTTGGTTAATTTAGGGTATCAGCGTATGGAAGCATATAAAATTGTTGTTAAAGTATATGAAAATAATGCTGATAAGCCAATCGGTGAACTGATAAGGTTGTCATTAAAAGAATTTGCCGGAAAGGATTTTTAAGTTATGGAACAAGAAAGACTAGTAAGCCCACATCCTTTGCCCGAAGACGAAAAAGCAAATATTAATGCGCCAATCAACACAAGACCTCAAACTTTATCAGATTTTGTTGGTCAAACTGCAGTATGCCAAAACTTAAAAGTGTTTATTGAAGCAGCAAAACAAAGAAATGAAGCTTTAGACCATGTATTGTTGTTTGGTCCTCCGGGGCTTGGAAAAACGACACTTGCTTCAATTGTGGCTAAAGAGTTAGGTGTCGGATTTAGAGCTACATCTGCTCCAATGATTACAAAATCTGGAGATTTAGCTGCAATATTAACTAATTTAGAGCCAAATGATGTGTTGTTTATAGATGAAATTCATCGATTAAATCCGGCAATTGAAGAAGTTTTGTATTCTGCCATGGAAGATTTTCAGTTGGATTTAATAATTGGAGAAGGTCCATCTGCTCGTTCTGTTCGTATAGATTTGCAACCTTTTACTTTAGTTGGTGCTACTACTCGTTCAGGACTTTTATCAACACCTTTACGTGAACGCTTCGGTATACCGTTAAGACTTGATTTTTATACTCATGAAGAATTAAAACAAATAGTCTTAAGAGGTGCCGCAATTTTAGGAATGCCAATTTCTGAAGATGGAGCATTAGAAGTTGCCAAAAGGTCAAGAGGTACCCCTCGTGTTGCAGGTAGATTATTACGTCGTGTACGTGATTTTGGAGCTGTTTCAGGTGGAGAAGAAATAGATAATAAGCTTGCAGATATGGCATTAAAGCGTTTAGATGTCGATAATTTCGGTCTTGATAATTTTGACAGACGCTACTTAAATTGTATAGCTGTAAATTATGGTGGCGGTCCGGTTGGTGCAGATACAATTTCTGCAGCACTTTCTGAAGAAAGAGACACGATAGAAGAGGTTGTCGAGCCGTTTTTATTAAAGCTTGGGTTTATTCAAAGAACACCGAGAGGTCGCGTAATTTCAGATTTAGGTTGCCAATATATGGGAATTTCGAAACCCAAAATAAAAAAAGATAATCAACAGTTTGATTTGTTGTCTAACATTGAAAGAGAAAAAAATGAGTTTTGATAAAAATATGACATGTGGCCAAATGCTAGATTCAAAATTTGTACTTCCTATAAGAGTTTATTATGAAGATACAGATGCAGGTGGCGTTGTATACTATGCAAACTATTTAAAATTTGCAGAACGTGCAAGGACTGAGTTTTTGAGATACCTCGGATTTGGTAATCAACAAGAAATATTGGAAAAAGATAGATTTGCATTTATGGTGCGCCACGTAGAAGCCGATTATAGAGCTCCGGCTGTGCTAGATGATTTGCTTACTGTAAGTTGCCAAACCATTGAACAAAAAGGCGCTTCAGCAACTCTTCTTCAACAAATAAAGCGTGGAGAAGAAGTGTTGGTCGAAATAAAAGTAAAAGCAGCTTATGTTAGTTTAGAAAAACGCAGACCTATACGTATGCCACAAGAATTAATAGAGAAGATGCAAGCTTTTTCTTAATATATTAAACTTGTTCTATCCTAAATAGTTATCTATTTGTTGCCTTAAATATAAAATATAATCTTCCCCAAGTTGTATCATATTTTGCGGGTTGCTTATTTTTTTGTATCCTAAAACATTGCCATTATCTATTTTAACCAAAACTATAGCTAAGGGTGAATTTAGATTATATGCTTGTGCAAAATCATATTCGTTGTCTTCTGCATAATTGATTACAAACATGGAATATTTTTCTCTATAATACTGATTATAAATTTGTTCGGTAACATCAACGGCTTGGGGACATTCATAACAATCATTATCGTTGTTGAAAAAAATATAAATGATAGATTTGTTATAGTTTTGATTTTCGGCTGCAAAATATTCTGCTAAAGGCTCATTGATAGGATAAGAACCGTTATTAAAAGCTAATTGCGCATAAACAGGATAAATCATTATCGCTAAAAGCGTAATGGATAGTAAAAATCTTTTCATTTCTCCCCCTTTTTTAATTATAGCGGGGAACAAAAATCTTTCAGCCAATCTTTCAATGGTGTATCCAAATGTGGAGCTAAACAATCTATAACCTCTTTATGATAATTGTTTAGCCAGTTTCGTTCCTCGCTGCTTAATAGATAAGCATTAATTAAGCGCTTATCAATAGGCACAAGGGTTAGGTTTTTAAATTTTAAAAAATCAGAATTTGGTTGTTTTTCAACATATACCATGTTTTCTATGCGTATACCATATTCATTTTCTTTATAGTATCCGGGTTCAATAGATGTAACATAGTTTTCATCTACATATTTATTGTTCAATGAGCTTAACCCGAAAGGCGATTCGTGCACATTAGAAAAATATCCGACACTATGACCTGTTCCGTGTCCGTAATCTTTACAATCTCGCCATAAACAACTTCGACATACGGCATCTAATGATGATGCTGTGGTATTTTTAGGAAAAGTTAATGAGGCTAAGGAAATATGAGCTTTTAATACCTGTGTGAAAGCATTTTTAATTTCATCACTTGGAGTACCGACGGCAATTGTTCTTGTTACATCGGTCGTTCCGTCAAAATATTGGGCTCCGCTATCAAGAAGCAAAATAGAATTATCTTTTAATTCGGAACAGTTTTTAGAGTCTGGGTTATAATGAACAATGGCTGCGTTTGATGCGCTGGCAGCAATGGTTGCAAAACTGTCAGAGAAAAATAGTTCATTTTGCGAACGAAATTCTTTAAGTTTTTTTACAATATCAAATTCATTTATTCCTTTGTGGTTTGTTTCAAACCAATGTAAAAATTTAACAAGAGCAACACCATCTCTGATGTGAGCATTTTTAAAACCATTAATTTCGGTTGGGTTTTTGCTTAATTTTAAAGCAGTAATCGGATTTACTCCTTTAGTGTCAATCGTAACCTCTTTAGGAATAAAGTTTAATATTTTTTTAGGTGTAAAATTTCGTTCAATTAAAATACTTTGTCCTTTATATTTTTCAAGTTCGGAATATAAAGATGCAAGCGAAAGTATATCTTTGTGGTTATATCCGTCAGCAAAAAGCTTTAGTTCTCCGGTATGAGATAAGAGTGCATAAGCTCGTATAACAGGGTTATGCGGCAAATCATTTGAGCGTAAATTGGAAATCCAAGAAACTTCTTCAGCAGAAGTAATAAGCATTGCTCCGTATCTGTGTTTTAGTGCATTTGCAATTTCAGAACATTTATCGGCAGAGCTTTTGCCACAATATTTCAACGCATGCTCAAAAACTTTGCCTGCTCTTATAACAATGTTATCCAATAAAAATTCGTTTTCTGTTAGATTTATTCCTTTTTTAATTAAAAAATCCCAGTCATAAACGCTGATACACCAAGGATTACATGTAAGTGAAGATATATTTTGTTCTTTTAATATATCAACAATTGTTGGTAAAAAAGATTTTATATCTACAACATTGATGTGTTCAGGATTTGTTTCTAATCTGGCTTGAATAGAATATCGGCTATCAACAAGAAGCCAAGCTTTGTAAGGCGTAACAAGCATATATCCTTGCGATCCGCTAAATCCGCTTAAATGTAATAAGTTATTTTCTTCCGGAGTAACATCTTGATTTAGATACATGTTTTTTTTAGTAACTAAAAACGCCTCAATATCTTGATCTTTTAGTTGTCGCTGAAATTCTTGTAATTTCATTATTTTTTCTCCATCAGAATAGCAAACCAGTTATCAATATTATAAGTTTTTACAACAGATAAACCTTGTTTGATGTGTTCATTTACAACCCAATCTACCTGATCGTCTACAAAACCGGATAATACGCAGTAACCGCCTTTTTTAAGACTGCTATATAAAGATGGTGCCATTTCAATTAAAGGTCGTGCTAAAATGTTTGACAAGATGATATCATAAGGTGAATTTTGTTTAACAAGATCAGAGCTATAACCATCACTTTGAGCGACATTTAAGAATTGTTCAAGTTTATTATCAAAAGCATTTTGTATTGTTACTCTGACCGATTCGTCATCAATATCAACGGCCGTAATTAACGGATTATCATCTGCCCATATTTTGGCGCAAGCCAATGCCAAAATGCCGGAACCTGTTCCCATGTCTAAAATGTTTTTATGATTAACATTTTGTTTGTTTAAATAACTGATAGCATTTAGGCAAGATTTGGTTGTTTGATGACCGGAACCGAAAGCTGTTGCCGCATATATTTTGATGGAAGGCTTATCAGTAACGGGGGCTTGCTTTTCATGAACTCCGTAAATTAAAAAATCTTCAGTTTCAATAGGATCAAATTTTATTACGTTTTCCGTTAGCCAATTTTTATTTTTTAAAATTTCAATAGTATAAGCCGGTAAAGTTACTCCAGCAACAGATGCAGCTGTTTTAAAATCTTCTTCATTAAAATTAAGATCTGCATATCCGACATATTCTTCTTTTCCGTCATCTGTGTAGTTACAAGCCGTAACATCAAAATATTCATCTAAAAAAAATGATAAGTCTTCAGGAACTGTTTCTAAAGGTATAAAGGTGATAATTGTGCAATTTGATAAATTATTGTTCATATTTTTTCCATTTGTTATCTTTTTATTTACTAAATATAGTTTATAGTTTATACATAAAAATGTTTAAACATCAATAAAAGAGATTAGTCACATGAAAAAAATTACAACGTTACTATCAGTTTTGGTTCTTAGTGCATGTTCTTTTGCCGAGGTTGAAGATATTGTATCTAGCCGTAAGTATCCATTTAAAGTATGGCAAACAGAAAAAGTTTTTAGTTATGATAGAGCTACTGGGGAAGAATTTTTATCTGAAAGTAAAACTATTACAGAAGAAAAGCTTGAAACAGACGTGGTTCTTGTTACCCCTGTTGATCAAGTAATGGTTTCCAGCAAAACATATAGAACAGATTTTTATAGTGTTGAAAATTTGAAAGTTAATAAAAATGCTGTTCTGAGCTCTACATTTTCACCTGTTATGATTAGAAAAGATAAAGAATATCAGGCTTTTGGTGAAGTTGTATTAAATAATAAAAGATATATGTTGGTAAATCAGCCAAAAAGTAACGATATTTTACTTATCACAGCTGAGGGAGAAATCTTTAATCGTATTGGCCGTATGATTGGTAATCGTATAGCTATTTTAGATATTAATTTTTCAGTTGAACCAGATGATGTGGTTATGATGCCGGTAATCAATACAAGAACAGAAACATCAGAAGTATTAGATGGATATGAACTTGTGTATAACGGTATCAGAAACGACACAATGGTGTTTACATACAGACTTTTGGGCGATATGGAAATGGTTGATGAATTCGTATTTCCTATTGAAACAGATATCGTAGATATCAATAACTTAAAAATTCAAGTGTTAGATGCAGGCCGTAAAAAGATTGAGTACATCATACTCGATGCAGATGCTTCAGGTCCTGCTGATTTTATGAGATAATAATCACATAATAAAAATAAGAACCGCCAGTGTGGCGGTTTTTGTTTTTATTGATGTGTAACAATGTGTTCAATAATAGGATTCATATTTTTAAGTTTTTCTCTAAAAAACATCGGATAAGCCTCATACTCATCAAGTTTATCAATAGGCAACCATTCCATGCGCTCATCTATGGTGTTGTTTAAAGTTTTGCTGCAGCTGTTTAATTGTTTGCTTCCACGAGATTTCATTAAAAAATAAAAAGTAATTTCGTGGCATTCAAGACCTTTTAGCATACCGTCGTTGCGTTTAAAAAAGTTTTCTTGTACAAACGCTAGACGGTCAATTTCATAAGCGACACCAGTTTCCTCAAGCACTTCACGCTTAATTGCTTCTTCCGCTGTTTCGCCAAGTTCAATAGCTCCGCCGATGGAATAGTAGTAATTTTCTGAGTCGTTTGTGGCAAATAATATAGAATTATCTTCTATAATTATGGCAGCGGCTCTTAACCTAAAGCGTTGATTACTCTTTGTTTGAAAACAAATATCGTTATTAATCGATTCTATTATGTTTGAAATTTTGCTCATTACCCCTCCTTGTTTGATAAAAAACAGATTAATATTATGAGAATAAACAAATATTGCAAGAGATAAAAACTTCCATAATAAAAAATATTTACCTTTGTGATATATTGTGATATATAATTATTAATGTAATGAACAAATTATCTTAAGGCTTTTTTACCATTAATTGAGGGTATACAAGGAAATAACAATGAGTAATTTAGATAATGAACAAAATACTCAATTTATGGATGTTGCTGACTATGAACGTCTTTTAGCGTATAGTAAAATAGTTATAAATCCTGAAACAGGATTAGTCGTTTTTGAGCCACTTAAAGGTTTTGAAGAACTTATTTCCAATTTGGTCGAAAAAAATAATTTGAAAAGTTTATCAATGCAACAATTTAAGGAACTTGATTATAAATATCGACCAATGTACCAAGCAAAGAAAAAAATAAGAGAAAAAAACATTAAAGATTTTGAGGAGATGTCCGTAGATGAAGTGGCAAAACTTCCATTAGATCGCAAGATTGAGTATGTTGAATCTCTTTTTTTTATAGGGCAGACAAAGAAAGAGTTATTTGAGACTTGTACTAATAGTGGTGAAAAACTAAAAGCTCTTTTACATAATATTACTTTTCCGAAAGAATTTTGGGAAAATGAAGAAAAATTAGCCGGACGTTTTGCTAATCTTGTAAGTCAAGATCATAAAATTGTTAATAATATGAAAAATTGGCATAATATAAGTTTAGATGAGAAAAAAGCTACTATAGCTGAAACAGCCAAGATCATAGAATATATATATGGAAGTTCGTTAGAAATTGGTTTTTATACATCTGAAGAATATAGAAAGAAAAATAATCTGAAAGAAGATGTGCCGGTTTATGGCGCTTATGCATCTAAAGGTAAAATATTTTTCAATGCCGATAGATTGGCCGATGATAATTTTATGGGCGTTTCCGTATTGTTTCATGAGTTTATGCATAAAAGACAAAGTGAGGCAGATTTTGAAAATCAGATTGTAAACCGGTTGTTTAAGACAGCTGTATATAATGCTTTTACTTATGAGCAACAAAACATAGACCCCGCATCGTATGAATATGGCGATTTTTATTCCATAATTCCTCAAGAAGTTCATGCATATGGTATGCAAAAGTTTGTTGAATCAAAAATCATTGAAAAAACAGGAATAGAAAAAACACAAGAGACAGCATCAAAAACTATACGGCAAATACATGAAAAATCTTTTGCAGTAGCGGCAATAGCAAGATATAAATCTAAACAATAAAATACTGTGATTTAAGGTTGATACACTAGGTATTAGCTAAGGTTATTTTGTTGCAGAGTCTGACACTAAAATAGCTCATAATCATTAAAACTATTCCTAAAAATAAGATAAGGTATTTTATTGCTTCAAAGTTTTGCAGTAAGGCTATTATAATTAAAAAACCAAAGCCCAATATTCTGCCTAAACATAAGAAAAACTCTCGCAAAGCAAGGTATTCTTCTCTATAACGTAATGAAATAAATTTATCTTGAGAAATTTTATATACGTTTATTTCAATTATGGTATTTGATATTTGCCAAGCGCTTGCATAAATTAAGTTGTAAACAATAAACGAGAATTTGGTTGTATCAAATACAAAATATAATATAGCAAGTAGAGTCATAATACTACACATCCAAATCAGCGGAGCAAATTGTTTAAATTTGCAATATTTTCCCAATATCATGTTAACAAGTACGGTACAAATTGCAAAAATCGAGGTAAAAATGCCGAGATTGAGATTTGTTTTGAATATGTGTAAAATATATAGAACAATTAAAATATCTAAAACATTTGAAGAAAATCCACGTAATATTTCAACACATAAAGATAATTTGATGTTTGTTTTTTTTATGGCTAAAGCCGATAATAACCAAAAATTAAAAGGTCTTTCTTGTTTTTTTTGAATTGAAACAAAGTTTGATAAAATAAATTCCAGTATAGCTAACACCAATACAAAAATTATTGCGTTCATAAAAGAGTCTATAGTTATCAACCAACCGAAAAATATAGGGGTTATAATTTTTATAATACCGGTAAGTCCGGATTTATATCCGTTGAATTTTATAAGTTGACCACCATCGGCAATTTGTGAGATAAGAACATTTTGCGGAAACCAATAACATATTTTTTCAAATCCTAAAATCAGGCCTAAAAGCCAAATATGCTCTATGGATTTTTCTTTAAGATAAATAATGAAGAGAAGTAATATAGCATTTATGATAAAGCTAAGGTTATAAATAAATTTCTTTTTAGCGCTTTTTACCAAAGGGCCAATAAGCACAAAACCTATCATGCAGATAAAATATGTCAGGGCATAAAAGATAGCTGCGGGAACAATGTTGTTGTTAGTTATGTTTAAGAAATAAGCAACCAAAAATGTTGATATAAATAAATCAATGGTAGAGTGTATGGTGTTAATGGCAATTAAAAGCCAAGAATTTAAGCTAAGTTTCATTATTCTCTCCTATTATAAGGTTAGGAGAAATAACAAAAGATAATTAATTTTTTATTTAGTTTATATAAAAAGCCAGTAGTTTTTAAAACCACTGGCTTTTTTGAGATTTACAATTAAAACTACTGTTTTATTGGAATTTACAATTCAGTTCTTTGCCAACTTGTGATATAGATGTTGGGGAAAGACACTCTCGGATTAAGCTTTACAAACTCTTCAAGTGTCATATAAATAGACACATAAAGTTTTTTTGCAATAGTGTTGTTTCCGGCAACATCTACTTCTGCTTCACTGTCTAAAGCAAAGTTTGTGGATTTTCCGTTTTTTGCTATACGGATTACATCGATGTGGCAACTGTGAACAATCGGTTTTAATTTAGAATCAGGATCGTGCAAAAACTCGTTAGCAAGGCGACAAGTTGAAAATGTCGGCAGATAGGCATCATATTTCGGATATTGGGTCTGTCCCCATTCCTTAATGATTTTTTTTGCTTGGGTTCTGCTAACATCGTTGATTTTTAGCGGCTTGAAAAACAAAATCTCAACCCGACTATTCGGTTTGGGAAGTAAGTTTGCAAGACCTACGGCTTGATTCTTGTTGAAAACAACTTTCAAGTTTTCATCAACATAGCAAAGTTGCTTGGCACCAATTCTTTTGCGATATCCGACTTGAGATGCTTTCCAAATCAGGTACTCACGGAAGTTGGGCAGAAGGTTGTTCTCAAAAGATATCCATGTTTGGTCTGCTTTATGCAAAATTTCTTTACATAATTCTGCCGGCAAAGCACGCCATCCCATGGGATAACGGTTCCAAAACATTGCGATGTTCTTAATAAGCAAGCGCCTAATCATTTTGTATACGCCCTTGTTAGGGAACTCTTCACGATGATCAAACCACATGTTTTGTATCAACTGATACAATGTCTCACTGTTTTGAAAGATTGTTTGTGTTCCAACTTTTGAGTCACACCATTCGTTCACACAGCTCAAATCGTTTGTCCAAACTCTGAGCAATTCTCTAAATTCGTCTTTTCTCATAATGGGGATAAAAATTTAATGATATAACAATAAAATATTTCGTTCATAATATGACAAAAAAACGAGAAAATCAATTAAAATTTTAGATTTTTTTAAGAAAGATTATAGGCTCAGTTGTTAAATGCAAAAAGTCACTCATAAAGAGTTTTTTTAATATAATAGAGAGGTGTTCTTCTATTACAAGATAGTTGTCATCTGATTTAGATGTTCTGTTATTTTAAAGCGTCTATAATGGAAGTAATGCTCTGAAGTTGATTAATAACATCTTTTACTTTTTCCTCACTTATATTTGCTTCAAACAATGATGAGGTTTCAAACATATCTTTTTTGGTATGTATAGCAATAATCAACTTATTTTTATTAAAGCCAAAATCAATATAATTAGAATGGAAAAGACATTTTATGTTGTTGATTTTTTCCATTAGCATTGGCGTTAAAATATGTTTGGCTTCATTTGGGTTCTCAGCCATAATTTTCCACTTTTTATTAAAACAGGTATCATTAAGAGTTATGTTTTTATTAGCCGTTGTCTTAATTTGATCAGTTTTACGTATTTTTTTGATAATGAGAAACAGTAAATTGTAATTAATAAATAGTATGGTAAGCAATAAAATTAAGCCGATATCTTTTATTAAAGAGGTAATTATAGCAAAGTTGATTAAAAAAAAGATGAACAGACCTATTAATATTTCAAATTTTTGGCAGAAGTGGCTAAAGAAGTTAGTGCAAAAAAAATTAATATTTCCCCGATTTTTAACAATGGTTTTTCCTTTAAATTTTTTCTTAAAGTCAAGAGAAATCAGCACACCTTTAAAAATATAAACAGGTAATTCAGTGTTAAAACGCAATCGTCTCATAGAGCCTAAGCAGTTAATATGGTTACTTAATTCTGTTTCAGCAACACTGATGTGTATACCTTTATGATGCCCCATAAATGAATCAGATATTTTAATGGTATCAAAAGGTTTAAAAATTTCCGACTGTTCAACAGCATTTTTAGATACAGCATGGTGATTATATCTAAAATTTCCCCCAAAAGATAAAACCTTATCCAAGACAGCTTGCTTGGTTTTTTGTTTATATGATTTAAGAGTTGAACGGCAAAAATAAAAACAAATTAAACTAATGACGGCAAAAAACTTAGTAAGAATCTCGTTAAATGCTTCAGTATATTTAATGCTTATCATTGTTAAAAAAATAAAAATAATATATGATAAAACAGCTACCCCAAATTTTTTTAAATAGATTTTCCTAACAGGTTCTAGTTGTTCATGTATGCATTTTAAATTTTTATTATAAAAATCTGTAAATTTTTTCTGAATTTCATAATTTTCTTGTGTCATTATTATACCTTGAAAGTAAGCCTATA
>JAZKXV010000018.1:0-14480 GCA_045611785.1 Alphaproteobacteria bacterium
TTAAAATTATATAATTTATCATATTAGATACAAGTATTTTTATCTATTAATCTATATAAAAAGAAAATAAATTTATTTTAGCTCACTACTTTAATGATATTTTATAAAAAAACCTCATAATCATAATGATTTAAAATATTATCTTTATAAAATAAAACATCATCCTCATTAATAGGAGTAAAATGGTTTGCATCAACACCAACATTAAGTCCGTTTATGCTAACTTTTTTAAGACCATGTATATGTCCAAATAAACAAAAAACATCTTTACGACATTGACTTGGTTTATGTGTTAAAAAAACTAGTGATCCATCCTTTAAATACACTGTCACATCTTTTTCTTTATACTTAAAATTGTCATTTATTTTTTTTACATATTCTACATTTTTAGATAATAAATCTTGTTCATAATTACCTAAAATTAAAGTTATATTACCATTAAGATATTGACGTGCTGTTATATCTCCAAAATCTCCTAAATGATAAACTGTATCTTCTGGTTTAATTACTTTATTCCAATTATCAATTAAAACCGAATCCATTTCTTTTACTGTTTTAAATGGTCTACGAGATAATGAAAGTATACGTTCGCTACCAAAATGCGTATCCGATGTAAAAAATATTTTATAAGTTTTCTGTAAAATATCTCTAGTATGTTTAATAGTTTCATTATATGAATTATAAACCTTTACATTTTCTGTATTTAAACGTTTTACAATATAGTTTTTACCAAAAAAATCATCACTTATTCCAACAACCACTTGCTTTCTTGTATGGTTATAATTTGTTTTTGCCATCCATTCAGCAAGCTCAAAACGTGAAGTTTGAGCATAATCACGACCAGATACATCAAAATCTTTAGATGGTATCCAAAACATAATAACATCAGCAGCTGATAAAAATTTACTTTCCCAATCAATTTGCAAATCAAGATTAAAATTCATTACTTTTTCACGACGAGGATTTGCTATATAAACATCTAAATCTGCTAAATCTTTAATAGCTTGTTCTTGCCAATTAGGAGCACCTTTAATTGGACCAGCTAGAAAAACAATTTTTTTATCAGAATAATCTTTTTCTGGAGATGTTGGTGTTATTAATTCCATTACTTATACCCTTTAGTTAAATTAATATATTTTGATATTTGCAAATAAGCTTTATAAAGTCAACATCAAACAACTATACAAATAATGGTTTGTTTAAATATAAAAACCCCGATAGAATCGGGGCTTTTGCTTAACAGCTTATACTTTAGACTAGAATCCTTCCATATCTAAGCGCTTACGCAACTGTTTTCTTGCACGGCGAACAGCTTCAGCTTTGCGGCGAGCTTTTTTCTCAGCATTTTTCTCGTGACAACGACGCAATTTCATTTCACGAAAAACACCTTCACGTTGCATTTTCTTTTTCAAAACCTTCAAAGATTGAGCAACATCATTACCAATAACAGTAACTTGAACCACTTAAATCACCTCTTTTCTAATATCTAAAATTAATTAACATTTTGGGTTTTCTAACACACTATTTTATTAAATGCAAGAAAAAAATCAAGCTATTATGTTAGGCATAATTTTAGCTTCAACCACTTTAATTTTATTTTTTATACCTGTACGTTGTTTATTTAATTGTTGGGCGGTAAAAAAATCTATAGTTTGATTTTTATTAACTAAACGAGAAATATCAGAACAAACTCTGCGCTCTTCAAGCTTTAATTCGCATAATTGTTGTTGAAGTTTGCCGAAATTATTATTATTTAACATTATATCAGTGCCCTTTTAAATAAAATTTATAACAAGTTGTTTTTTTTACTAGAAATTTACTTCCAAAACTTGTATGAAATTATACAACATTATATAGAATAAATCAACTTTAAAATACTATGGAGAACATTTTATGACTACTATAAAAAAAATCGGCGTATTAACAAGCGGTGGTGATTGTTCTGGATTAAATGCCGTTATTTCATCAGTTGTTAAATCTGCAGAAAATAAGGGATGGGAAGTTTACGGTATACACGATGGTACTGAAGGTTTAACCGAAACACCTCTTTCTTATGAAAAACTCACAACACACAATTTTTGTGATACTCCTTGGCCTCGTATTTCAGGTTCTTATTTAGGTTCTTTAAATAAAGGTGTTAAAATGGAATCTCAAGCAGAAATGTCTCGTCGTTTTGGCGAAGGTGTTAAACAATTAGGTTTAGATGCTGTTGTTGTCGTTGGTGGTGATGGTAGTATGAATATAGTTAGTAATTATTGCAAAAATGCTGGCGTGAAAATGATTGGTATCCCAAAAACAATGGATAACGACACTCCTTTAACACAATACTCCGTAGGTTTTGATTCTGCTTGCCAAGTATGTATGGAGGCTGTTGATAGCTTAAACAATACAGCTCGTTCACATCACAGAGCTCTCATTTTGGAAGTTATGGGCCGCGATGCCGGACACTTAGCTATGCATTCTGCTATTGCTGGCTTTGCTGATATTTGTTTAGTCCCAGAAATTCCTTATACATTAGAAGGTATTATTGCAAAACTTGAAGAAGTTAAAAAAAGTGGAAGAACACATGCTGTAATCGTTGTTTCTGAAGGTATTAAAACAGAAACAGGTGAAACATTGTCTTCTGCAAAAAATATGGTTGGTGAAAAAGTTCTCGGAGGTATCGGAGATTATTTGAACGAACGAATTAACAGTGTATATAAAGGTTTTCAAACCAGAGTTACACGTTTAGGTCATGTTCAAAGAGCTGGTACACCAACATTCTTCGATAGAGTTTTAGCTTCTTTGTTAGCAACAAAAGCTATTGAACTTTTAGCAGAAAACCAAACAGGTTTAATGGTTGGTTTAAGCAACGGTAAAGTAGAATCATATCCTTTGGAAGATGTTGTTGCTTGCGGAACAACATTGTTAGACACTAACGGTGATTATGTTAAAACTGCTAAATCTCTCGGAATGTATATCGGAGAAATTTAATTGTTTAGAAAAATTAAATCCCTCGTTAACCGAGGGATTTTTTTTATATATTTTCAACTTTAACTATATTAAAATTTTCATCATAATGATATCTTCTTTTTACATATTTACCGGATAATATTTCCGGCAAGAAATCTTTATCAGCAGCTCTCATTTCATCGTAAGGGACTTTATCTACATCTTGCCAGAACACTTTAACCTCATCTTCTTTTTCTTTTAATTGTCCACTGAAATCTGTGCTCTTATATATGTAAACATAAAAATCTTTACCGGCAAATTCAATATATCCAACTTCTGTAGGATTATTAATTGTCAAACCTGTTTCCTCGAAAGTTTCTCTGCAAACACAATCTACAACACTTTCACCTTCTTCTTTTTTTCCTCCCGGAAAATTAATATATCCTTTGTTGATACCTCTATTATGACGAATCATAACATATTTTTTATTTTCTACATCTTCTATAATCGATAATGTTGCTATTTTTTTCATATAAAGTCCTCTACTGTTCAAAATTTTCAAAAAACTCATCTTCTTCTAAATTTTCATCAGCAAATGCATCTTCTTGTGACACATATCCTGAAGATAAAACAAATATATTATCTCCAACGTTTTTAATAAAATCTTCTACAAACAGATCGTGCTTTTCTTTACGATTTAACGTCTGCTCTTTCTTTTCGCGAATATATTTTAAACGTTCAATAATATCCATTATCATCTCCTGTTTTGAGTATATCACAACAAAATTTAAGCGTCTAGTTTTTAAAAATAGATTTTTAACTCTTATTGTGTTATATTCACAATTAGAATACAGCGTAAATGGGTTAATATTTTTATAAAAAACACACAACAATTATTGTTTTTTTTAATTTAACTCATTTTACCTTATTTTCTGCCTATTTATTTTTGTAGTAAAAAAATGTATAAAGGAAAGAAAATGAGTGAAGAAAAAGAAACAAGTAAACTTAAAAATATAGCAAAATTTTGTTTCAAAAATTTTATTAATGTAGTACTTGCTCTGCTAACTACATATTATTTCTTATTGGCTTTTGTTTTAGAAATATCCCCTACAGAAAACAAAATCATACTTACCGGAGTTATCGTTTTATGGGTCTTTTGGTTATTTGCTAAAGCTATAATAACACTTGTTATGTCTTTTATCGTACTTATACTTATAGGCTACGGTTATTACTACTATACCCATTATGATGAAATTGTTTGTAAAAATAATGGTGGAGTTTGGAATTCTGAAGAAAAAATTTGTGAAGAAAAAACCACTTTTATTGAAAAAATAAAAGAGGCATGGAAAAACAGATCGTTTTTAAGGATATCTATAGATAAAGAAGATAAAGACACCAAAGATAAAAAAGACTAAAACTTAAATATTATTACTATTTTCTACATCAACATTATTTAAATACAGTGTTTCAACAAAAAAGGAAGATAACATGAATTGTTTAAATAATGTAATAAAAAAGAGGCGTAGTATCTATAATTTATCAAACAAAATACCTATAACAAATTTAAAATTAGAGAATATAATAAAACAAGCCCTTAAAAACACACCAAGTGCTTTTAACTCACAATCTTCAAGACTTGTTTTATTATACAATCAAAAACATATACTGTTTTGGAATGATATCGTATTAAATACATTAAGAAATAATATACCTCAATCAAAATTAATAAATTCGGTAAAACGAATTGAGTCTTTTACTAATGCATATGGAACCATATTATATTTTGAAGATTATAACACCATAAAAAAACTAGAATCAAAATACCCTGAATATACATCATATATTAATATATGGGCTAATCAATCAAATGCTATGCTTCAATACATTATATGGACCATGTTTGCAGAAAATAATATTGGAGCAAATTTACAACACTACAACCCTATTATCGACGAAAAATTAGCACAAACATTTAATATAAACACTAGCTGGACACTTATTGCTCAAATGCCTTTTGGCGGTATCTTAAAAAAAGCTGATAAAAAAACAAATGCAGAAACAAAAGAAAGATTTAAAATACTAAAATAATTTAAATACAGTGTACCATTTTTATCAATAAATACAAAAAAACAGGTTGAAAAACCTGTTTTTTTTAATTCAAATTGAAAAATTATTTATCACCGCTAGCTTTTCTATAACATCTACAATGACAAATACCATCACGTTCAATATCAGAACGGCATAATTCAGAAATACAATAACGGTTGTCATTTTTACCATCACAAGGACAGCGTGTCCATTCTGTATCACCAAACATCATATTTTTTGCTCTTGCAATTTTTTCAATATTTTCTGTTGGTTCATAGCCTGCTTCTTTACAGTTTTCTAACATTTTTTCTAAGATAGTAGTCATATTTAAATTCCTTTAACTTTCAAGTTTATTAATGATGTTTTCTAATTCTGATAAATCTTTATAATTTAAAATTACCTTACCTTTTCCATTTTTTCCAGTATTTATTTGCACTTTTAAACCTATTTTTTTGGTTAGATTTTTTTCTATTGCAACCAAATCTGTATCTTTTACTTTTTTAATCTTCTCATGTTTTCTTTCCGGATTTTTTAATTGTGCCACTAACTCTTCTGTTTGACGAACATTTAAACCTTCTTCAACAATTTTTTGTGCTATAAACAAAGCATTTTCACACCCTATTAAACACCTTGCATGACCAGCACTAATAAGATTTTCGTTTAAAAGATACTTTATTTCATCAGACAAAGTAAGTAATCTTAAACTATTAGCTACATAACTTCTGGATTTACCGACTGTTTGAGCTATTTTTTCTTGCGTATATGAAAAATTATCAATCAAATTAGCAAAACCTAAAGCTTCTTCTATATCATTTAAATCTTGACGAACAATATTTTCAATTAAAGCAATCTCTAAAGTTTCAACATCAGATAATTCTTTTTCAATAACAGGAACCTCAGAAACTCCGGCTAATATAGCAGCTCTATACCTTCTTTCACCGGCAATAATTTCATATCCTTCAAAATCTTTTCTAACGAGCAAAGGTTGTAAAATCCCCTTTTCTTTTATTGATTCGGCTAAAGATTTAATTTGCTCCTCATCAAAGTTCTTTCTAGGTTGAAATTTTCCAGCATGTAATTCAACAATCTTAATCATTTTAAGACCATTTTTTTCATCTTCTAAAAAATCCAAATCTAAATTCAGATCTTCATCCCCTAATAAAGCACTGAGCCCTCTACCTAAACCATGTTTATTTACTGAAGACATTTTACAACTCCTTTTCTCTTTTTAACACTTCTTTTGCTAAACTTATATATGCTTGAGCTCCCACACTCTTGAAATCATATATCAATATAGGTTTACCATGTGATGGAGCTTCAGAAATTCTTACACTACGAGGAATCACTGTTTGGTAAACTAAATCGCCAAAATATTCTCTAACATCTTTTTCCACCATAGCGCTTAAATTATTTCTTTTATCATACATAGTTAAAACTATTCCCTGCACTTTAAGAGAAGGGTTAAAACCTTTTTTTATCTGATTGATATTTTTTATTAAATCCGTTAATCCCTCTAACGCTAAAAACTCACACTGTAAAGGTATAACAACAGAATTTGAAGCTACTAAAGCGTTTACCGTTATCAAATTTAACGAAGGTGGACAATCTATTAATATATAATCAAAATCACTCGATAAAGATTGTAAAGCTCTCCTTAAAACATATTCTCTTTTATCAACATTTATCAATTCTATTTCCGCACCGGCAAGAGATGGTTTTGATGGCATTATACAAAAACCAGGTATTTGCGTTTCTAACACAGCCTTTTGAGCATCTACAGAGTTAATAAAAACATCATAAGAAGAATATTTGCAACTTTTTTTATCTAATCCCATTGATGTTGTAGCATTACCTTGCGGGTCCAAATCAAGAACTAAAACCTTTTTACCAATTGCAGCCATAGCTGTAGCAATATTTATTGTTGTAGTTGTTTTTCCTACCCCACCTTTTCTATTTGCAACCGCAACTATTTTCATTTTTTTCTCCGTAAATTCTCTAATAGCAAAATAACACCATTATCACATATTTCATTTTTATAAATATTTATCTTAAAATTCCAATTCTTTTTTGCTAATTCCAATTCTTCATTATAACTTTGCCCTTTAGGGAATAACATCTTAGTTTTCTTATCAGAAAAAAGAAAAGCATATTCCAACAAATTATTAAGCGAAGTCATAGCTCTAGCTGTTATCATATCAACTGTTTTCAGCCTTAAATTCTCAACCCTATCGTTTATTATTTCAACATTATTCAACACCAAATCATCTTTAACAGCATTTAAATACAGTGTTTTTTTTCTTATACTTTCCACCAACTTAAACGATATTTCAGGCCTTTTTTCTTGCGCAATAATAGCCATTACCAATGCTGGAAAACCCGCGCCACTACCAAAATCGTATATCACATTAACATCATCAGAAACAAACTTAAAAAGCTGCGCAGAATCTGCTATATGACGACTCCAAACATACTCTAACGAACTTTTACTAACTAAATTAAACTTTTTTTGCCACTCATTTAACAAAACAACGTAGCGCTCTAATTTTAAATATGTTTCACGTGAAACATTATATTTTTCTATAAAATTTTCCATATTTTCCTTATATATTATACCAATTTTTATATAAACCCAAAAACAAAGTTATAAACATTATTTTAACCGATACCTATTACAACAACCTAACTCTTTTAGCTTTTCTTCAGCTTTATCAAATTTATACCCCAACTCACCAATATTATGAGCATCATCATCAATAACTATTGGCACATTATTTTTTACTAACTCTTTTAAAATAAAATCCTCAGGATAAAAACTATCAACCTTACGCAACCCTTTAGTACTTATCTCAACCCCCATACCACTTTGTTTCAAACAATCAACAATATTTAAACGTTCATTAATACAAGGAAATACCTTATGCATAACAGATCTTCTAGCATAATCAAGATGAGCTAATATATCAAACAAACCAGAATTAACCGCTTTTTGAATTGTTTTATAATGTCTACTTATATAATTTTCAAAACTATCAACACATAATATAGGATCCAAATTATCAAAACGGTATATATCTATCAAATTATCACCATTTTCATCAAAAAAGAAATGATTACCATTAAGCAAATAATCATAATCTATCTGCTTAATAAAATTTTTAAATTCATCCTCCCAACCATCATAAGTAAAATAATCAACTTCATAACCAATAAAAACTTTTATAGGGTATTTTTTAGCAACACCCCGTATATACTCACTATTTCTTCTAAAAACATCTAAAGAAGTATCAAAACTATCTCTATACACATGAGGAGCGTTAAACGAATTAGATTTAACAATCATTTCATACACAGGAGAAGTCTTCATATTTTTATGAATTATTAAATGATCAGAAATTCCTATTTCCTCCCACCCTAAACTAACAGCTTTATCAAGCATCTGTTCTAAACTACATTTACCATCAGAAAAACTTGTATGCGTATGATAACTAAACTTCTGCATATCCCCTCCTATTTTTTCAAATACCCCAATACTGCAGTTATCGCAGCAGGAGTAACACCAGGAATACGTGATGCTTCACCTATTGTTGATGGCATAACCTTACTTAACTTATAAACCATTTCTCTAGATAAACCACCTATCAAAGAATAATCTATATCTTCCCTAATTTTCAAATTCTCATCTTTTTTAAACACTTCTATATCAGATAACTGTCTTTTTATATACCCAGAATATCTTGATTCAATTTCAATCTGTTCATAAACTTTATCATCAAACTGTTTGATTTCAGGAAATATATTATAAATTGTTTCACGTGAAACATCATTATATCCCATCAACTGATAAGCGGTTCTTTTAGCACCATCATGATTAACCGTTAAACAATACTTTTCCATTGTTGAATAATCAGTTTTTAAACTAAGAGCCAACTCCTTACATTTTTCAACATTATCTTTCTTTCTTTTAAATACATCGTATCTACTTTGAGAAACACAACCAACATTATACCCAAACTCTGTTAAACGCATATCAGCATTATCAGAACGTAAATACAAACGATATTCAGAGCGAGAAGTAAACATTCTATAAGGCTCATCAACACCTTTAGTTATCAAATCATCAATCATAACCCCTATATACGCCTGACTCCTATCTATAAAAAACTCTTTTCCAGAATCTTTCACCTTTAATGCAGCATTAACACCAGCTACTAAACCTTGAGCTGCAGCTTCTTCATAACCTGTTGTTCCATTTATTTGACCAGCTAAATACAATCCTTTTGCTTTTTTAACTTCTAATAAATGATTCAATTCTTGAGGATCAACATAATCATATTCAATAGCATAAGCAGGTCTTAATATTTCAACATTTTCCAAACCTTTCATAGTATGAATAAAATCAAACTGAACATCTTCAGGTAAAGAAGTAGAAATACCATTTGGATAAACAACATCAGTATTCAACCCCTCAGGCTCAAGAAAAATCTGATGAGATGTTCTATCTGCAAATTTCACTAATTTATCTTCAATACTTGGGCAATACCTTGGACCAACACCTTTAATAAGTCCAGAAAATAAAGCACATTTTGAAAAATTATCTCTTATAATTTTATGAGTATCTTCATTTGTATGCGTTATATAACATTTAACTTGAGGATTTGTTATTTTTTCAGTTAAATAAGAAAAAGGTTCAGGATTTTCATCACCAGCCTGCTCTTCTAACTCACTCCAATTGATTGTTTTACCGTTTAAACGAGCCGGCGTACCAGTTTTCAAACGCCCAACATTTAATCCCAAATCTTTTAAATACGGTGTTACACCAAAACAGCTAACATCATCAACTCTTCCACCTATTGTTGTTTTATGACCTATAAACATAACACCATTTAAGAACGTACCTGAAGTTAATATAACAGCTTTTGCATATATCTTATCACCTTCAGATGTTATAACACCTTTAATAATATTTCCATCTTCAACTATTAAACCCTCAACAGCTGCTTCAATTAATTCGAGATTTTCCTGTTCTTTCAAGTATTGTTGCATATATTTCTTATACAAATCTCTATCTGCTTGAGCTCTAGGACCTCTAACTGCCGGTCCTTTCGATAAATTAAGCATCCTAAATTGTATTCCAGCCTTATCAATAACTCTACCCATTAAACCATCTAAAGCATCAATTTCTCTAACTAAGTGTCCTTTACCCAAACCACCAATAGCCGGATTACAAGACATTTCACCAATTTTAGATATATCATGAGTAATAAGAGCTGTATTAACACCAACACGAGCAGAAGCAGCACATGCTTCACATCCAGCATGTCCACCACCAACAACTATAACATCAAAAGTTTTATTCATTTTATTTCCCTCAATTAATTGAGGTTATAATAAGACAATACAAATACTTTTCAAGATTTTTTATTATTTTCCAATACAAAAAGAACCAAAAATTTTATCTAATACATCATCAACTTCAATTCTTCCTGTAATTTTACCAAGAGCTCTTGATGCTAATCTAATATCTTCAGCTGATAATTCTATTTCTTTATCAAAATTAAAATTATGCAAATTATCCAAACACTCAATTAAAGCTTCACGATATCTTTTTCTTGTTATTAAAACATTAGATCCTGAAGTAAAAGTATCACCAATTCTTTCACCTATCTTATTAACAAGCAAATCAACACCTTCATTAAACTTAGCAGAAATAAGTATACACCCAATACCATCGAGAAGAGAACACTGTTCAACACTTAATTTATCACTTTTATTTGCTATATATAACATCTTGTTTTTAGATTCTTTTTCTATATCCCTAAAGATAGATATATCATCTTTTGAAGCATCAAACATAGCCAAAACTAAATCAGCATCGCTTATTTTATCAAAAGCTATTTTAACACCTTGTTGCTCAATAATATCATCAGTATTCCTTATTCCAGCAGTATCAGTAAAAATAACAGGATAACCGTTAATATCCAAACTAACATCCACAGCATCTCTTGTTGTTCCAGCTATATCAGAAACAATAACAGCATTCCTTTTTACAATAGCATTTAACAAACTTGATTTACCAGCATTAGCCGGTCCAGCAATAACAACTCTAAAACCATCTCTTAACCTTTCAGAATTTTTAGAATTATTTAAATGTTCATGTATTTCTTTAATTAATTTAAATACAGTGTTCAAATTAGATTCTTTTATACTTTCAGGTATATCCTCTTCTGGAAAATCTATATAAGCTTCTAAATAAGCATAAACTCTTAAAATTTCCTCACGCCATCCATCATATAAATTTTTTAAACTACCTTCCATTTGACGTATAGCATATTTTTGTTGTTCAGATGTTTCAGAATCAATAAGATCAGCTAAACCTTCAGCTTCAGTTAAATCCATTTTATTATTATAAAAAGCTCTCTTAGAAAACTCGCCAGGTTCAGCAAGTCTGAAATTAGGTATTTTAGCTAAAGAATCTAAAATTGAAGACAATACAGCTTTTGAACCATGACATTGAATTTCTACCACATCTTCACCGGTAAAAGAATTAGGCGCTTTAAAATATAAAACTAAAGACTTATCTAATATATCTTTATTTTGATAATCCCTGATATTTGTAAAATAAGCATATCGAGGTTTTAACTTATAAACATCAATATCTGTCATATGTTTAAAAACATCGACAGCATTGTTTCCTGATATTCTTATAACTGCAACACCGGATTTTCCATAAACGGTAGATAAAGCATAAATTGTTTTATATTCCATATTATCCTCTCTTTTTTTAAGCATAATAACGTAAACTTATTAACATTTTTCTAAAATTTCTTTTTTAAGGCTTATAGAGAAGAATTTTACCTGATTTTAATCTTTGTATCGTAAAAATTGAAATAGTGGCCTGTATGGGCTTTATACGGACTCGATTTTTTTAAGGTTAATATGAAAAAAAAACTACTTATATGGGATTTTGATGGTGTAATAGCTGATACAGAAAAACTCTGGCTCAGAAATAGACAGAAATTGTTAAAAGAATATATGAATGTAGATTTAGATTGGCCAACAATCGAAAGACTACTTAAAGGTATGAGCGATTTTACAAAAAGAGAAATGTTGGATAGAGAAGGTATCATCACTGATGATTATTTCTGGGAAAAATCTATTCAAATGGATTTAGAATCAATGTATACAATAGGTTTTGATTTAACAAAAGATATAGAAGATATATTTAAGTTAAATATAAAACAATGTATAGCTACAGGTGGATTAAAAGGTAAAACAGCTAAAAAAATAGATGTTGTAAATATCAGAAAATACTTTCCTGAAGAACAAGTTTTTACAGCAGACATGGTAAAAAGAGGAAAACCAGATCCGGACTTATTCTTATTAGCCGCAAAATCAAACAATACTTTACCTATTGATTGTGTTGTTGTTGAAGACTCTATTGCAGGTCTTACAGCCGCAATTAAAGCTAACATAACACCAATAGCTTATTTTGATGGAACAATATCTGAAGATAATAATCAAATTAAACAAATGAGAGAATTAGGTGTAAAATATATTTTTAATAATATGATAGATATTAAAAATAAAATTTTAGAACTATTTTAACCAAACTGCATTTTTAATTTTAGCCTCCAAAAAGTCATTATGTTGCTGTTTCTCATCTTGTGTAAGATCAAAATATCTAGGTTCTCTATAGACTCTGTTTATACAAACCTGCTCTGTTTGAACCTGTTTGTTTTCGCTATGAGAAAATGATATAGATGGCTCAGCACCACCTAGCAACTCTAAATAAACCTCTGCTAATAACTCAGCATCAAGCAAAGCTCCGTGCTTTGTTCTTGATGAGTTATCTATATTAAACCTTTTACATAAAGCATCTAAATTGTTTCTTGAACCTGGAAATTTACTGCGAGCAATTTCAAGAGTATCAATAACTTTATCCCAAGAAAACGTCTTAAATCCTTTATGTTTAAACTCATAGTTAATAAAGTTAATATCAAAAGAAGCATTATGAGCAACTAAAATACCATCATCTCCAACAAAATCAATGAACTCTTGAGCCACTTCAGAAACTTTTGGATAATTTTTTAAGAAATCATAAGTTAAACCATGAACCTTAACTGCTTCATCAGGAACTTCTCTATCCGGATTTATATACTGATGATATATTCTTCCTGTAGGCATATGGTTTATCAGTTCAACTGCTCCAATTTCAATAAGTCTATCACCTGAATCATAATTAAAACCTGTTGTTTCGGTATCAAAAACAATTTCTCTAATCATTAAGATAATCCTTCAATGAGATTAATAAGTTCAATTTTTAACATATTAAGCGTTTTATCTGTATCAATAACATAATCAGATAACGTCTTTTTATAATCATTATTTAATTGAACACTTACTATTTTTTCAAAATCTTGAGCTGATATATTATCTCTTTTCATAACTCTTTGTTTTTGAATTTCATAATCGACATCAGCAACAATTATCGATGAACAATATTTATTCCAGCCCATTTCAAATAATAAAGCCACTTCAATAAATATTAAACGATCAGATTTTGCATTCTTTTTAATAACAGATATAAGCTTCTTTTTTAAAAAAGGGTGTATTATTGCTTCTAATTTTTTAAGTTCTTTATTATTACTAAAAACGTAATTACGTAATTTTCTTTTATAAAAAACACCATTCTCAAAAACATGTGGAAAATTTTGCTTTATAACATCTAAAAAATCTTTTTGATTATACAAGTTTCTACACCATTTATCAGCATCAAACACAATATAGCCCATTTTTTTAATTAAATCGGCTATAGTTGTTTTACCACATCCAATTGAGCCTGTTATACCAATAAGTTTCATTTTTTTCTTTCAATACAATATATTATATGAGTTATACACAAATACATTGTTAACTGTGTATAACTCTCATCACTTACTAACAATATACATATTTGTTTACCTAATTAAAAACATTTCAAATAACTTATTAACATCTTGATAACTTTTAATCACAATTGTTAATTTTGTTAATTATAAAAGTTATTAATTCGAGTTATATAATATCCTAATCTGCTCGAGATGTGGATGATTATTTCTTTTTGGGTGAAAGCATGATAATCATTCGCTTTCCTTCAAGGACTGGCATCTGCTCTACTTTACCAAACTCTTCAAGGTCGTTGGCAAAACGAAGCAAGAGAACTTCTCCTTGTTCTTTGAAGAGAATTGAGCGACCTTTGAAAAATACATATGCTTTAACTTTGGCGCCTTCCTTCAAGAATCCGACTGCATGTTTCAACTTGAAGTTGTAGTCGTGTTCGTCGGTTTGAGGTCCGAAGCGAATTTCCTTGATTTCTACCTTCACCTGCTTTGCCTTGAGTTCCTTCTGCTTCTTCTTTTGTTGATAGAGGAACTTTGAATAATCAATCAATCGACAAACTGGAGGCTCTGCGTTGGGAGAGA
>JAZKXV010000019.1:0-13502 GCA_045611785.1 Alphaproteobacteria bacterium
TAATCCCATTCCTTCTTGACAACCTGTTACTTCAGGGCAAACAGCACTACCTCCGACATGAACATTTGATATTTCTTCACATATAGCGAAAGAGTTTTTGCTTTGACAATCTTCTATAGAAGAATATTCACAACCTTCATATTGTGTTTGCATTTATAATCAGCAGTTAAAGTATAACGAGATTTAGCAATCGGTTTGGAACAAACCGCCCAGCACCTGTAAATAATGTTTATTTTTGCAGGTGCTGAAATAAGGCGGGAATTGATTAAAGATATAATCAGACTAATCGGCTATTATTGATTGCAGCTTCAACCAAAGAAACAAACAATGGGTGAGGGGCAAATGGTCTAGATTTTAGCTCCGGATGAAACTGCACAGCTACAAACCAAGGATGATTTTTTAACTCTACAATTTCAGGCAATTTACCATCTGGAGATTTTCCACTAATTATCATTTCGGCAGTGTTCAAGTTTTGCTCAAAATCTATATTAACCTCATATCTGTGACGATGACGTTCAAAAATTTCTGTTGAGTTATAAACTTGATGCGCTTTTGTACCTTCTTTAATATGGCAAGGGTATGATCCTAAACGCATTGTGCCACCTAAATCGCCATCTTTTTGCCTTACTTCTGTTGAGCCTTCTTTATTCCATTTGGTCATTAAACCAACAACAGGTGTGCAAGTTTCATCAAATTCGGTTGTGTTGGCGTTTTTATCGTTAAATACATTTTGCATTGTTTCAATTACTGCTAACTGCATACCCAAGCATATGCCTAAAAATGGAATGGAGTTCTCACGAGCATATTTTATGGCTTCTATCTTGCCTTTGGTTCCACGTTGTCCAAAACCTCCGGGAACAATAATGGCGTTTACATCTTTTAGATAATCTGACGGATTCTCTTTTTCTAAGGTTTCAGAATTTATCCATTTTATTTTTACACTATATTTGTTGGCAATGGCTCCATGCTTTATGGCTTCATGCAAAGATTTGTATGCTTCTAATAAAGATGTATATTTTCCAACAACAGCAATACAAACTTCGCCTTCAGGATTCTTAATTGTTTCAATAATGTTTTCCCATTTGCTTAAATCTGATGGTTTGTCGTTGTCTATGCCAAAATATTTGCAAACAGCTCTGTCCATGCCTTCTTGAGAATATGAAAGTGGAACTTGGTATATGTTGCTTACGTCTAATGCCGCAATAACGTTTTCTTCTCTTACGTTGCAAAATAAGGCCAATTTTCTTTTTTCATTTTCAGGTATCTTGATTTGTGAACGGCACAGTAACATATCAGGCTGTATACCATATTCTTGTAGCTTTTTAACCGAGTGTTGTGTCGGTTTTGTTTTTAACTCACCGGCAGTGGGGATAAATGGTAATAAGGTCAGATGTATAAACATTACTCTTTCACGGCCTAAGTCGTAGGCAACTTGACGAATGGCCTCTAAATATGGCTGACCTTCAATGTCACCAACAGTTCCCCCAATTTCACACAAAACAAAGTCTTCATCATCTAAATTTGATACAATAAAATCTTTAATTTCATTTGTAACATGTGGAATAACCTGAATGGTTGCGCCTAAATATTCTCCACGGCGCTCTTTATCTATAACTCTTTGATAAATTTTTCCGGTTGTTACACTATCAAACTTTGTGGCGCAAACACCGGAAAACCTCTCATAATGACCTAAATCTAAATCTGCCTCTGTACCATCATCTGTTACAAAAACTTCACCATGCTGATATGGGCTCATTGTGCCAGGATCAACATTTAAATATGGGTCTAATTTACGAAGCCTTACCTTAAAACCTCGTCCTTGTAAAACAGCTGCCAATGAGGCAGAGGCAAGACCTTTTCCTAAAGAAGATACTACACCACCAGTAATAAATATAAATTTTGTGTTTGGATTTGTCATTGATAATACATCCTTATTTTGCTTGTTTAAAAGTGAGAAAGGCACCTTATGTTTTTAAGGTGCCTATGTCGTTATTTTGTATTCATTTTCTTAGCGTGCCTGAGGTACAGCAGGAACTTCAGGAGCAGCAGGAGCTTCGCTTACAGGAGCAGATGTTGTCGCACTAGCAATTGGTGCTACATCTAAAATTGATGTGCTCTTGCGTTCAACATTTTTATAGTAAATTGCAAGTGCAATGCTGGTTATAAAGAAAATTGTAGCTAAAATTGCTGTTAAGCGAGTTAATAAGTTACCTGTTCCTCTAGCGCTTAAGAAACTGTTGGCGCCAGAACCTCCGCCTAAACCGTTAAGCGCACCGCCGGAAGCACGTTGCATCAAAATTATGGCAACCAAAAAGATTGCTGTAATTAAATGAATAACTAACAATACTGATCCCATTGTTTTTTCCTTTTCTTATCTTTTATTTTTTACAAACAGTTGCAGCAATTCCCATAAAGTCAGAAGCTTTTAGGCTTGCACCACCAATTAATGCACCGTCAACATCTTCTAAAGACAAAAGCTCTGCAGCGTTTGATGGTTTTACTGAGCCACCATACAATAAACGCATTTTATTTGCAACGCCTTTTCCTAATTTTTTAGCAACTACTTTTCTTATTGCTGCATGAGTTTGTTGAACTTCTTCAGCAGTTGGGGTTTTACCAGTGCCAATTGCCCAAACAGGTTCATATGCAATTACAGTGTTTGTAGCTGTAGCACCTTCAGGAACAGAACCCATAATTTGGTTTGTGCAAACTTCAATTGTTTTTCCCGATTCTCTTTCAGCCAAAGTTTCACCAATGCAAATAACAGCTTTTAAACCAGCTGTGTGCAATGCTTGTGCTTTTTTGCATACAACTTCGTTCGATTCTAAATGGTCTGCTCTTCTTTCAGAGTGGCCAACTAAAACATATGTGCAACCAAGATCTTTTAACATTAAAGGGCTAATGTCACCAGTGTGAGCGCCTTTTTCTGCCATGTGACAGTCTTGTGCACCGAGCGCAACTTTAGAACCACGCAAAGCTTTTTTAACATTTGATAACAATGTAAATGGTGGGCATACTAAAAACTCACACTCAGGTTTACCTAATTTTTTTACTTCAGTTGCAACTTCTTTAGCAAGATTTGTGCCGTCTTCTAAAAGACAATTCATTTTCCAGTTGCCAGCAATTAAAATTTTACGAGCCATTTTAATAATCCTATTATAGTTAAATTTAATTCTTTCCACCTTTTAGCATATAGATTTTATTTTTTCCAGTTAAAAAAAGTTTTCAACATCAATATTTTGTAATTGCAATAAATAATTATTAAACTATAATGGCGTCAAAATGTTTTAATAATAGGAAAGAAAAATGATAAACAAATTAGCAAGAGCACATAACGGTTGGGTGTCAAAACTTATTTTGATATTGACCGCACTTAGTTTCATGTCGATTTTTGGTGTTAGCAATTATATCAGCAATGCTAATAACAATCGAGCTGTTATCAGGGTTGATAATATTGAAATTTTACAATCACAATTTTCTTATATGGCACAAAATGAGCTTGCAATGGCATCTAAATTGTTAGGTGAAAATCAAGAACTTTCTGATGATATGCGTACTTCAATGTTGTATAGCTTGTCTCAAAGATTGTTAACAGATGCTATTATTGATAGAACTGCCGATAAATATGATGTGATGTTTAATCCGGTATTTATTCATAGCTTAATTGTTAATGATGCTACATTTAAAAATGCAAACGGCGTGTTTGATAAAGTTATTTTTAGAGAATTGTTGGCTAAAAGCGGTTTATCAGAAGCTGAATATGTACAGGCTGTTTCACGTAATTTGGTTCGCAGATTGCTTATCGATAATCAGACATTAAATATTAATGTTCCTCAAGTGTTGTTTGATGCTGAATCTAAAGTTGATAATAAACGTCGTACATTTAAATATGTAAACATTAAACCTGCAGATATGGTTATTGATAGAACAATCTCAGAGGATGAAATTAAACAATATTATGAAGATTTTTCTGCAAACTATATGGAACCTGAACGTCGTGATTTAACGGTTTTGTATGTTCCTATGCAAGATGTTTTAAACAATATTGAAGTTAGTGCCGAAGACGTTAAGTTTTATTATGATGATAATAAAGCAAATTATGAAACTCCGGAAACTCGCCAAGTTTTACAAATGCTTTTTGATGATGAAAAACAAGCAAATAAAGCATATTTTGAATTACAACAAGGTAAAGATTTTTACACTGTTGCTAACGACATTTTAGGTCAATCAAAAGAAGATACTGATTTGGGTTATGCTTCAAGTGATGAACTTTTACCGGAAATTTCTGCAGAAGTTTTTGCAATTGCTAAAGGCCAATATACTAAACCTGTTAAAGTTGGTGATTTATGGCAAATTATGAAAGTTGAAGATGTTAAAGAAGCTTCAAAGGTTGATTATGCCGTTGCTTCTGCCGAAATTGAAAAAATCTTGAAAGATGAACGCCTTTATGATGAAAGTTATAAAGTTTTGGTTGCAATAGAAGATAAATTAGGCGAAGGCAAAGATTTAGAAACTGTTGCTCAAGAACTTAACTTCTCAGTGGCTGCTGTTAAAGGTTTTGCTGAAGATAAAACTTCTGTTTCTACACCAAATGAACTTGAAAAGGTTGTTGAAACACCTGAATTTATGGATGTCGCTTTTTCATACTCTATGGGCGAAACAAGCCAAGTTATTGAAACAGATAACGGCTTAATGGTGGCTCGTGTTGACGCTGTTAATGAAACACATCCTAAAGCTCTTGAAGTTGTTCGTGAAGATATCGTTAAGCTCTGGACAGAGAACGAAAAAGAGGCAATCGCACAAGAAAAATTAAATGATATTATGCATGATTTGGAAAATGGCGATGCAATATCTGAAGTTGGCGCTCGTTATGGATTAGATGTTTATAACTCTCGTCCGATAACAAGAAATGAAACTTTCGGTAAATTAAGCTATGAAGATGTGAGAGCAATGTTTGCAGAACCTCTTAATACACCGCGTCAAATACAACATGGTCAAAATTATGTGGTTGCGGTTGCTGTTGAAGATTATGAAAACTCTGTAGAATTAAATAGTGAAGAAAAAGATTTAATTAAACGTAATGTTAATATGTCTTTATCAAAAGATTTTGCAGAAGCTATTCTTAAGAGTTATGCAGATGAATATAAAATAAGAGTAAAATATAAGCTCATGGGCTTAACTGATTTGTAGTAACTTAAGCCGCCTAATCAGGCGGCTTTTATTTGAAAGATTGAAAATGAAAGTTGTTTTTATGGGAACGCCGGATTTTGCAGTTCCGGTTTTAGAAAGGCTTATAGCGGAACATGAAGTGGTCTGTGTATATACAAAAGAGCCTAAAATTGCAGGCAGAGGAAATAATCTGACTAAGACACCTGTTCATCTGTTAGCAGAAAAGCACGGTATTGAAGTTAGAACTCCTAAAAGCCTTAAAAATGAAGCAGAGCAACAAGCTTTTTGCGCATTAGATGCAGATATTTCCGTTGTGGCGGCTTATGGACTTATTTTGCCTAAGGTAGTAATTGAGGCATTTAAAAAAGGTTGTATAAATGTTCATGCTTCGTTATTGCCAAGATGGAGAGGAGCTGCACCAATTCAGCGAAGTATAGAATATGGTGATGAAAAGAGTGGCGTTACTATTATGCAAGTTGTTGAAGCTTTAGATGCTGGTGCAATGTATAAAAAAGGTGAGGTGGAAATTACACCTTTAACCACAGGCGGAGATTTGCATGATAAATTAGCTGTTATTGGAGCTGATTTAATGAGCGATGTGTTATCTGATTTTGATAATATAATACCGGAGCCGCAAGATGAATCTTTGGTTACTTATGCTGCAAAATTAGATAAAAATGAGGCAAAGATTGATTTTAATGAACAAGCATCTGTTTTGGCTCGTAAAATAAGAGCGTTTAATCCGTTTCCGGCAATGTTCTTTGAGTATGAAGGCGAAAGATTTAAGATTTTGCATGCTGTTGTTGAAAATATAAACTCTGAACCAGGCTTAATTATTGAGGGCGAAAAAGCTCTTGTAATAGGCTGTAAAGATGCGGCATTGAGTGTTATGCAAATTCAACGCCAAGGTAAAAAAGCAATGGGTATAGATGAGTTGCTGCGAGGTTTTAATTTTAAAAAAGGAACAACTTTATAGTAAATTGGTTTTAAGCTACTTGAGTTGAGCTTTTTGCATACTATATTGTTGATGTCTGATGCTGATATATAATGTTTCAAGATAAATGTTTTTTATCAGATAAAGGCAAAAAGTTCCTTTAGCAAAAATTTTAGAGTTTTGTAAAGGTCAGAAAAGAGGAGATGTTACTCCTCTTTTTTTATACAAATAAAAAACCTCAAGTAGAACTTGAGGTTTTTATAAAGCTTAAAATCTTATTTAGTTTCAGTAGCTTTTAATGGAACTTCTTTACCTTCTAAATCATACTTTGTAATTGTGCCTGATTTATATAAGTTATCAAAAGTTTCAGCAGCAACTTTTTGAGTTAAAAGATTTTTGATTTGTGGTTCAACTTCTTTTAATTCAAGAGGTCTAGAATCACGGAAATCTTCAACCATAATTACGTGGTAACCGAATTGTGTTTTAACAGGCTCTTTGCTGTATGTGCCTTTTTCCATAGAAAAAGCAGCTTTAGTAAATTCAGGAACCATAATATCTTCAGTGAAGTAGCCTAAGTCAACAGCTTTATCCATTGATTTTTCTTTAGCTAGAGCTTCAAAGTCGCCATTGTTATCTAATTTTTTAATAACGTCTTTAGCTGTAGCTTCATCAGCAACTAAAATGTGTTTTGCTTTAACTTCTTTTTTGCTTTCGAACTTTTTAACATATTCTTCTTCATAGAAGTTTTTAACAGCAGCTTCATTTACTTTTTCAGCAATAAGTTTTTCCATGTAAACTTTACGAGCTAAATCTTCTTGAGCTGTTTTTAATTGTTCTTTATATTCAGGTGTTTCTTGTACTTTAGCAGCGCTAGCAGCTTGGTAAATTAACTTGCCGTTGATATATACATCAAGAGCTTTAGCATAAAATTGATCAAAAGGAACTTGAGCAGCGATTTGTGGGTTGTCGCTGTAGCCTTTTTTGATTTCTTCAATGCTGATTACTTCTCCGTTAACACGAGCAGCAACACCTTCATTTTTTTCAGCGCAAACTTTAAAAGAATAAGCAGCTGCGGCAGCAATAATAACAATAGCAGAAGCTGCTAAAAGATATTTTTTCATAATGTTTCCTCCAAAATTTAAAATCGACTATAATATATATAAACATTTTTTCATAATATTCAAAGTATTTTTTAATATAAGTTTATAACTTTGGTTCATAGTATTGACAAGAGGGCGAATAAACACTAAATGTAACATATTGTAATAAAATAAGGTAAGATCTATGTTAAATAAAATTGCTCGTAAACTTTTTGGCAGTGCCAATGAAAGATTTGTAAAAAAACAATTTAAGATTGTTGAAAAAATCAACGCATTAGAAAATGACTTTGTTAAGTTAACTGATGAACAACTCAAAGCAAAAACTGACGAGTTCAGACTTCGCATTAAAGATGGCGAAACTTTAGATGAGCTTTTGCCTGAAGCTTTTGCTGCAGTTCGTGAAGCAGCTAAAAGAACATTAGGACAACGTCATTATGATGTTCAGCTTGTGGGCGGAATTGTTTTACACAAAGGTATGATTTCAGAAATGAAAACCGGTGAAGGTAAAACATTAGTTGCCACATTGGCAGCATACTTAAATGCTCTTGAAGGCAAAGGTGTGCACATCGTTACCGTAAACGACTATTTGGCACAACGTGACGCAGAATGGATGGGACAAGTATATCGTTTCTTAGGTTTAACAGTTGACTTCATTGTGCATGCAAAAAACGATGAAGAACGCCGCAAAGCTTACGCAAGTGATATTATTTATGGTACAAATAATGAGCTCGGATTTGACTATTTAAGAGATAATATGAAATTTAATCTTGAAGATAGAGTTCAAAGAGAATTTAATTATGCAATTGTCGACGAGGTTGACTCTATTTTAATTGATGAAGCAAGAACTCCGCTTATTATTTCAGGCGCAGCTGAAGATTCTTCTGAGCGCTATATTAGCGTTAATAAGATTATCCCTCATTTGATTGAATCTGATTATGATAAAGATGAAAAAGCCAGAAATATCACATTAACAGAAGTTGGTATGACCCACGTTGAACAACTTTTAAAAGAAGTTGGATTAATTACCGATGGTGGCTTGTACGATATTGGCAACGTTAACTTAGTACATCACGTTAACCAAGCATTGCGTGCACACAAAATGTTTACAAGAGATGTGGACTACATTGTAAAAGACGGTAAAGTTGTTATTGTAGATGAATTTACCGGTCGTATTATGGAAGGTCGTCGTTATAGCGATGGTCTGCACCAGGCGTTAGAAGCTAAAGAACGTGTTAATATCCAGTCAGAAAACCAGACATTAGCATCAATTACATTCCAAAATTATTTTAGAATATATCCTAAACTTGCCGGTATGACAGGTACAGCTATGACTGAAGAAGCAGAGTTTGGTGATATTTATGGTTTATCATGTGTTGAAATTCCGACAAATAAACCGGTTGCCAGAATTGATGAACACGATGTAATTTATCGTACAGAAAATGAAAAATACAAAGCTATAATTGATACAATATTAGATTGTCATCGCAGAGGACAACCAGTGTTAGTTGGTACAACCTCTGTTGAGAAATCTGAAATTGTTGCAGATCTTTTAAGCAAAGCAGATGCAAAAGTTAAGTTTGAAGTGTTAAATGCAAGACACCATGAACGTGAAGCGTATATTGTAGCTCAAGCAGGTATTCCTGGCGCTATTACTATTGCAACAAATATGGCTGGTCGAGGAACAGATATTCAGCTTGGCGGTAACTTTGAAATGAAACTTAAATCTGTTTTAGAAGGAAATGAAACAGAAGAACAAATCAAAAATATAAAAGATAAATTAAAAGCAGAAATTGAAGCTGATAAGCAAAAAGTGTTGGCAGCAGGTGGTTTATATATCTTGGGTACTGAACGCCATGAAAGTCGTCGAATTGATAACCAATTGAGAGGCCGTTCAGGTAGACAAGGAGACCCTGGAACATCTAAATTCTTCTTGTCATTAGAAGATGACTTAATGAGAATTTTCGGTTCTGAAAGAATGTCAGCTGTTTTACAAAAATTAGGCCTTCCGGAAGGTGAAGCTTTAATCCACCCATGGATAAGTAAAGCACTTGAAAAAGCTCAGCAAAAAGTTGAAGAACGTAACTTTGATATTCGTAAAAATCTTCTCAAATACGACAATGTTATGAACGAACAACGTAAAGTTATTTATGCTCAACGTAAAGAGCTGATGGAAACAAATGATGTATCTGAAGCAATTAAAGATATGCGCCAAGAATTCATTTGTTCAATTATCAATTTATATGTTCCTTATGGAGCACCAAAAGAAGAATGGCGTAAAGAAGAGCTTCAAGAAGAAATCTTAAGGTCAACAGGGTTTATTTTGCCAATTACAAATTGGGCAAATGAACCTGAAATAGATAGTCAAGATATTACTCAGAAAATTTTAGATGAAGTAGAAAAACGTTTAGTTGAAAAAAATCAAAATGTTCCTGCTGAAATTGTTAAAATGGTTGAAAAGAGTATCTTGTTACAAGTTCTTGATCAATTGTGGAAAGAGCATATTGCTACTCTTGATATGATGCGTCATACAATTGTATTACGCGCATATGGTCAAAAAGACCCTCTTAACGAATACAAGAAAGAAGCATTTAATATGTTTTCAATGTTGTTAGATGCATTAAAAGAAAAGACAACAGTTGTTGTTTGCAGAACACTTATCCAAAACAATGCTGAACAAGCTATGCAAAAAGCTCAAGAAAGACAGCAGAAGTTAAAAATGAATGAAGTGCATGAAAAACCACAAAACTTAATTGGTTCTTCTGACAATAGAGCTCCTCAGCAGGAAGCTGTAAAACAAGAGCCGATTCGTGTGTTTAAGGGCGAGGCAGATCCTAAAAATCCTCAAACATGGGGAAAGGTATCCAGAAATGATTTGTGTCCCTGTGGAAGTGGTAAAAAGTTTAAGCATTGCCACGGCAAATTTGAATAACAAATAAGGCGCTTTTGGGCGCCTTATTTTTGTATAAAATCCCCTGCATAAAATGTGGGGGATTTTATAATATTAAATATATTAAGGATAATATGTTCAGGCCAGTGGTGTGGGGAGGTAATTTTTTGTTGCTCCGAACAAAGTGAGGATGTCAATTGTTTAAGTTAAAAGACATTTAGACAGTGTTATATCTCAACAGTCAAAGTATTTTGTTAAGGCATCTAACAAAGACACCTTGACGGTATTTTCGCCACTGAGGAGTGAAAATATAACGTTAATAATGATAGATATATAATTTATCATTGCTTTGGATGAAGTGATGTCAAGCAATCTATTAAACCACCGAGGGTTGACGATTTACGGCAACAAAAAAGCTCCGATAAATCCACGGAGCTTTTTGTTTAGTTCAATACATCAATTAGAAAAATCTTCCTGATGTTGTGTTACCTAGCAACGAGTTATTTGTTGTAGTGCCAAGACCATTATTTAATGTACCTGAGCTGTTTGTGTTAACTGTAAGATTAGTTGTATTGGAATTACATGCCAGGCACAATGCTGTTCCAATCTGAGATGTGGTATTAGAACATGTACCGCCTAAGTTTGAACAGTCATATTTGTATCCTTTAGAACAGCAACTTGTATTACCACCACCGCTTGTAAATCCGCCTGAAGAAGAGGATGAAGAGTTACTACAGTATGAACCATAATCTATACAAGTTTCAAATGTTGATATACCATTTGGTAATTGGTTTGAAGAATATGGTTTAGTATTGGTGCACGTTCCTGAGCAACAATATCTAAATCCTCTAGAACAGCAATTTGTACAACCTATACTTCCGCCGCTAGATGAGCTACTAGAAGGAGTTGTTATGCACATGATTATCTTTCCGCTGCTATCCTTGGTTGCAGTATACCCTGATTTACAAGATGTTATTTTGTATTTGCCATTAGAGCAACTGCTACAATTTGCACCGGTTGTGCATGATGATAAAGTATAATCTTTACATTCATCAATACAAGAATTACCAGATTTTACATAACCTTTGTTACATGTCCAATCGGTAGCAATTTGCTTTGTTACACCACAAGCAGTGTAACTTGTTTTAGTAGCTGTTGCATTATCCGGAACACTTACAGCACTTGGGAAGTTTTGAGTACATGTTTTGTATGTTTTGCCATCACAGCAAACATCTTTTATAGTTCCTTTATCTCCCTTGTTTTCATCTGTCCATTTACATTCTGATGTAATAGAACAGTTACATGTGTAGCATAATTTACTGCCGGAATATTGACCTGTAGAAGTTACGCTTGCACCAATTGTAGAAGGATATCCACATTTAGAAACATCGCTATATTCTGTTTTGCTTCCTGTTGGACATTGAGCAACATCACAACCGGTACCTGCAGAATTTTCAACATAACCGGTGTTACATGTCCAATCGGTAACAATTTGTTTTGTTTCACCACAAGCTGTGTAACTTGTTTTAGTAGCTGTAGCATTAGAAGGAACAGTTACATCCGCAGGGAAGTTTTTGGTACATGTTTTATATGTTGTGCCATCACAGCATACGTTTGTTAATGCACCTTTATCTCCTTTGTTTGCATCTGTCCATTTACATTCTGATGGAACAGAACAGTTACATTTGTAGCATAATTTACTTCCGGAATATTGACCGGTAGAAGTTACGCTTGCACCAATTGTAGAAGGATATCCACATTTAGAAACATCGCTATATTCTGTTTTGCTATCTCTTGGACATTGAGCAACATCACAACCTGTGCCTGCAGAATTTTCAATATAACCTAAGTTACATGTCCAATCGGTAACAATTTGTTTTGTTTCACCACAAGCTGTGTAACTTGTTTTAATAGCTGATGCATTAGAAGGAACAGTTACATCAGTAGGGAAGTTTTTGGTACATGTCTTGTATGTTGTGCCATTACAGCATACGTCTTTTAATGTACCTTTATCTCCTTTGTTTGCATCTGTCCATTTACATTCTGATGGAACAGAACAGTTACATTTGTAGCATAATTTACTGCCAGAATATTGACCTGTAGAAGTTACGCTTGCACCAATTGTAGAAGGATATCCGCAGTTAGCAACAGTGTTATAGTTTGTTGAACTTCCTAATGGGCATAAAACAATTTCGCAATTACCAAAACCATTGTCTTCATAGCCTATTTTGCAGTCAGCAGGAACACTGCAACCATATTTATCAGGTTTACAATTTTTATTCGGGTTAGCTTTTTCGCATGCTGCTTTATCTGCATATTGACAATCAGCTACGCATTTGTCGTTTTCATATTTGTAACCTGTTTCACAATTTGCAAAGTACCAACAACCATCTTTGTCAGCTCCGCAAACTGAATGATCCATAGCGCCTACACAAGCTTCTTGAGTGTAGTAATTGCCATCATATTCACAATCAACTTTACAGTTAGTGTAGCAAGTTGTTTTTGAGCCATTTTTTAATGGAATTTCAGTGGCAGTGCAGTTATAGCCTACTTGAGCTTGTGTATATGAAGAAGAGTTCCAGTCTTTACATGATGTAAATCTTGATTTACATTCTTTCCACCACGCACCATTATCACCGGAACATTTTTCTCCGGTTGGTTCAAAAAAGTCTTTGCAGTTTGAGTTATTATACTTATATGTTCTTGTATTACATAAGCATTCAGTGTATTTATTTGCACTTATTTCAAAGTATTGTGTATTACTTTCAACACATTTGTCTCCTGCGCCTTCTGTAGGAGCGTTGCACTCTTTATATTCATCTGCGCATTTGATTTCTTTTTGAAGGCAACATTTGCCATTACATTTTGTATCTTTGCAAATATAACCCTCAGTTAAAATGTCGACATTTACATATCCGGAAGCACAACCTGCTTCAATATAGTATCTGTCTTTGTAGTCTTCGCAAGCAAGAGAGTAATCCATTGCTTCACAAAGATTATTTTCTTTTACCCATTTAGGGTTTCTACTAACGTAGTCGTCACATTTTTGAGCTGTTTCAACCGAGATACCGCTGTTACAGGTTGGATCTCCCAACAAGCAAACCCTTGCTTGTGTTGAATAGGCATAGAATGATGTGACCAACATACATACTAAACCAATTTTTTTCATAACAATTCTCCTAGGATAATTTTTTGATATCAATGCTATTATATCCTAAAAATGTATAAAAGTCAAAGCTAATAATCGATATATACAAGTTTTGATGATATAAAAAAAAGCCCCTGAAAATCAGGGGCTAAAAACTATGATTTATATCTTAAATTATTTCAAAATTTTAGATACAACACCAGCACCAACTGTACGACCGCCTTCACGAATAGCGAAACGTAAACCTTCGTTCATAGCAATTGG
>JAZKXV010000020.1:0-46143 GCA_045611785.1 Alphaproteobacteria bacterium
AAAACTAAAACCAATTATCAAAATTGCAGACTACGATGTTTATGTCGCTCCTGGAATGTTTTTGCAAGCATCAAATCAAGGTGAAAACGCTTTAGTAAATTTGGTTATGCAATATTTAGGCGATTTAAAAGGTAACATTGCTGATTTGTTTTGCGGAATTGGAACTTTTTCATATCCGATGGCAAAAATCAAAGACAATAAAATTTTAGCCGTAGATGTTAATAAAGGTCTGCTTGACGGCTTTAAAACATCTGTTAACAAACAGATGCTACATAACATTGAAATAGCTGAACGCAACTTATTTAAATATCCCCTTGAAGCTCAAGAACTTGAAAATTTTAATGCTATAGTGTTTGATCCACCAAGAGCCGGTGCATCTGCCTTGGTAAAAGAATTAGCTAAAATAGAAAATTTCACAAAACTTAAAAAAATCATAGCTGTTTCTTGTAACCCACACAGTTTTATTAATGATGCAAAAACTCTACTCAATAGCGGCTACAAATTAAAAAGCATCACAATGGTTGATCAATTTGTATACTCAAAACATATAGAGTTGGTTGCATTGTTTACAACAAATTAAATTTTTTTGATTATGATATTTAAAAATTTTATTAATAATGGAGGAAATATGAAGTTAGCAATATTAGCATTGAGCTTATTATTTACAGCATGTAGCTCTGATAAAGTTGATAACCACTACGTAATTAAAATCGGTCAAAATGAAACATCTTATCTTAAAAATATGAAAACTTGCCCTAAAATACATATAAAAAGGGCAGATTCAACACTGATTCAAAAGGAAGGTAAAACTAAAGCTTTTGAAATTATAGCATATAATCATTCAGGATATTGTTATCTTAACAAAGACACTGGCGAACAACATGCCGTAATAACACCTGAATTCAAAATTATACGCTTAGCCAACGTAGATGTTACAGATGTTCAGTTTTCTTATTACTTAGAATCATCTGAAGGTTCATCAAATTATTCAGCTAAAAAATCACATTTTGCTAACGTAAGCATACCTGTTGGTGCAAAAGAAATGTTGTACACTGCAGAAGCAACAGAGTTAACTATGCCGAAAGAAAGAACAAATGATGCGGATGTCTACTTCGGCCTAAATGAAGATATTTCAGATTTACAATTTAGAAAATAAAGGAGATTATTAATGCAAAATTACACAACCATGGCTAACGCTATCAGATTCTTAAGTGCTGATGCAATAGATAAAGCAAATTCAGGACACCCCGGAATGCCTCTTGGTATGGCAGATGTTGCTACAGTTTTATTTTCTAAATTTATCAAATTAGACCCTAAAAACCCACATTGGTTTGATAAAGACCGCTTTGTTTTATCTGCCGGACACGGATCAATGTTAATGTATTCTTTGTTATATTTGCTCGGTTATGAAGACATATCAATCGACGATATTAAAAACTTCCGTCAATTAGGAGCAAAAACAGCAGGACACCCTGAATATGGTCATTTAGCCGGCATTGATATGACAACCGGACCATTGGGTCAAGGCATTTCATCTGCTGTCGGTATGGCTCTGGCTGAACGTATTATAAATGCAAAATTTGGCGATAAATTATGCAACCATTATACCTACGTAATAAATGGCGATGGATGCTTAATGGAAGGCATTTCACAAGAAGCTGCTGAGCTTGCCGGACACTTAAAATTAAATAAGTTAATCGTTTTATGGGACAACAATAATATCACCATTGATGGCACTGTAGATAAAGCAAGTTCAACAAATCAACTTGCACGTTTTTCAGCAATGGGTTGGAACACTATGGAAATTGATGGCCATAATTATGAGCAAATCGAAAATGCAATTAAAACTGCTCAAACTTCCAACAAACCTACTATCATTTCTTGCAAAACAAAAATCGGTTTTGGCTCTCCTAACAAAAGCGGAACATCAAAATGCCATGGTTCTCCTTTAGGCGAACAAGAAACAAATGCAATGCGTGATGCATTAAACTGGAACCATGCTCCTTTTGAAGTTCCTGCAGAAGTATTAAAAATGTGGAGAAATGCGGGTTTACGTTCCGCAAAAGAATTTGAAACCTGGAACACAAACGCAACTAATGCCGGAACAGATTTTATAAACTTTATTACCAACACGCTCCCTACTGATTGGAATAATGAACTGAACTTATTAAAACAAGAAGCTATTCAAAATAAAACAAAAGTTGCAACTCGTAAAGCATCTCAAATGTGTATAGAAAAAATTATTGATGCTATTCCTCAACTTATTGGTGGATCTGCTGACTTAGCAGCATCAAACTTAACAAGTGTAGCAAATTCTAAAACTGTTACAGAAAAAGATTATAACGGAAACAATATCATGTATGGTATCAGAGAACATGCTATGGCTGCCATCATGAACGGAATGTCATTACATGGAGGAATTATTCCTTTTGGCGGCACATTCTTCGTGTTCTCCGATTATATGCGTCCATCTATGCGTTTAGCTGCCCTAATGGGAATTCGCTCAATATACGTCTTAACACACGATTCGATAGGTGTTGGAGAAGATGGTCCTACACACCAACCTATTGAGCACTTAGCTTCTTACAGAGCTATGCCAAATATTTTAACTTTCAGACCTTGCGACGTTGTTGAAACAGCTGAAGCGTGGGAAATTGCATTAACAACCGAAAATGCGCCTAGTATTTTAGCTTTAACACGCCAAAACTTACCTTTATTAAGGGAAAGTGCTGAACAAAATTTAACAGCGAAAGGTGGTTATGTAATATCCGACGTAGCAGAAGGAAAAACTCGCCAAGCAACAATTATTGCAACAGGATCTGAAGTTTCATTAGCTGTTGAGGCTCAAAAAGTTTTACAAGAAAAAGGCATTGAAGTTGCTGTAGTTTCTATGCCATGCACAGAACTTTTTGATAAACAAACACCTCAATATCAAGATGAAGTTTTAGGTAATTGCCCAAGACTTGCTTTAGAAGCTGCATCAAAATTTGGTTGGGAAAAATATACCGGTCTAAGAGGTGATATTATCGGAATGGATGGTTTCGGAGCTTCGGGTCCTGCAGATAAGTTATTTGAATATTTCGGCATCACTCTCGATGAAGTTGTAGAAAGTGTTGAGAACTTAACCAAATAATATTTTACAAGATTAATAAAAAACGCATTGAAATCAATGCGTTTTTTATTACCCAAATTGCTTGCTAATATAAAAAATAAAGCGACTTTCAGTCGCTTTATTTAAATACATACTTTCGTATATGAGAATTATAAGGGAATACTAATGAGTACCCTCAAGCCTCCCATATCACTATCAGCAAGCTCAATTTTTCCGCCGTGAGAAACAATTATATCTCTAGCAATTGATAAGCCTAATCCTACGCCGCCTGTTTCTTTATTTCGAGAACCTTCAATGCGATAAAACGCCTTAAATACTTCTTCTCTTTTATCTTCAGGAATTCCCGGACCATCATCATCAACCCTGATTTCCATCTTGCTATTATTGCTTTCTAAACCAACGGAAACTGTTTTACCATAATAAAAAGCATTAGCAATAATGTTTGTAACAGCTCTTTTCAAAGCTTGTTCACGACCCTGAATTGCACTGACCTGATCATTAGTAGTATAACGTATCATTGTTTTAGAATTTCGGAACTTGTTCAAAATACTTAATATCATTTCATTCATATCAACAAAGCTGTTTACTTCTCCACCTTCGCCGCTGACAAATGCTAAATAGCCATCAAGCATTTTTTCCATTTCCGTAATATCTTCAATAAACTCTTTGTTATCTTCATTTTTCGGAAGCATTGCTAATTGGAGTTTCATTCTGGTAAGAGGAGTTCTTAAATCATGAGAAACGCCTGCAAGCATCTGAGTTCTTTCTGAAATTTGTCTGTGAATACGCTCTTTCATCTTAGTAAAAGCAATGCCGGCTTTTCTAACCTCAGAAGAACCGTAAGGCTTAAATGGAGTGTCAATACCTTTACCAAAATCTTCTGCAGCTTCTGCCAACTGTTTAATAGAACGTGCTTGTGTACGCAAAAACAATGAAGAAACAATGAACAGCAACAAAGAAGTTCCAACCATCCATGCAATAAATCCAAACAATGAAGATGAGAAAATATTTTTAGTTGGTGCTGTAAATTTAAATAAACCATCTTTTGTATCAACAAGTGCAATCAAAGTAGAAGAGCCCTCAGGTAAATAAAGATGTGTTACCGCATCAGGAAAATCACTTCTTAAAGATTTTTCAAAAAATCCAGTAACAATATTATTATTTTGAGAGGTTCTATTCATTTCTGAATGCTTAACATCATTGTTAAAAAACTCCACATCAATTTCATATAAATTTTTAGCCAATTGCTTAATATTATCAAATTCACTATAATCTTGTTGAGCTAACTGAACAACAAATGCCATATTTGAGCTTAAATTATCAGAGAGTTTTTTACCTACTTTACCCCAACTGCCGCTAAAATATGCAATAACAGATACAATCTGTACTACAATCAGCGGAATAATAATCAAAAGCATTGTTCTGAAAAAAAGTGTTTTAGGAAGCAATTTTAACTTCAGATATCGCATTGGCGCTTCCATTTTTTTGGGAAATTTAATATGCATATTTTTCTCCTAATTAATTTTATTCCGGTAAAAGCATATATCCCTTACCACGAATGGTTTGTAAATATCTAGGATTCTTTGAATCCTTTTCAATCTTTTTTCTTAATCTGGTAATTTGCACATCTATAGATCGTGGACTTTGACCTGAACCCAATATATCAGCCAATTTTTCACGAGTAAAGATTTGCCCCGGTTTTTGACTTAAAACATTTAACAACATTTGTTCAACAGGAGTTATATGAACAATTGAGCCTTGTTTTGTTGTAAGTTCTTTTTTAATAATGTCATATAAGCATAAGCCTAAATTTAGAGGTGTATTACCATCTGTTTTTTCAATGGGAGCTCTTTTTAATATATTTTTTATTCTCAATATTAACTCAACCGGTTCAAATGGTTTAGGCAAATAATCGTCAGCGCCTGATTCTAAACCAAGAATTCTATCAGCTGTTTCACCCATTGCCGTAAGCATAATAACCGGCACATTGTTTTCTAAGCGTAATGCTTTTAAAAACTCTATTCCGCTAACATTTGGCATCATAACATCAACAATAAGCAAATCAAATTTATATTGGTCAAGAAATTCCATTGCATCATGTGCATCTTTTGCACCTGAAACAGCAAATCCCTGCTCGCGCAAAAAACGCTCGAGCAGGTTTCTTAATCTGTTGTCATCGTCAACAACTAAAATATGTTGTTTATCTTTTTCCATTATTTCTTAAGATCTTTTTTTACCGTTTTTTTTGCAGTCTTTTTTGTTTTTGAGACTGCTTTTTTAGCCTTTGAATTTGTTTTCTTTGCTGTTTTTTTAGCTTCAGCAGGCTTTGCAACTACAATTTTTGCTTCAACCGTTTTTGCTTTTTCTAAAGACTTCACATAATCAACACTTTTTTGAAAATATTGATATCCGGTAATAAAGGTTAAAACACCTGCAACCCAGAGCAAAAATTCACCAATATATTGCCATATCCACAAGCCGTTAAAGAGCATCATTGCCAATGCAGCCATTTGGAAAGTTGTTTTCCATTTTGCTAAACGAGTAACAGGTAATCCGACATTAACTTCACGCAAAAATTCACGTAAGCCTGAAACTAAAATTTCTCTACACAAAATTACAAACACAGGAATATAGCTGAGTTTTGACCACATCATATCAGGTTTCACCAAAATAACAACCAATGCAGAAGCCACTAAAAGCTTATCAGCGATAGGGTCAAGCAAACGACCGAAGGCTGATGTTTGGTTGCGAGATCTGGCTAAATAACCATCAAAGTAATCAGTAACTGCGGCAGCAATAAACAATATCCCAATAAACATTGTCCATGCAAATGAATTGATATACAAAGATAAAAATATAACCGGAATTACGAAAATTCTGGAAATTGTTAAAATATTAGGCAAATTATACACGAATTATCCCCTTTAATAGTAATTATTTTTTCAAACTAAAGTAATCATAAAACAAAAAAATCATTTATGGAAGTAATTATAAATTTTTTCAGCCGTTTTTTTACTTATTCCATTTACTTTCAACAAATCATCAATTCCTGCGCCGGCAATTCTATCAACTGAACCGAAAAACATTAATAAATCGCGTTTTCTTTTTGCCCCGACACCCTCAACTTCATCAAGTCTTGATTTTAAAACAGACTTAGAGCGTTTTTTTCTATGCGAACCAATAGCAAATCTATGCGCTTCATCTCGTAAATTTTGCAAATAAAAAGCCAAAGCAGATCTATAATCTAACGCAAAGCTATCTTGTCCTTTGATATGATAAAGTTCTTTTCCTGCATTTCTATCAACACCTTTTGAAATTGCAATAATTGTTATACCTTCTAAATCATAGCTCTGCAAAACATCATGTACGGCATTTAGCTGGCCTCTTCCGCCATCAATTAAAATAATATCAGGTTTATTTTGTTCTGTTAATTTATCAAATCTTCTTTTTAATACCTCTTTCATCATTGCAAAATCATCATTGGTAATTTCATCATTTTTGATATTAAAAATGCGGTAAGATTTTTTATCAAAACCTTCCTTATTTGCAACCACCATTGCTCCAATCGCATAAGAACCTTGTATATGCGAGTTATCATAAATTTCTATTCGATCCGGAATTTTTCTTAAATTAAAAACATCCTTAAATTTTGCCAAATTTTCTTTTATAGAAGAGTTTAATGCAATTTTTCTATCTATTGCTTCTAATGCATTTGTATTTGCTCTCTTAACCAAATTAGCTTTATCACCCTTTAAAGGTATCAACATTTTTGTTTTTAATGCAGTTTCCAAAAAGTCTGTGTTTTCAATTTGAAAAGGAATATATAACTCTTTCGGAACTAGATTTTCAGAATAAAACTCACTTATAAAAGCTTCTAATATTTCAGCATCCGTATAGCCTTCAGTCTGCTTAGGAAAATATGCCACATTACCACAATTTTGACCATTTCTGATAATAAACAGTTCAATACAAACAACTCCGTTTTTGCTAGAAAAACCCAACACATCTGCTGATTTTATATCGGCATATTCAACATTTTTCCCACTCTGAACCATAGTTATGGCTCTTATTCTGTCTCGCAAAATTAATGCTTGCTCATAATCCGTATTATCACTGGCCTGTTGCATTTTACGTGTTAAATCTTCAATAATTTCCGATTTTTTTCCTTCCAAAAATTCTATCGCATCTTTTACTGATTTTTGATAATCTTGTTTTGAAATTTTATTGACGCAAGGAGCTGAACATTTTTTTATTTGATATAACAAACATGGCCTTTGACGATTGCAAAAAATACTATCTCTACATGACCGAAGCAAAAAAGCTTTTTGAATAAAATCTAAAGTTTCATTTACGGCATTAGCACTTGCAAAGGGGCCAAAATATTTACATTTATCATTCCTTTTCCCCCTAAACTTTCTTAATGCAGGATATTCATCTCTCATATCAATTGACAATGATGGAAAAGATTTATCATCTTTGAGCAACACATTAAATCTGGGAGAAAATTGTTTTATTAATTCATTTTCCAGCAAGAGAGCTTTTGCCTCGTTTTCTACAACAATAAATTCCATAGAATCAACTTCTGCGACCATCATTTTAAGTCTGGTTGGCAGCTTATCAAAATGAGTGTATGCAATTATTCTGTTTTTAATATTTTTGGCTTTTCCGACATATAATATTTCTCCGGTTTTACTTATCATACGATAAACCCCAGCTTCTGATGGTGCTATTTTTACATTATTTTGTAAAACATCAAGACCGCGATTTATATCAGCCATTTATGCTCCTTAATGCAAAACCATAAAGATATATGTCATAAATATAAAACCTCCAAACACTGCTGCAGCAGATTTATCCGTTTTTCTAACGCCATATGTTTCAGGTAAAATTTCATTTATAACTACAAACATCAAAGTTCCGCCGGCCATAGCCATTGCAGAAGGAATTATATACGGATGTATATCTGTTAACATAACACCCACAAGAGCCCCTATCGGTTGGAGCATTCCCATCATAAGTGCTATAAAAGCAGCTTTAATTTTAGTTTTTCCGGCACCATACAAGGCTATTGCCATAATCAAACCCTCAGGTACATTATGTATAGCGATACCCATAACCAAACTCAATGGATTTAATAAATCATGCGCACTATAGGCAACCCCCACTGCCAAGCCTTCTGGAAGTTTATGCAAAGATATCGCAATAATAAAAAGCCATGCCTTTTTTAAATCAAATAAAGGCCCATGATGTCCCATATTATTATGTTCGTGTGGCAATAAATCATTTAATAACCAAACCAATACAACACCGAAAAAAACAGCCCCGCAATAGTGCAAAGCCCCCACATATGAATTAGAATTTAAATGCACAATTTCATGCATTGCAGGCGCCAAAAGAGCAAATACAGAAGCAGATAACATAACTCCTGCTGCAATATTTAGCATCATATTAATATTTTCTTTTGAATATTTTTTCTTCAAAAAAATACAACATCCTCCGATACCGGTAAATATTCCGGCTATCAGAGAAGCTAAAACAGCATTAAGAAATATGGAGCTGTTAGATAACAACATTGCTTTCATCCTTTTTGCGAGATAACTGAGCTAATGTAATTTTTTTAGGCATTAACTTTTCTGCAAAAATTTCCACAATTTTTTCCTTCATCAATTCAGGATCAACAATATCTGCAAAAAAGAATGGTTTATTAATACCTTCTTCTTTTTCTATACTACCACCGTAATTTTTAAATAAACCTTCTGCTAATGCCAAAGAAGAAATAACATCATATTGCAAACTATGCGGAGGATAATCTTTAGACGCTGCCACAAGAGCTTGTGCAACCGGATTTTTACTTGATTTTATCTTATCTAAAAACTCATAACCCATGTTTAATTTATGAACCAACTGAGATGGAACCACGATAGTTTTTACATCTTTTTCTTGAACATATTCAAACAATGTATCAGCTGCAGGCCTACCGATTTTGAAATTAAAACACTCATTATTCGGCAAATAATCACCTGTATCGCTTTTTTGAGGCAACACCTGCCCTTGGACCACAATTTTTTTAACTTTTTTCTTAATTACATCTTGCGACCCCTTAACATATTTTGCAAAATCAGCAAACGGAGCATTAAGCAAAATAAACACATTTTTATCTTTTACAGATTTCATATATTCTTGTAAAAAAACGATACCGCTACGTAAAATAGTCATTCCTGAATTTTCAAAAATTTGCGAAAATTCATTTTCAGGATATTTATTTTCACGTACTTCATCTTCAACTTCATAATCTCCACCAGGAACAACTCTGACAAATTGCTGACCTAGATATGACATTGCACCTTTTGCATACATTGCTCTGCGGCGGCGAACTTCATACACTCCAAGCTCGGTAACAATCCCTTTTATATTTATGTAGTTATGCTCTGCCAAATATGCCAAAACCACCATAGATGCCAAATCATCATGATAATTGTTTATATCGGTAAAAACTAAAACTTCCGGTATTTTACGAACTTTATTTTTTTTTGCCATATTATCCCAATTTATCTTTCAAAATCTGATTAACTAAAGACGGATTCGCTGTACCTTTTGATTGTTTCATTACTTGTCCCACAAACCACCCCATCAAATTTTGCTTACCGTTTTTATAAGCGGCAACATTATCCGGACTAGATTGTAAAACAGCATCAATAATTGCTTCGATAGCTTTAGTATCCGTTACTTGTTTCCATCCGTTTTCTTCCACAATTGTTTCAGGCGCTTTACCTGTTTCAACCATAATTGCAAAAACATCTTTTGCTGTTTTGCCATTAATAGTATTATCAGATATTAAATCTACCAATGCCCCTAATTGCTCTGCAGAAACCGGAGAATTTTCCAAAGTTAAATGCTTAGCATTAAGCATTGCAAAAAAGTCTCCCATAATCCAGTTTGCAACTTTTTTTGCATCTCTGCCTTCTGCTGCTTTTTCAAAAAATTCGGCAGTTTCTTTATTTTCGCATAAAACGAGTGCATCATAAGGCGTTAATTTTAATTCATTAACAAAACGCATCTTTTTAGCATCAGGAAGTTCAACCATTTCTTTTTTAATATTTTCAATAAACTCATTAGAAAGCACCAATGGCGGCAAATCAGGTTCGGGAAAATAACGATATTCATTTGCATTTTCTTTTGCACGTAAAAACTTCGTTTCACCACTGTTTTGATCAAAGTTTCTGGTTTGTTGTTCAATAGTTCCGCCATTTTCATATATTTCAACTTGACGCCTTGCTTCAAAATCAATCGCCTGCATTGCAAACTTAACAGAGTTAACATTTTTAATTTCAGCTCTAGGACGCAACTCAGAACTACCTAATGGTCTGACAGATACACTGGCATCACAACGCATTGAACCCTCATCCATATTACCGTCACAAGTACCCAAATAACGAACTATTGAGCGCAACTTTCTTAAAAATGCTCCTACCTCTTCAGAAGATCTGAAATCAGGCTTTGTAACAATTTCCATCAACCCAACCCCAGCTCTGTTATAATCTAAATAACTTTTTTTAGGGTTTATATCATGAATAGATTTTCCGGTATCTTGTTCAATATGAATTCTTTCAATTCCTATTTTTTTTGTTTCACCATTAGATAAATCAACCGACACGTCACCTTCTCCTACTAGAGGATACTCATATTGTGTAATTTGATAACCTTGAGGTAAATCTGCGTAAAAATAGTTTTTACGAGAAAAAACAGAACGATTATTGATTTTTGCATTTAATCCTAAACCTGTTTTAACTGCTTGTCTTACACATTCCATATTTAAAACAGGTAACATACCGGGCATTCCGGCATCAACAAAAGACACATTTTCATTTGCATCAGCACCATATTCTGTTGACGCAGAACTAAAAATTTTAGACTTTGAAATAATCTGACAATGAATTTCTAAACCACAGATAATTTCCCATTTACCATTAGCTGTTTCAATAATATTTTCTGCCATTTTTATTTCCTTTTAAAATTTGCATCTTGTTCTAATGCATAACCTGTTTTAAAAATTGTTTCTTCATCAAAAGACTTACCTATCAATTGCATACCGATAGGAAGACCTGTTTCAGAAAGTCCGATAGGTAAACTCATAGCCGGCAAACCTGCCAAATTAACAGATACTGTAAACACGTCATTTAAATACATATTAATCGGATTTTCCTGCATAGATTTATCACCAATCGGAAATGCACTTGTAGGAGATGTAGGAGTTAAAATCACATCACATTTCTCAAATGCCTTTGCAAAATCTTCCTTAATCTTATTACGAACCTTTTGAGCTTTAACGTAATATGCATCATAATAGCCTGCAGATAAAACATATGTACCAATCATAATACGGCGTTTAACTTCTTTACCGAAACCTTCTGTTCTGGTGTTGATATATAACTCATCTAAGCTGTTACCATCAACTCTTTTTCCGTATCTCAAACCATCATATCTGGCTAAGTTTGAAGAAGCTTCAGCAGGCGCAATAATGTAATATACTGGTAATGCATACTTCGTATTTGGAAGTGAAATATCAACAATTTCAGCACCACGAGCTTTTAACATATTTGCTGCCATATCCCAAGCTTTAGAAATATCAGAGTTTAATTTATCAGAACGATATTCTAAAGGTATACCAACTCTTAATCCTTTTATATCTGCACCTAAAACTTTTTCAAAATCAGGAACTGCCATTTTGCTTGATGTAGAATCTCTTTCATCAAAACCTGCCATTTGTTTTAGCAAAATAGCACAGTCAGTTACATCTTTTGCCATCGGACCGGCTTGGTCTAAAGATGAAGCAAAAGCTATAACACCATAGCGAGAACACCTTCCGTATGTAGGCTTAATTCCGGTAATTCCGCAAAATGCCGCCGGCTGTCTGATAGAACCACCGGTATCTGTTCCGGTTGCACCGGCACACATCTTAGCACATACTGCTGCAGCAGAACCACCTGAAGATCCTCCTGCTACTAGATCTACATCTTTACTCCATGGGTTGATACATGGACCGAAAAAGCTGGTTTCATTGCTTCCGCCCATTGCAAACTCATCCATATTGAGCTTGCCTAAAAACAAAGCTCCTGCATTTAACAATTTTGAAGTAACTGTTGATTCATATTGCGGAATAAAGTTTTCTAAAATTTGAGAACATGCTGTTGTTCTGATATCTTTAGTGCAGAATAAGTCTTTAATTCCTAAAGGTATACCTTCCAAAGAACGCTCAGTACCTTGTAAATATTTTTCATCAGAAATTTTTGCATTATCAAGTGCTTTTTGAACACATTCTGTAACATATGCATTAATTTTTTTGTTATCAGACATATTTTGAGCATATGCTTTAGTTAATTCTGTTGCACTAAAGCTCTTATTTTTCATTCCTTGAATTGCTTGTGCAATCGTTAAGTCTGTTAAATTTGTCATTTATTTACTCCACAAATTTTGGAACGGAAAAATATCCGAACTCGCTTGATGGTGCATTTTTCAGCACCGCTTCTTTTTGACTACCATCTATTACAACATCAGCTCGACAAGACAGAACATCTTCATTTACCGAAACCAATTGTTCTGAATCATCAACGTTAATTTCGTTAAGATCATCAACCCAAGCCAAAATTTTATTAAACTCGTCTTTTGTTTCTTCTAACTTATCTTCTTCCACTTTCAATTTTGAAAGAAAAGCAATTTGTTTAACCGTCTGATTATCCACTGACATAATGCGACCTTTCTTTTTTAAAATACTTTTTGTTGTTTTAGCAAGTTACATATAAACATGCAAGCAAAAACTCTTACATTGACACTTTAAAAGGTGTCATAATTGTATCAAACCTTAAATGACGCAACATTTGAATATCTTTAAGATTTACACCATATTTATCCATCATTTTAATTGCCGGCAAACCTCCGCCGTTTTCAATAAATTTTGTAAGTTTTTCCTGAAAACTTTGTCTTCTAGGATAATATTGTAACGAAAACTTATCTCCCGGCATAATTTGAGCTAAATTTTTAGCCTTAATTAGCGCATCATCAATTCCGCCAACTTCATCTATCAAACCAAGTTTAAGAGCATCTTGACCTAACCAAACACGGCCACGGGCAATGTCATTAATTTTAGTTTCATCAAAATTTCTGGCCCGCATAACTTTTGCTGTAAAATCTTGATAAACTTGGTCTAATGAAGCATTAAAAATTTTCTTTTCAGCTTCAGTAAATAAATGGTTAGAACTCAAAATTGATGCATTCTCACCAAAATTAATTTCACCCCAATTTATATCTATGTTCTCCCACAATTTAGCGAAAACAAATTTACCTCCGACAACACCTATCGAACCTGTTAATGTAGCCGGCTCAGCAATAATATAATCTGCTGCAGTTGATATAAAATATCCGCCGGAAGCTGCATAATTCGACATAGAAACAACCACAGGAATATTTTTATCTTTCTTTAAATTTTCTATTGCGTACCTTATTTCATCAGAAGCAGTATAACTCCCCCCTGGAGAGTTAACCCTTACGACCAACGCTTTAAGGTTTTCCTTTTGTTTTAATTCTGCAATTTGCGATAAAACACTTTTAGAACCAATAACAGCTTCATTTAAAGGGCTGTTAACACTCAAACCATCTTCAATTACACCATCTAGCACCAAAAAGGCAACTAACGGCTTTTTATCGTCAGAATAATCATTAATCCCGGACATATAATCATCTATTGAAACAAAACTCGCAGCATATTCTTGCTGAAGATAAGTTGTTAAATCTTGCATATAAGCAATTTTATCCACAAAACCAACTTCAGATGCAACTTTAGCCGTAAGAGGAGCGTTGTTTATTATGTCAATAACTCGTTCCTTAGATAAGTTTCTGTTTACAGATATATTTGTAACCAATTGTTCATACAAGCCTCCACCTACTTTACTTAATTCTTTTTTATATTCTTTAGTAAAATCTGAACTAAGCAAAGACGTAACAGCGGTTTTATATTCATATCTTGAATAAAATTCAGGCTCAACACCAATTTTTTTCAAAATATTGTTAAAAAACGGAACTTCAATATTAACACCAACAACACCTATTTCTGCAGATGGTTGCACCCATATTTGATCAAAAGCAGATGCCAAATAATATTCTTTACTTCCGCCACCGACACTACCCATAGAACTTGAATAAATATATGTTTTTTTGCCTTTAGACTTAAACACATTAATTGCATCTACCACATCTTGAATTTGAGACAAACCGAGCTCCGCAACATTAACATTTGCTCTTATTGCCTTAATTCTGCTGTCATCAGCAGCAATATTTATAGCTCTTACAACATCAAACACAGAATATGCTGATGCCCCGGTAAATTCTGCAAAAAAATCATCACTTCTCATTTCCGCATAATTTTTATTAAAATCAATATCCAATATTGCACTTTCAGGAACTTTAGTAATACGTATTTTAGGAGTAACCATCAATGCAACACCTGCCAAAATCAATATGAACAATATACCAAAAATTGCAAAAGAATATACCAAAGTCTTCATTATAAGTTTTAGCACAGCCTTTTTTTTATCATTATTTTCCATATTTATTCTCCCATAGATTCTTGTGCAGAAATTAAATCATCAACAAACTTAGATAATGTTATAGAACATTTTCCCTTAATATGCCTATCAAATAAATAATTATTTGAAGTTTCTTCTAAATTAAACTCTATTGTATCTGCCCCATAATATTTTGCAGTATGCACAAATCCGGCTGCCGGATATACAACACCAGATGTTCCGATAGAAACAAACAAATCACACTCTCTTAATTTTTTCTCTACTTCATACATATATAGGGGCATTTCGCCGAAAAACACAATATTAGGCTTAAACATACCTACAGCCCCACAGTGTTTACAAACTGTAGTCTCATCAACATTTTCCCAAGAGGTAAGAACATTTTTGCAATTAGTGCACATAGCTTCATCTATTCTGCCGTGTATATGATAAATATCTTTTGAGCCGGCTTTTTCATGTAAGGTATCTACATTTTGCGTTATTATATCAACTGTGCCTCTATACTCTCTTTGCAACTTAGTCAGACAAAGATGTGCGGCATTAGGTTCTGCTACCAAAAGTTCCGGCTTTAAATCATTATAAAACGAGCGCACATATTGCGGATTTTTTTCAAACGCCTCAATTGTTGCAACATCTTCAACCTTATGATTGTTCCACAAACCATCTGAGCTTCTAAATGTAGCTAAACCAGATTCGGCGGAAATCCCTGCTCCTGTTAAAACAAAAATATGCTTATAAACCTTTTCCATTAAAATCTCCCATTATACAAAATAAAAGATTCTAATAGATTCGCAAGTGTTTAAAGGCATCATCCCCTAGATTTTATAAGCTAATCTTAATTTAAAAAATCAGTTAAATTTCAATTATATTTTTTCTCTTTGGCAAATCAGGTAATTCAACTCGCTTACCAGTACCATTTACAACACCTTTTGCTTCTAATTTTGACATTGCCAAACCAAACTCTTTATTATCAGCTAAACCTCTAGGGTTCTCCTTAGTAATCAATGCTTGTTCATCAAAAAAATAAACACTAGCACCATGTTTAAAAAGTTGTCCGACTAATTTATCGTAATGAGCCTTATCTTTAGCTTGCAAAGCATCAACTGATTTCAGCACAACAATAAAAGGTTGTGGCTCAAGTAAATAACGGTTTTTATGACTGGCCAAAGATGCCATATTTACAATTCTATCCCAAGTTTCACGAGGAGCTTCTGGATTATAAATCTTTTCTTCAAAACACTTATCACCTACAGGTAAATGCTTTTTATCCGCTATCCATGCAGAGTATTTTTTATCTGGGGTCTCTACATTATAATAAATATTTGTCATCAGATTTTCCTTTTCATATTTTTATCATAAAAAAATATTATCATTGTTTAGAGTTTTTGTCAAGCTATAGAACATAAAAAAACTCTCTTTGGCTTTCACCAAAGAGAGCAAAAATTCAAGCAATAAAGAAATTACTTCAATTCAACTTTAGCACCAGCTGCTTCAAGTTTAGCTTTAATTTCTTCAGCTTCAGCTTTTGTAGCACCTTCTTTAACAGTTTTAGGAGCACCATCAACTAAATCTTTAGCTTCTTTCAAACCTAAAGCTGTAATAGCTCTGATTTCTTTGATTACGTTGATTTTGTTTGCACCAGCATCAGCTAAGATAACATCAAATTCATCTTTTTCTTCTGCAGCAGGAGCAGCAGCACCACCAGCAGCAACTGCAACAGCAGCAGCAGCTGAAACGCCCCATTTTTCTTCTAACATTTTTGATAAGTCAGCAGCTTCCATAACTGTTAAAGCTGATAATTCATCTACTAATTTGGCTAAATCTGCCATCTTTTTTCTCCAAATAAATTAAAATTAAATTCTATTATATTACTAAAAAACCTAAGCAGCTTCTTTTTCGCTGTATGCTTTGGTAACTCTTGCCAACTGAGCAGCAGGAGCTTGAAGCAAGCCAATGAGTTTGGCGCGTAATTCGTCCATAGATGGAATAGAAGCCAAACGATTGATTTCATCAATAGTAAGAACACCGGTTCCCATAGCACCACCGATAACAACCAATTTTTCATTAGTTTTTGCGAATTCAACACAAGCTTTACAAGCAGAAATAGGATCATTTGCGAACGCAATTGCAGTTGGTCCGTTAAATAATTCTGTTAAGCCTTCAAACTTTGTGCCTTTAAGAGCCAGTTTAGCAATCCGGTTTTTAGTAACTCTGAACCCAGCACCAGCTTTACGAATGTTGTTACGCAATTCTGAAACTTCGGCAACGGTTAATCCTTTATAGTGAGAAACCACAACCAATTCAGATGCATTGAACAATTCGTTCAAGTCGCTGAGTAATTGTTTCTTTTCTTCGCGGTTCACTTATTGTCTCCAATTAAGATATCATTATCACTAATGACACCACTTTAATACAACCATAACAAGAGCAATGCTCTTAAAATGGCAACCTAAAAACTGTCCGGATGGGAGAAAAAATTGATTCATAAAATCTCACTTACTCCGTCTATGTAGGCAATTAAGGTAAATCAGCAATGCTAAAAGACCTCCTACAGTCTTGGACAGGAGTGAACATTTACTAAAAAATATTCACGTTGCCCCTTGTCTATAGTAAAAAACTTTTACTGTCAAGATTTTTTTAAAGTTTTTTATAAAAACGATTGACAAAAAACACTTTTTACCACAATATATAACCTATATATTAGTTCACAGGAGGAAAAATGGAAGATATCATCAATGAAGAACTGTTAGAAGACGGAACAAAAAAAATCAGCATTTATTCAGGTCACGATCACAAGCTTAAAAAATATTATCACGTCAATGATAAAGGTCAAAAGCATGGTGAAGAAGTTGAGACTAGTGGCGATTTGAAGATAACAACACTATGGAAAAATGGCGAGATGATCGGAAAACCGATAAAACATGGCATAGAAGTTACGCTTAAGGATGATATAGAGACAACAACACAATGGGAAAATGGGGAAATAGTCGGAAAACCGATAAGGTATAAAGTCCTTGGTGGTGAACGCATAGTAGACCACCTTAGCGAATTAGAGGACAATCAAACACACACAGTGCTTTTATCAGATGACTTTCACGAACTTAAAGGTACTCCTTTGGAAAAAGTATTAGCTCGTGCTGGATACACCAATTTTATTTGCGGAGTAAGTACTGAAATTATTAAACCTATATCATTAACAATCAAGGACAATCAAATACAACGCGTAAGAATTGACGGTGTATCACATCCGGAAACCAGACGTGCTTTATACAAAACACCTCGTACATACTATATGGAATTCAAAGACGGAAAAGAATATAACGGAACGTTCATTTACGACACTTTATTCGAAACATCAAAAACTTTGTGCAAATACACTGAAGGTAAATGCTCTCATTTTGAAGGAGTAGTGCCACACATAACGATCAACCTGTCGGAAGAATTGAAAAATTCTCCACAAAGCGTCAGCATGAGTGATGAGGCTCGTGCGTCACTAGCTGTTGCCAATGTGCTTCAAAAAGAACACAAGTTAAGCCGTAAACGCTCTTGCGAAATCACTCCTGATAACGTTGAAAAATTACCGGCAATATTTACTCTACCCAGAGATGGATCTGTTTCATATACCATCGATCAATCACAATATAATTTTACAATAAAAGACGGAAAACTGGATGGTGAATTTTTACAATTTAAACGTAATGTACTTTGTAAAAAAGCATACTATAAAGACAGCATGCTAAACGGACCTTATCAAGAATTTTTTGAAAACGGTTCTCAAGTGAAAATCTCCGGCTCATACAAAGATGATAAAAAACATGGTATATGGAAATACTATGATCAGGAAGGCAAAGTTATAAAAACAGAACTTTGGAAAGATGGTGTAGATGAAACAGCAAAATACGCCATAATGAGAAAGGTTTCAGCCAAACATGCTGAACACAGAGAACCGGTAACAAAAATCGGAAAAGCAATACAAAAAACTGTAAAAGCAATTGAAGTAAGACAAGAATTAAAAAAACTACAACAATACAGCAATGGGTAAACACCCTTAATATTTGTTATTTAGAGGGCTCGTTGAGAGCCCTTTTTATTTTAACTTACCGAATTTTATCTCTTTTAATTCTTCTATATTTAAACGTTCCACACAGTTTTTCGGACGTTTAACACTTGTCAAGTGTCGCAACATTTTTTCATTTAAAAACTCATATGTTTTTACTTGAGGTACACACATTCTTTCAGCCCAATATGCTGCCCTTTTCTGTTCAATTATAGACCTTACCAGAGGATTACCTTCATATATAACTGCCCCTTTAACAACTGGCATCCATTTAATTTCTTGAATATTATTTCGGGAAAAATCAAAATCACCACCAATTTCTTTAGGTCTTCCTCTTAAACTTTCAAGTTCATTATCAGAACAAATAAAGTCACCCTCAACAATAACCTCAGATAAATCAGGCAATTTTTTTAACTTCATTCCGGATAAATCTAAATCTCCTTCAATTACAAAGCCTGGAGCAAGATTATTTAAATCATAAACCTGATCATTTTGAATAATAAATAAGTTATTATTTAAAATTATCCGTCCACCTATTTCATCAGGTAAATAATCTAAACTATTTAACTGGTTATAAGAGCAATCAAAATCACCACACACTTTTTGTGGAGCACCTTTAAGAGTTGTAAGCACATTATGAGAACAATCAAACTTCTTACCGATAATTAGTGGTGCACCTTCAAGCGAGCTAAGACTGTTACCTATACAAACAAAACTACCTCCTACACTTTCCGGGGCACCTGTTAAACTTTCTAGATGATTATATGTGCAATAAAAATCTTCTCCAACAAAACCAGGTGCTCCCTGCAAATCCTTTAATTTATTCGAATTACAATAAAAGGAACCACCAATCTTATATGGAGCACCTTGTAAACTTTCAAGAAAATTATCTCTACATATAAATGTTCCTGTAACCTCAATATGTGATAAATCTGGTAAATGCTTAAGGCCCAGACCTGATAAATCTAGCATTCCTTTATATACAAAGCCTTTGGGCAAATTATGTAAATCATAATACTGGCCATCTTGCTTAAAAATCCCCAAATATTTTATATCGCCACTAATATCAAATCCAGATTCTTTTATAAAGTCACGAATATATGGTAGATATTTATCTTTGGGCTTTTGATTATTATTGCCTTTGCATTGACAAAGCTTACCATTTCTAACTTCTAAAGTAACATGAGGATGCCCCTTTTCATCTCTCAATGAATATAAAATTATATCATCTTTATTATCATCATCGTCGTCATAATCACCATTACCAGCACAGTGATACATTTCGTGGCTTTCAAAATCTTTAGCTAAATTTGTTTTTAAATAAACAATATTCATTCTATCATCAAAGCTTTTAACCAATTCTGTGCCTTGTTGTGATTTTTTAAAAAACTCTTCTTCCTGCCTTCGCTTCTCTTCTTGTCTTTTTTTATACGCATCACCATTTTTAGCTGCCTTTAACAAACTATCAAAATCAGCATATTCATTTACTGTTTTTAAGGTATCTAATTTTATTTTAATTTCTTTATCTTTTTTTTGAGTTGTCTTATACCACTCGATTCGCTTATCTACATAGCTTAAAGCCGACTGGTATAAAAAGTCACGTATAGTTTCAATATCTTCGATTAAGTCGGCAGGAACCTTATCTTTACAAAACACATAAACGCTCCCCCCCTCAGTTATGCGTTTTTTTGCCCAATCTTCTACACAATCTTCAACCTTAAGTTTTTCAAAATAAGGAGCTTTCTTATCTGAGAGCAAAAATGTACTCATACGGTGCTCAAAATATTTTTCAAGCATAGCTTTGGCTATATATTCTCGGCTATTCTCAACTTGTTGTACACTTTTGGTTTTTAAAACATTATTATTAGCAAACTTTATTGTCGGTTTCTTAGCATATTGTATTGAATCTAAAAAAACTGATAAAAAGGTATTTACAGATTTTGAATTTATAAGATTTACCGTCATATATCACCCTGCAAATTAAAATAAAAAAAGCTGCCATTTTTATGTGGCAGCTTATATTTTTATTCTTCATCATCAGCATCTATTTCAACTGAAGCCATAATATCAGGTAATGTACCTATAGCTTTTTTGCGTTTAAGTTTATTTACAAACTTAATTGAGCGTTGAGCATCCCATTTTTTCTTACCTTCTTCATGTTGAAAGATTTGCTTGTAAACTTCAATAGCCTGATCAAATTCTGACAATTTAGTTAAGCAAGAAGCTAAACCATCATACATTTTATGATGATAACGACCATTAACCAAATTTTGAGCTTTTTTGTAACACTTCAAAGCATCTTGGAATTTAAACATTTTCTGATAAACGAAACCGATACTGATCCACGCTTGAATTTCGCTACTGTTAATATTCAAAATTTTAGTAAAACATTTCAAAGCAGAATCATTGTCTCCCATTAACTGATAGGTAACACCGATACCATTCCATGCTTTAACATTAGATTTATCAGATGATAAAACCTTTTTGAAAAATGCAATAGAGCGATCATATTGTTTCAATTTTTGCAATGTAACAGCAATACTCAAAAGAGTTTGAGGATGCTTATTGTCCACACTCATTGCTTGTTCTAATACATCAAGAGCTTCTTTAAACATAAACATGTGTTGAAGAGCAATTGCTTTTCCGTTCAAGGCTTCTAAAGATGTTTTATCAACAGCAAAAGCGGTGTCAAAGCAAGCGATAGCCTCTTTGTAAAGGCCTCTCATACTTAAGGTTACACCTTTATTGTTCAAAACCTCAACAGATTTTGAATTAATTAACAAAGCTTTGTCAAAACATTCTACAGCTTCTGTATATTTGCTCATTTTTTGAAAAGCAAACCCCTTAGAATTCATAGCTTTCCATGAATCCGGCTGTTCTTTTAAAACAATATCAAACTGCATAACAGCTTCTTTATACATACCGCTGTCTAATAATTCTTGGCCTCTTTTATAAGCATTATTTTCGTTCATTTTTACCATATTTTTCTCTTCTTCATTTAGGTTACAAAATAATTAATGCGCAAATCATATCATCTAAAATTATTTATGTCAAGTTGTGAAATGATATTTATATTTTTGTCCGCAAGCTAATATAAATCCTTTTTACATAAAATCATATTGTCTGCCTTAAGCTTAAATAGGACGCAACTGCTCATATATAGGTAAATCCGTTCTTACTTGACGATATTTACAATTAAGTTTTGCGCAAAAATCTTTTAACGATTGTCTTTTATCAGCAAAATATTTTTCATATTTCAGATTATAATCTTCACCATAGCTCACTAAAAGCTGTTGTTTACCTTCATATTGCGCCATATATTCGCCTATTGGCGGAGATACTGCTTCCAAATTATCATACAAAGAAATTAAACAAACCTCATTAACAGCAGATAGTGCTGTCAGCTCATGTTTTAACTTATCTTCGGAAAAATTAAAATCACTGATTAAAAAAACTATAGAATTTTTACCGATTCTTTTAGCAGCCAACTGCAAAGATTTTGCTTTATCTTGCGATTCGCTTTTAATATTTAAGGTTTCTTGAGCAATTTTTTCAATTTTTTTGAGCACTATCAATAAACTCTCATGGGTTCTTTTAGACTCAAAAACATGTGTTTTATTACCATCAAAAACCATCAAACCAAACCTGTCACGATTCGATAAAGCATACCACCCTAATAACGCCGCCGTTTTTGCAGCAGTTACAGATTTTAATTCTTTTTTTGTACCAAAACGCATACTAGTCGATAAATCAAGCCAAACATAAAGTTGACGATCTTTTTCTTCTGCATAAAGTTTTGTATATGGTTGGTTTTTACGAGCTGTTACGCGCCAATCAATATCTCGTATATCATCACCGAAGGTATATGATCTGACCTCTTCAAATTCCATACCTCTTCCTTTAAAAGAAGACTTATAATCTCCTACCATGGATGATGATTTATTAAATTTAAATTCTCTTAAATATGGCACATATCTTTTAATCTCTACCATATCAGCAAATTCCGGTACCAAACCGGTTAAATCATTATTGTCAGTTCTTTTCCACAAGCGGCTTATTTTATTTACTTTTACCACTTAGCTCTCCTTTACGGCAAAGGGACAAACTTTAATATTGATTTTATAATGCCATCAGTATTTAAGCCTTCGGCTAACGCATCAAAGCTCAATATTATACGATGTCTTAAAACATCATATATAACAGCATTGATATCATCAGGAGTAACAAAATCTCTTCCTTCCAACCAAGCATTAATTTTTGAGCACTTATCTAATGCAATTGTTGCTCTGGGGCTTGCTCCGAACCTTATCATATCTGCCAAAGAAGTATCATATTTTCCAATATTTCTTGTGGCCATAATCAGCTCTATCATGTAGTTCACTACAAATTCTGATGTATGAACCTGCAATGCCTCTTGCCCTGCAGATAAAATATCTTCTATTGTCAGCTTTTTATATTTTGCAGAAACGTCATCTCTACATTCTTTATTATCAGAGCACTCTAAATCTTCTTTTCTGACCAAATCTAAAATTTTACGCTCTGTAGATGCATCAGGTTGTTCTATTTTTATATACATTAAAAATCTGTCGAGTTGAGCTTCAGGCAAATTATATGTACCTTCATGTTCGATAGGGTTTTGCGTTGCCATAACCATAAACAACTCAGGCAATCGATATACTTTGCCGCCGACACTTATCTGGCGCTCTGCCATAGCTTCTAAAAGAGCAGACTGTACTTTTGCCGGAGCTCTGTTAATTTCATCTGCTAAAACCAAATTAGCAAAAATTGGCCCTTGTCTGAACTCAAAAGTTCCGGTTGATGATAGATAAATATCACTTCCGGTTATATCAGACGGTAACAAGTCCGGAGTAAATTGAATACGATTATAAGTAGCACTGATACTATCAGATAATGTCTTAATTGCTTTAGTTTTTGCAAGGCCTGGAGCACCTTCAACCAAAGCATGCCCCGAAGCTAAAAGTGTAATAAGAAGCTTTTTAACTAAATCTTCCTGTCCAAGAATACGACTTTCTAAATGTTCTTTTAAACTAATTATTTTTTCTCTTAATTCTGACATAAGCATACCCTTTTAATTATTCATACAGCCATTAAAAACTCTTTTATTTCTAATAATACTATTATATATATTGCTAAAGAGAAAAAAACAAGAAGTATTGAAAAATGACAAACATATTTGATTTTGAAGAAGAACCTGTAGCAAAAACCTATGATAACATCAGCGCATTAAATGCCGGTTTCTCTTGGCTTGAAAACCTCAATCCGGAACAAAAAGCCGCTGTCCAAACAACACAAGGTCCTCTTCTTGTTTTATCCGGAGCCGGTACAGGAAAAACAAAAGTTTTAACGACAAGACTGGCATATATTTTAGCCACAATGAAAGCCCAACCATATAATTGCCTTGTTGTTACTTTTACTAACAGAGCCGCAAAAGAAATGAAAGTAAGAGTAATGGACATGATTGGACCCATGGCAGATTCTGTTTGGTTAGGAACATTTCATAGCATTTGCATCAAAATTTTGCGTTTACATGCTGAGCTTGTAAACCTTAAGAGCAATTTTACGATATTAAACGAAGACGATCAAAAACGATTAATTAAACAAATTCTTGAATCAGAAGGTATTGATGAAAAAAAATATACACCTCAAGCTTTTGTTGATAAAATTCAACGTTATAAAGATAAAGGAATCTCAGTTGATAAAATTAAACCAGAATATAAACATCATTTAAGCTCATTAGTTTATCAAAAATATCAACAAAGACTTATCGAGCTTAATTGCGTAGATTTTGGAGATATAATTTTATATACTCTGCAAATTTTGCAAGAACATTCTGACATTTTAACAAAATATCAGGAAAAATTTAAATATATTATGGTTGACGAGTATCAAGACACCAACGTAATCCAATACATGTTACTAAGAATTTTATCTCAACGACACCACAACTTATGTTGTGTAGGTGATGACGACCAATCAATATACTCATGGCGAGGGGCTGAAATTGAAAATATCTTACGCTTTGAAAAAGACTTCTCTGACGCAAAAATAATTCGCTTGGAAAGAAACTATCGTTCAACTTCTAACATTTTAAAGGCCGCATCAAACCTTATATGTCACAATAGCGGAAGACTTGGAAAAACATTAAAAGTAGCCGACAACTCCCCTGCTCTTCAATGCAACAACGATAAAATTAATCTTGTAAGCTCATATAGCGGTTCAGAAGAAGCTCAATTCATCGCAAATCAGATACATAAATTAAAACAAAACGGATATCAATATTCCGACATGGCCGTTTTGGTCAGGACAGCCTTTCAAACTCGTGAGTTTGAAGAACGTTTTATCAGCGAGGCGATTCCTTATCAGGTTATAGGTGGGCCGAAGTTTTATGAGCGCCAAGAAATAAGAGATTTACTTGCATACTTCAGAGTAGTGGTTCAGCCTGATGACGATTTAGCTTTAGAACGCATTATTAACAAACCGACAAGAGGTATTGGTGCAAAAAGCATTCAAAAATTTCAAGATTATGCTAGAGAACATCACATATCTATGTTTAATGCAATAAAAGAAATGCTTTCTCAAAATCTGATTAGCGGTAAAAGCAAAACTTCGCTGCAAGAAATAATCGACTTATTTGATGAATGGAATAAAATTTCTCAAATTGTATCAGCCGATGATTTAGCCTCACAGATTTTAGACGATTCGGGATACTTTGAGATGCTTAAAAACGATAAATCTGCTGAAGCTCCCGGAAGAATTGAAAACGTAAAAGAACTTTTAGGTGTATTAAGCGATAAAGAAAATTATCCGCATATTTCAGAATTTTTGGAACATGTAAGCTTAGTTATGGACAACGACAATGCTGTTGACACCAATAAAGTTATGTTAATTACACTTCATTCAGCAAAAGGATTAGAATTTAACATTGTTTTTCTCCCTGGTTGGGAAGAAGGTCTTTTTCCTCATCAAAGAAGCTTAGATGAAGGAGGATCTGAAGCTCTTGAAGAAGAAAGACGCTTAGCATATGTTGCAATAACAAGAGCCAAACAAAAGCTATATATTTTAACAGCAATGAACAGAAAAGTATATGGCCAATGGCAAAACAACACTCCTTCACGCTTTATAAATGAGATACCAAGTGAGTGCTTACAAATAACAAATACTTATAATCAGCATTATTCCGGCGGATATCAACGATTCGGTGGATATAATAAAAATGATGATTATAAATCTGATTCAAGACATGAATACGACTACTCATATGAACAATCATATGATTATAGCCCTTCAAATAAATATAAAGGAACAAGAGTATATCATGAAACTTTCGGTTACGGCACCATCATTTCAGTTGAAAACCAAAAATGCGAAGTCTTGTTTGACAAGTGTGGCCGCAAAAAAATCTTTGCAACATTCTTAAGCAAAGTATAACTTAAACATGTGTTTATTTGCTGTTTGATGTTACCTAACAAAAAAACCACCCTCAAGGGTGGTTTATTTTGGCTCCGACTATCTGATTCGAACAGATGACCGATCGGTTAACAGCCGATTGCTCTACCGCTGAGCTAAGTCGGAATAACTTGGAGGCCGGTACCGGAATCGAACCGATATAGAAGGATTTGCAGTCCTCTGCATGAGCCATTCTGCCAACCGGCCCTCCCGTACCATCGCGGTGATTTACATATATACAAATATTTTTGCTCACGTCAACACTTTTTTTTATTTTTTTTCATTTTTTTTGCATATATGTGAAAAAAGTCTTTTTTTACACTTAAAAATATGCTCAACTCTAAGAAATTTTGTAAAGGAGAATAATATGAATATTGCAATAGCTTCCGACCACGGCGGCGTTGAAATGAAACAATCTTTAATTAATTACCTTACTTCAAAGGGGCACAAACTCACCGATTTAGGCACAAACTCTACTAATTCGGTTGACTATCCGGATTATGCAGATATTATGGCAAAGCATATTCTTGCACAAAAATCTGATTTCGGCATATTAATATGCGGAACCGGAGTCGGAATTTCAATTGCTGCGAATCGCCACAAAGGAATTAGAGCAGCTTTAGTATATAACGAGTTTGTAGCACAAATGGTAAAAGCTCACAATAATGCAAACGTTATTGTTTTTGGCGGCAGAACCATGAATGTTGAAGATGTGGAAAAATATTGCGATATTTTTATTAACACCACTTTTGAAGGCGGTCGCCATCAAATTAGATTAAATAAGATTGATGAGTAAAGGGTTTTATTATGGATTTTAACCAAAGATTAGAAAATAAAGATAATGAAATTTTTGAGGCTATTTCTAACGAGGCAAAAAGACAAGCAGATCAAATAGAACTTATAGCATCTGAAAACTATGTTTCAAAAGCTGTATTAGAAGCTCAAGGATCTATTTTAACCAATAAATATGCCGAAGGATATCCTAACCGCCGCTATTACCACGGTTGCGATTTTGTTGACGTAGTTGAAACACTTGCAATTGAACGTGCAAAAAAATTATTCAACGCAAAATTTGTTAACGTACAACCTCATTCGGGTTCACAAGCTAACACCGCCGTATACGTAGCTTTGTTAAAGCCTAATGATACTATATTAGGTATGAGTTTAGACGCTGGCGGACATTTAACACATGGTTCAAAAGTTTCCATTTCCGGAAAATGGTTAAATTCAGTACAATATGGTGTACGTCAAGATACAGGCTTAATTGATTATGATGAAGTAGAATGTTTAGCTCTCGATTCAAAACCTAAGCTTATAATTGCTGGTGGATCTGCTTACCCAAGACAAATAAACTTTGCTCGTTTTAGAGAAATTGCTGATAGAGTTGGTGCATACCTAATGGTTGATATGGCTCACTTTGCCGGTCTTGTTGCCGGTGGTGCTCACCCTAATCCGCTAGACTTTGCCGATGTGGTAACAACAACCACTCATAAAACTTTAAGAGGACCAAGAGGCGGAATGATTCTAACCAACAACGAGGAAATTGCCAAGAAAATAAACTCAGCTATTTTCCCTGGCACCCAAGGCGGGCCTTTAATGCATGTTATCGCAGGTAAAGCAGTGTGCTTTAAGGAAGATTTAAACCCATCTTTTAAAGAATATGCATCACAAGTAATTAAAAACGCAAAAGCTTTAGGAAACACCTTAAAATCAAGAGGCTTAAACTTAATATCAGGAGGAACAGACACTCACCTCTTGCTCGTAGATTTACGCCCAAAAGGTCTAACAGGAGATGTCGTTGCCGAAGCTTTAGAAAAAGCTCACATTACTTGCAATAAAAATGCAATTCCTTTTGACCCGATGCCACCTAAAGTAACATCAGGTATCAGAGTCGGAACCCCTGCCGGTACTACAAGAGGATTTAAAGAAAGCGAATTTATATATATCGGAAATGCTATTGGTGATGTAGTTGATGCTCTATCTTCAAATAATGCTGAAGATGTAATTAAAGATACAGCAGAAAAAATGATAGAACTTTGCTCAAAATTTCCAATTTACTAAAAAATTATCCCTCAAAAAGCAAATGCTTTTTGAGGGATAATTTTATCTTACACCTAAACTATGCAAAATATACTTAACTTGCGAATTTTTAATACTTTGCAAGATTTCAAGCCCACCTTTTTTACGTAAAATTTTTTTCACAGCTTTTCTTTCATTACCATAAACAGCGATAAAAGCTTTAACAACCGATAGACTAATCAAATTTTTATCTGCTAAATAGCACACATCAAACACATCTTTAGTATCCATTGACAAATTAGCTTCTGCATATTCAAATAGCTTAAAAAGCTGTTTATCACTAATGCTTTTCTGTATTTTAAAGCGATACTTCTTAGATGTTCTTTCGAGTAATCTACACGCCTTCTCAAAATCTTTTGTTTTTACTAAATTTTGAAAAACTTCTACAATTTTACCATTTTCAAAAAGTGTTCTTGTAACAAAAGGCAAAAAATTTGCCCATAACACCTCACGTTCCAAGATTATATCTTGAACGCAATCTTTCCCATAGTAATTTTTCATAAATTCAAAAATTGCAAGGGAATCATCCGTTTCCATAGGTCCAATTGCATACGCATTGAACTCATATTTGATAGCAAAATCGATATTAAATATCTTATCTATCAAATCATGGTTATTTGCATCTATCTCTTTTAATAAATCAATAGATATTGGCTCTCCTAAGGCTACCAAATCAAGCATAGCTTCAGGATGAAAGTCGCAAAATCTCGCTAATCTTTGAGTTCTTAAGTAAATTTTATAATCCATATATATATAATTTATTGTTTAGTCTTGTTTAACATAAAATACACATTTTGTCAAGTATTTTTGAAAGTTTATTACTTGTCATAAGCACTTGACTCTTACTCCTAAGGTTATATTATACCCATAATTTAGAAGAAAAAAATAAAAGGATAAGAAATGAATTTTAGAGATTTAGGTTTAAGTGAAAAAACCATTAAAGCAATTGAAGAAATCGGAATAAAAAAACCAACAACAGTTCAAATTGACGTTATACCATCAATTTTAGAAGGAAAAGATATTTTTGCAATTGCTCCCGGCCGTTGCGGAAAAACATGTTCTTATGTATTTCCTTTAATCGAAATAATTTCTCGTCAACAAGGGCAAAACATTTTAATAATAACTGCAGATTCTTCACAATCTGTCACCATATCTGACAGACTTGCCGTATTTAATAAATATCATGAAATTAATGAAGGCTCTACAAAAGAAAATGAAGCATCAACAAATGCAGAAGCAAATGTCATAATCGCAACTCCTGATTTATTAATGGATATATCTGCAGAAAACAAAATAGATTTTAATTCTATTAATATATTAGTTGTTGATGACATCAACTTAATAAAGAAAAAACATCAATTACCAAATCTTGAAAAAATATTAGAAAAACTTCCGGCAGACAAACAAAACATTGTGTTTACAAATCGTCGTTCTAAAGAAACTCAAGATATATTGGATAAAATCTTAAAAACTCCGGCAGAAATAAAAATTAATAAAAACAAAGAAGATGAAATTCAAACGGAAGAAAAAGTAGAACAAGTTGCTTTACCGGTAGAAAATCAAAAAGCCGAAAAAACAGAAAAAAATGAAATCCAAAAAAAGAAAAATAGCATAAAAGAACCCAAAACTGACCACGAAGCAGTAGTTCTGGCTGAAAAACATCGTAATTTTGGAAACAAAACCCCAGCCTTTTTACTCGTAAAAGGTGAACTTGTTAAAAATGAATTTTAAAAAAATACTTGCGACAAATTAAAGCTTATATTATATAAAGCAAAAGCATATAAAAAAGGAGATAAAAATGGCAGGACATTCCCAGTTCAAAAACATTATGTACAGAAAAGGTGCACAAGACGCAAAAAAAGCTCGTGTATTTGCAAAATTAGCTCGTGAAATTACAGTTGCTGCAAAAAGCGGCTTACCTGAACCTGATAAAAACCCTCGTTTGCGTTTAGCAATTCAGGCTGCTCGTGCTGAAAGTATGCCAAAAGACAATATTGAAAGAGCTATCGCAAAAGCTACTCAAACAGCAGGTGGTGCAGATTTTGTTTCTATGCGTTATGAAGGCTTTGCTCCAAACAAAGCTGCAGTTATCGTTGAAGCATTAACCGATAATAAAAACCGTACAGCAAGTAACGTACGCACAATTTTTGGTAAAAGAGGCGGTGCAATGGGCGAAACCGGCTCTGTAGCCTTTAACTTTGAAAGAATTGGCTTTATTCAATACCCGGCAAGTGCTGCAGATGCTGATACCATGTTTGAAACAGCATTAGAAGCTGGTGCAAACGATGTTGTATCTGATGAAGAATTCCATGAAATTGAAACTTTACCGGATGAGTTAGCTGCTGTTACTGAAGCCTTGGAAGCAAAATTCGGTACTCCGTCTGCTTCACGCTTAGACTTCAAGCCCACTGTAAAAGTAGATATTACAGATCTTGAAACAGCAAAAAAATTCTTAGAATTTATTGATGCTCTTGAAGAAGATGATGATGTACAACACGTATATCATAATGCTGAAATAGCAGAATCAATCTTGGCTGAATTGGAAAAAGAATAATTTGGTCAGAATATTAGGACTTGACCCCAGCCTTACCTCAACCGGCTGGGGTATTATTGAGGCACAAAACAACCGTCTTACATACATTGCAGACGGTTTTATTCCTACTGACACAAAGCTACCCATTGAACAACGTTTAGATATAATTTATCGAACATTGTGTAATGTGATTGAAACTTATAAACCTACTGAAGCCGCAATAGAACAAACATTTTTAAACGCAAACCCCGCCACATCATTAAAATTGAGTATGGCAAGGGGTGTTGTTATTTTATCTGCGGGCACATATTCATTACCTTTAAGCGAATATGAGCCCACTAAAGTAAAAAAAGCTACTGTAGGTATGGGAAGAGCAGAAAAATCGCAAGTTGAATCGATGGTAAAAATATTACTTCAAGGAGTAAAACCTAAAAACAACGACTCATCTGATGCGCTGGCAATAGCAATTACTCATGCGCACTTTCGTTCAGCTGTTAATAAATAAACTAATCTTCAATATCTGCTTCATAAGCGAATACAATTTCGCTGTCTTCTTCTTTTTCAGTATCAGAAATTTCGCAAATCAAAAGTTTATCAGCATCTGCCAAACTATCAAAAATATCATCAGGGATATTTTCTAAAACAACGCATTCATATTCATTACGATAAAGTTCTGCTTTATTATTTGCAGCATCAATAATAAATCTAGCTTGATCCGGCTCAGTTTTTCCGGCATACAACAAGAGCATAACTTCATCTTCTTCATTAATTACAAAATCATACATTGCATTTTCAGCCATAAACATACTCCTTATAAAAAAATACTGTTTATATATTAAAGCCTAGAAAATATTTTACAAGTATTTTATTTAATTAATATTCACGATATTCTTTACATCTTTTTTCACGACCTATCATTGCTCTATCGCTATCAGGTAAATCATCCATTTCACCAAAATTATACATATCACAATTAAATTCATTTACATCGTCTAAAACACCATTTTGCAAATCTATTATCTCCACATCATCTAGCCCCAAAACATGAAAACCTGATTGATGTATTCCTCTGCGTTTTTTAATATTTTTATGCTTCATTACAACATCCTCCTTACGAAGGTTACATAATTACTTTCTTCAACAATTTAAACATAGACAATTTATTCTTTGCTTATATCAAAATATAAAACCAAAGAAACATTTTTTACAATCATTGCTTTGTTAAAAAATAAGCTATCTGCCCTGAGAACGTTTTCTTGCCGTTTCCATATACGATTCTTCAACGCCTTCTTGACCATAATAAGCTAAAGAATAACTTGAAATCAAAAATCCGTAAGGGTTTAGCATGCGCTTTGCTTTATCAAGAAAACTCAATCTAACATACATAATACGCATTGTTGTGCGCCAGTGAGTTACAACCGGTTCAGTTTTATCGGGATAAAAGTCATAAGTTTGAAAGTGAGCCTGCCACAAGCCCCTTAAAAGAGGCCTAATCCAATCGACTTTAATATAACGTTGCATTTTGTTCTTTTTAGACATATTCAAAGAAACATTATAATCTGCCGATAAAAACTCATTATAAACTGCTGGTGTTTGCATCCAATAAAAAGAAGAACCTGAGCCCCAGCGCTTTTTCATTTCACGCTCATTATCTGTAATTGTATATCGTAAATTCAAGTAGTCATCGATATATTTTTCACTAACCAAATCTGCTACCGGAAACGAAATTTCTCTCTTTTGAACCATTTCAACTTGTGAAAAGTAATCATTAATACTGAAAAAGTTTGGATAAACCGTTATTTGAGGTAATAAAACATATATAGTGCTGGCCAACATCATATTAAAGCTAATACTGATAACCGCCAACATAACCAAAAGACGAGATGTCCATAAATAACGCCTTTCAGGAAAAGCCTCAACATGCACTCTTTCCGGATATGCACCTAACTGATCCGGACTCTCTTTTTCTTTATATTTAAAAAGCGTATGAAAAATTTCAATCATTTGCTAATATTAACCTCAATTTTACATTTATGTAGTATTTTATACATCAAAGTAGTATAAAATCAATTAAATACTGTTAAAATTTTTTAAAAAATAGTATAACAATATTTAAAATAGGTATTTTAAGGATATAAAGATGAAAAAATTTTTCGTTGCCGCAGTCAGTTTATTAGCCTTATCCTCTTGTCAAAATTATGATAGCAAGGATTCATACAATAAACAAACCTCTCAAGCATACTATTCCGACTGGGACAGAGCTATACGTATAGATGTCGATATGCAAAACATGTACGCCAACACTCCTCGCAAAATTGAGCGTCCTATAGATATGTATATGGCAATGGCTTTGGCATTAAAATATAATTACACAGGAAAAATGATTGCATACGAAGAAAATCTGATCAAAGCTGGTAATTCATCATATGTACAATTACAAGAAATTTTAAATAATGCCGGTTATGTAAACACAAATAACTCTTCTCAATTAAGCCCTGATTTGAAAGTAGCTTGGAACATATTAGATATGTCTACCATTTACTATCAAAACAGTGACCCTTCATTTAAGGCAAATATTGCAATTGAACAAAGCAGAAAAGTTACACATAATATTTTGCAAGAAGCCAGATTGCTATACTGGAAAACATTAACAGCTCAACGCTTATTACCAGTAATTGATCAAATGAGCGAATATATGACTTTAGAGGTTGATGAAATGAACGCAACCGCAAAAGAATTAGCTGCAAAAGGTGAAGCCCCAACAAGAGATGACTTAATCAAAAAAAGAAAATATATGGAATCTGTCAAAAACTTGTCTTCACTTAAACGTGATTTAGAAACAGCTCAAAGCCGTTTAGCAAGTCTTATGGGTTTCCACCCTTCAACAGAATTTAAATTAGTTGGAGCTCAATACGGAAACTTTGAATTACCTGACATTAAAGCAAATTTAAGTCAATTAGAATGGTTAGCTTTATCAAACCGTCCCGAACTCAGAGTACATGACATTATATCAACAGCTGCCGATAAAGAACTTATTATTCAAAAATTCAGAGACGAAAACCAAACAAAATACGCTAACGATTCTCAATATTATAAACAATGGTCAAAACAAGGTTGCGAAATCGGTATGAGTGCAATACAAGAAGTACAAAAAGCTGATGCAGCCAAACTTGAAACTTTGCGTCGCCAACGCATGACATCTTTAATTTTGAACCAGGTTTATGTATCTTGGGCTCAATACATGGCTGCAACAGAAGATTATCAAATCAATATGGAAATTGCTAATACTTCAGAAAATATCGCCGAAGACTTCACATTTACTGAAGGAGAAAAAAATGAAAAGAGCCAATTAGAAGCAGCCAGAGCAATTGAAGATGAAGTTAAAGCATTTTTATCATATGTTGATGTTCAAGAAGCTTTAGGAAACTTATACGCAACAATCGGTTTAGATTCTGTTCCATATTATATGTTAGGTGAAAAACCTTCAAATATTGCACTTCATTTGAACGGCAATATGACCAAATGGGGTGATGGAGAATTAGTACCTGATAACAGACCTTATTTGTTAGACATTCCGGCTAAACGCCCACCGGTTAATGTAACTTCAAAAATCAAATTACCTGATGCTGTCGTTGAAACAGGAGAACCTATCTCAATCAAAATTGAAAACGATGTCTTCAAACCTCTCGGTTGGAGCGGAAGTATCCAAACTAGAGCCGGATTAATTGATGATAACAAATTACCTAAATGGTTAAAATATGACACTGACAAACAACTCTTTACAGGTAAAGCAATGCCTGGCCAGGGTGGAGCATATAACATAAAAGTATATGCAGTTGAAGATAGTGGAAATGTTGCTTATGCTACATTTAAGCTCACAGTTAGAGAAATTTATGTTCCGTCATTAAAAGTAAAAGGTCTTACAGATGGTCGTGGAGCAACAATTTTGAAACGTTGCAGAGGCAAAAACTGTAAAGATGCATACATTCATCAAAACGAAATAGGAAAGCAAGTAGAAAAAGCCCCTATAAAATAATAAAATAAATGTATTTCAGAAAACTCCGATTTTTTCGGAGTTTTTTTGTTATAAAAAGTAATTTTATTAACTTTTAGGTAAAATATGGTTGATAATTTAATGAATGTAGAATAGAATATAATTCTATTAAGGTATCAATTATAAATATGAGGAAATATTATGAAAATTACATTGACAGGAAAACAGGTTGATATTGGCGACAGATTACGTAACCATGTTGAAGAAGCTATTGAAAACTCAGTTACAAAATATTTTAGCGCTCCAATTAGCTGCTCAGTTGCTTTTTCTAAAGAGGGTGAAGATTTTAACGTTGAAGTTACCGTTCATCCTGCAAAAAATATGGTCTTAAAAGGCTCTGGTATAGCCGGAGATCCATATTCTGCTTTTGATAATGCCAATGCACATATTGCAACACGCCTACGCCGTAATAAAAACAAATTAAATGACCACAAAGGAAAACTCGGTTTGGCAGAATTAGCTTATCAAGCTGTACTCCCTCTTCACGAAACAGAAGAAGAACTTGATGTTGATGTAGATGCTCCAATCACTATTGCTGAAACAGATGCAAACATCCCTGTATGCACAGTTAGCGAAGCTGTTATGCACATGGACTTAGTTAATGAATGCGCATTAATGTTCCGCAACAGTTCAAACAACCACATCAGCATGGTATATCGCCGCAAAGATGGCAACATCGGTTGGGTAGAACCAAAGTCTGATAATTAATTACAGGATTAAATTTATGAGAATCTCAGATATTTTATCGGCAGATGCAATTTTTACCGAAGTAAAAGCTGACGGCAAAAGACAATTCTTGAAAGAATTATCTTCTATCGCATCAAAGGTAACCAAAATTGATGAAAGAACCTTAGCCGAAGCAATTATGGAGAGAGAAAATTTAGGTTCAACCGGTTACGGAAAAGGGACCGCTTTTCCTCATGCTCGAGTTGAAGGCGCAAAATCTGTTCAAGCAGTTTTTGCAAGACTTTCATCTCCGATAGATTTTAATGCCGTAGATTCTAAATTTGTTGATTTAGTATTTATGCTGGTTTCACCTGAAAACAATGGCGCTGATCATTTAACAGCTTTAGCCACATTATCTAGAGTTTTAAAAGATGATGAAGTTTGCAGCAAATTGCGTAAAGCTAAATCCAGAGAAGAAATTTATACAATTTTGAACTCATAAATTGTCTTTAACATAAAAAAACACCCACTAATCAAATAGTGGGTGTTTTTTTAATTCAACTTAAAATTAATTATTTCTTATCAAAAAAATCATTAACAGTTCTGGAAACAATAGCCTCCTCAACCTTTTTCTTTGCTATTTTTTCTTGATCTTCCTTTTTCAAAGCCTTCTAGATGTTTCTGACGTCTTTCTTCTTCAATCTTTTGTTTTTTGGAGATCTTTACCAAATTTTTTCGTATCTTATTAGCAAGTCTTTGGGCAACATTTTCCACTTCTTTAACTTTATATGTTTCTAAATGGGTCGTATATTGAGTTACTGGATAATATCCATGTTGATCATCCGACCCAGTCACTTTCGGGAGTATACGAGGTTGTATGCAAACTTACAAACAACGCCTCATCATCTCTTTAATATCTTATATATTCTCTACCATCCATACCATAAAATGTATTTGGTTCAATTTCGTATTCTTTTAAAGCCATAATTTACTCCATTTAACTCAAATGACATCTTATTATATACTAGCTCTCTTCTTTTATAAAATATTTTATTTAAAATATCTGTTCACGGATTTTGCGCAAAACAATTTTAGGAAAATCTTCATTAACTTTTCCCAAATGCCATGCATTACGAGCTAAAAACACTTTCGCACCATCGTGATCATCAGCAATATTCATTTGAGAAGAATCTATAAATTTTTGCAACTGAGCTTTATCATCACAATCTATCCAGCGAGCAGTATAATATTGAGTTGGTTCAAAAATAACCGGAATATTAAATTCTGTTCTAATTCTATCTGCCATAACTTCAAATTGCAAAGCACCTACGACACCTACAATCCATTCTGAACCAATTATTGGTTTAAACACGTTAGCTCCTCCCTCTTCAGCAATTTGTTGTAGAGCATTGCCTAAGTGTTTAGATTTTAATGGATCAAGTGCACGAACAGACTTCAATAATTCTGGGGCAAAACTTGGAATACCAGTAAAATGAATTTTTTCACCTTCGGTTAATGTATCTCCAATTCTAAGCTGTCCATGGTTTGGAATTCCAATAATATCACCTGCATATGCATCTTCTGCCAGTTCCCTTTCTTGAGCCAGAAACATCACTGGAGTCGGCACTTTAATTCCTTTTCCTGTTCTTATTTGAACTAAGTTCATACCTCTCTTAAAATGTCCTGAACAAATACGCATAAATGCTATACGATCACGATGCTTAGGATCCATATTGGCCTGAATTTTAAACACAAAACCGGTAACTTTATTTTCGTCTGCTTTAATTTCTCTTTCTAGTGATGGTTGTGGTCTAGGTGTTGGAGCCATTTTATGCAAACCATCTAATATTTCTCTAACACCAAAATTATTAATTGCACTACCAAAAAACACAGGTGTCAATGCCCCGGATAAATACTGATCCATATCAAACTTAGGACAAACTTCTTTAACCATTTCAACTTCTTCTCTAAGTTTTTGCACCAAATGAGAAGGTAAAAGATTATCTAATTTTGCATCATCTAAGCCTTGACACGTTTCGATTGTTGAGTTGATCTGAGATTTATCACCTGCTTTGTTCATTAAAATGAGTTTATCATTAATTATATCATAACACCCCATAAAATCTTTACCAGAACCAATTGGCCAGCTTGCTGGTGTTACATCTAATGCTAATGTTTTTTCAATATCATCAAGCAAAACAAATGTATCTAGACCTTCTCGGTCTAACTTGTTGATAAAGGTTAAAATAGGTATATTACGCAAACGACACACTTCAAACAACTTCTTTGTTTGAGTTTCAATACCTTTTGCTGAGTCAAGCACCATAACTGCAGAGTCTACAGCTGTTAAAACGCGATATGTATCTTCTGAAAAGTCTTCGTGACCTGGAGTATCTAAAAGATTAAATGTTATATCATTATACTCAAAAGTCATCACAGATGATGCAACAGAAATACCACGTTCTTGCTCAACTTTCATCCAGTCAGAATGGGCTCTTCTATTCTCTCCGCGAGCTTTAACTGCACCGGCTTGAGTAATTGCACCTCCAAACAACAGCAGCTTTTCCGTTAATGTTGTTTTACCGGCGTCCGGGTGCGAAATAATCGCAAAAGTTTTTCTTAAATTTGGTGTATTTTCAGGCATTTTTTTCTCTCAAACACTAATTAAACTTATTCGTATACTATAAATTTTTATAAAATATGCAATACTTTTATTATTTGCTTGATTTAATTTTTTTTTTGAGTACTATGCATAAAGCTAATTTAATAATTAACCGCGAGCGTGGTGAAATTGGCAGACACGCCAGACTTAGGATCTGGTGTCGAAAGACGTGAGGGTTCAAGTCCCTCCGCTCGCACCATCTTTTTTAAGATGTTTGTTAGGATAAGAGAAAATCAATGAAAGTAACTGAAGAAAAATCAAACGGTTTAAATAAAGAATACAAAGCTGTTATTTCATCTCAAGATTTTGAAAAAGAAGTAGACAGCAAAATTGAAAAAATTTCTAAAAACACAAAGATTGCAGGTTTCCGCCCAGGAAAAGCTCCAATGGCAATGTTAAAACAAAAATATCGCCCTTCTGTATTAGGTGAAGTTTTAGATGATATGCTTAAAAATGCTGCCGATGAAATCATTAAAGATAAAAAACTTCGTCCAGCTGTTATGCCTGAAATTAATTTAACATCTTTTGCTGAAGGAAAAGATATTGAGTTTACTGTTGTTGTTGAAGTCTTGCCTGAAATTAAAGTAGGAGATTTTTCAAAAATAACTTTAGATAAGCTCACTTCAGAAGTTCCTGCAGAAGAGGTAGAAAAAGCAATTAAATATGTTGCTCAAACTAGAAAAGAAAATGTTGCTGTAAATGACAATCGCCCAACTAAAAAAGGAGATATCGCAGTAATTGACTTTACAGGATCTATTGATGGTGTTGAATTTAATGGTGGAAAAGGTACAGATTACCCATTAGAATTAGGTTCAAACTCTTTCATCCCTGGTTTTGAAGATCAGTTAGTAGGTAAAAACAAAGGTGATAAAGTTGATGTAAACGTTACATTCCCAGAAACATATCACGCTAAAGATTTAGCTGGTAAAGCTGCTGTTTTTGCTGTTGAAATTAAAGAAATAAGAGAACCTAAAGAAGTTGAAATTAATGATGAATTTGCAAAATCATTAGGTGAAGAGAGTTTAGACGCATTAAGAGCTACAGTTGTTGAACGCATTAAAGGCGATTATGCAAATGCTTCTAAAATGAAATTAAAACGCGCTCTTTTAGATGTTTTAGATAAAGAATATAGCTTCGATATTCCTTCAAAATTAGTTGAAGCAGAATATGACGGTATTGTAAAACAATATGAACAAGCTAAAAAATATAATCAGCTTGACGAGTATGAAAAATCCAAAGATGAAAAAGATTTATTAGCTGAATATAAAGATATAGCTGCTCGTCGTGTAAAATTAGGCTTATTACTTTCTGAAGTTGGATTAAATGCTAAAATCACTATTAGCCAAGAAGATATTAGCAAAGCTATCATGAACGAAGCTAAAAAATATCCAGGTCAAGAAAAAGCTGTATTTGACTATTATCTCAAAAACAAAGAAGCTGTAGAAGCTTTAAAAGCTCCTGTTTTTGAAGAAAAAATAGTTGATTATGTTTTATCTCAAGTTAAATTAAATGAAAAAGTTGTTCCGGTTGAAGAATTATATTCATTTGAAGAAGAGAAAAAATCTGCTAAAAAAGCAGCTAAAAAAACAACTAAAAAATCTGCTTAAGCAAATTAAATAAGAAAAACTCCTCAAGTACACCTTGAGGAGTTTTTTTATACACTTAATGTTGATATGTCATTTTAAAAAGATGAATTTTTAGTAAATAAAGTGTATATACATTTGAGTGAAAGGTTTTTAACTATGGCAAAAATTCTTGATAAAATTATTAACTTGTTCAAATGGCCTATTGCCATTTATATGCTAATATCATTACCTGCTCTTTTTTTATCTTATGATTTTTTCAATTTTAAAAGTTTTAAATATGTCGCATTAGGCGCTGGATTTTTCATGTATTTTATTGCAAGAACAATGGCCGATTCATCTGTTAAAACTGCTATGCAAATTGTTGCTCATGAACTTACACACTCTTTTTTTGCACTTATAACATTTCACAAAGTAAAACACATTCGCTTAGACCCTGAAGGTGGTGGTGGAGAAATGGGCTTTCAAGGAGATGGAAATTGGCTTATAGTTATTGCACCATATTTTTTCCCATTATTTGGCTTTTTTTACATGATACTTATGCCTCTTTTCCCTGAAAGCATCATTTTCAACGGAATACTCGGATACATACTCGGCTATCATGTTGATACAGTTGGCTCACAAATACATGATAAACAAACTGATTTGCCTAAAGTTAGTTATAAATTTTGCTGGACATTTTTACCAGGTGCTAATTTTTGGATAATAGGAAGCATAATTGCGTACAACAGCAAAGGTTGGGACGGCATAAAAATGTATTTTGACTTAATCAATAAGCTTAATGCTAAAAACTTTGAATATCTGCTAAACTTGGTGTTCTAACCACTACATTATCAGCATCAAGAAAAACTTCTGCACCTATTGGTAAAACATAGCGGCTATCGACATGACCATACGCAAAGTCGTATATTACCGGTATATTTATATCGTCAGAAAATCTGGATATAATAGTTTCAATTGATCCATCTGTACCACCAAGATTTACACAATTTGTAAACTCACCAAAAATTATACCTTTTAGTTTATCAAAACCATTTTGTTGTTTTAATTGGTTAAGCATCAAATCAATTTTGTAAGTTTTTTCGCCAATATCTTCTAAAAGCAATATTTTATCCGTTAAATCCGGAAAATATTTTGTTCCGCATAAATAATTTAACACTGAAAGCGTACCGCCAATTAAAACACCTTTTGCGGTTCCTCTGTTTAATGTTTTCCCTTTATTCAAAATTTGCATTTTTCCGGAAAAAACATCTGTTAATGAAGTAAAAGTGAGTGTATCTAAAGTATCTTTTTTAAAATCGTACGTAGGTAGAAATCCTGTATAAGAAACTATTTCAGATTTTTGATACAATGCATTTTGCAATGCTGTTGAATCACTTAAACCAAATACCGGTTTAGGATTATTCTTAATTAAGTCATAATCTAAATAATCCAAAATCTTGGTTGCCCCGGCCCCGCCCCGCGAACAAAACAATGCTTTTATACTTTTATCTGCAAAAGCTTTATTTACATCGTCTGCTCGATTTAAATCTGTTCCGGCCATATACAATTCAGCATCATAAACATGAGGCATTACAACAACATCAAGATTGATGCTTTTTAACCACATAATACCTTTATCTAATGCATCTTTCTCAATACACGATGATGGTGACACAATTGCCACCCTATCGCCTTTTTTCAACAACTCCATATTATAATCCTTTTAATATATCAGCACAAAAATCAGGCAAAGAATTATCTCTGGCACCCATAATTACAATTCTATCTCCAGATTTTGCGATATGAATAAGGCGGTGTTTAATTTCTTCACGTGTCTGATAAAACTCAGCATTAATCCTTAAGGTTTTAGCATATTCAACTAAATCTGCTGAAGATATATCTCTTGTTACACTACCTCCGGCATAGAAAATTTCAGGTATGAAAAGCATATCCTCTTTATTCATAAATTTTGCAAAACTTTCCATAATTTGTCGTCCCATCATTCTCATAGGAGAAAAACCATGAGGCTGAAACATTAACAGTAAGCGGCCATCATAATCTCTTAAAGCAGACATAGAACCGGCCACTTTATCAGGGTTATGAGCAAAGTCATCAATAACAGCAATGTTGTTTTTAGTACCAATAATATCGAGACGTCTTTTTGTACCTAAAAACCCTTCCAATATACCCGCAGCAACATCTGTATCAATTCCCAACATTTGACATACAGATAAAACACAAGCAGCATTTGCCACATTAAATCTGCCTGTAAGTTTCAATGTATGTTTTTTATTGTTTAAAACATATTCAATACCATTATTTAACGGAGAAATTTCAGATATATAAATGTTAGCAGACGGGTTTTCAATAGAGAACGTTATCACATTTGCATTTTTATTTAGCAACACTTCCGAGTTTTGACAATCTAAGTTTATAACAGCACCCTTAACTGCTTTTGATACAAAATTTGAAAACAAGTCTTGTAACTCATCAATGGGTTTGTGATCAATGGTTATATTATTTACAACAGCAATATATGGGGTATATTTTTCTATTGAGCCATCACTTTCATCAGCCTCTACAACACAAACTTCACTATTGTCGTTTAAGATAACATTAGGTATTCCATCTCGATTCGCATAGTTTTTAAGCAACCCTCCATTTACCATCAAAGGTTTTAAATTCAGCTTATCCAACACAAAACCCAACATTGCAGTTACAGTAGTTTTTCCGCTTGTACCGCCTACTGCAACACCATATTTAGCAGAATTAAAAATATCTGCTAATAAATCAGATCTTTTTCTGATATTTACGCCCAGCTCTTTTGCTCTTTTAACATCCGGAATACTATCTTCAACTGCAGTAGAAACGTATAAACATTCCGTATCTTTTTCAACAGCTGAGCCATCTTGCTTAAAAATTTTAATCCCGACATTTTCAAGTGCCTGTCTTTGTTGAGCGTCTTTGCCTTGATCAAAACTTCTATCAGACCCACACACTTCATAACCTCTAAAGTTTAATACTTGCGCCAAAGCGCTCATTCCACTACCTGATATTCCGCAAAAACTAACTTTTTTCATTTCAACCTCGTGGTTTTTATAATGCATCTAAAATTTCCTCATTTACTTTTTTCTGCAACTCAATATTTTTATAATCAATAACTATAAATGATTGAGCTTGCATATTTGCAAACAATGCCAAAGTAACAGAGACTTTTTCATTATAAAAAGTAGAATATAAAACGGCTTCACCTAAAGCTAATTTTTCTAAAAATCCATCATCACCCTTTTCCATATCCAATTGTTTAATAGCCGTAGACGTTGTGCCATCATCATTTGGAACAAGCTCTTCCACATTGGTTATGGCAGGAGTATAATATTCTTCAGCATTACCATATTTTTTATCTAACAGTTCATAATATCTTTCATACTGTTTTAAGCCTTTTGTTGCTTTAGAATCATCATCTATATAATCGCCATAAGATATTATGCGCCATAAGCTGTTTTCTTTACCGAAACTAACCATAGTTTCTCTAAAATCGCTTAAAGCCTTAGGCAAATTTGTAGCTTTATATGAATTTGGATAATCTTTAATTTCAACAGGCTCTAATTTTACTTTAATATATTCTATCTCAGATTTTGGTGCTAACCATAAAAGACCTAACGGTGCTTTTTCATAAACAATCGGAGCTGCTGCATCAACGACAGTCTCTTCCACTCTGGCCTTTCTTTGCTTTTTTTGAATTTTAAGCATTTTTGGTCTACTTTCTAAAATTTTGGAAGCATCCATTTTTCCTTGCTCAACAGCTTTGTCGGTTATCTTTTCTTTGACTTCTTGTTTTACTTCTTCGGTAACCATCAAATCACTAAAAAAATCATCCTCAGCCTTTGCTTGCATAGAAAAGGCAACAGAACCTAACAATAAACTATAAAATAACTTTTTCATAAAAACCCCCGATATGTTAAAGAAAAAAATTGAACATTGTTCATTTCTAGTGTATCTTATCATAAAGTATAACAAAATCGTTAATTTAGATATAAGATTTACCATGAGCAAAGATAATATTCAAGAAAATTTAATCAACAAAGGAAGAGACCTCATCAAAGAAAAAGGTGCTGAGTTTTTGACCGCACGCAAACTTTCTGAAGCTTCAGGATATTCTGTAGGAACAATTTATAACCAGTTTGGAAATATGGATAATTTTATCTTAATACAAAATTATCTTACATTAGAAAGTTTATACAACCAATTATCTAAGCTACAATCTTCTGGAGCTCCTTATCAAAGGTTAAATTTATATGTAAAATCATTTATCAATTTTGTAATAGAAAATAAAAACTTATGGTTTTTGGTGCATAATTTTCATTTACTAAACAACAATCAGCATTTCTCCAGAATATATCTTAAGCGAGTTATACAAATTACTAAATTGGTAGAAACATCTTTTGCTCACATGTTTCCAGACATTGAAATTCCTGAACGAACCCTGTCCACACAGGTTCTATGGCTTTCTCTGTTTTCGCTAAGCTCTTTTTTAACTACAGATGCATTAGACAGTTTCAACAAAATAAACAAATACACCCTATGTGAATTACTCTTAAACACATATCTTGCAGGCATGAAAGTTTTAGAAAAAGCATCAATATAATTATAAGGATACAACTATGGATTTTGTTCAATTAATACTTCTTAAATTTAACCACTTTATTTCAGATCCTAAAACATTGGAATGGATTGTAGGTAACCGCTTTTTAATGATATTGATTGTAATTGTTTTACTAAAATTAAAGTATTCAACATACTCAAGTTTATGGCTTAGCGCACTAATAAACATACCGGGAACAATGTTGCACGAAACTATGCACTTTATAGTTGGACTATCTATGAACGCTCATCCTACCAGTTATGATTTATTCCCTAAAAAAGATCAATACGGTAACTATGTTATGGGAAGTGTTAGTTTCAGAAACATAACATCATACAACGCCTTGCCTGCCGCTTTGGCACCACTTTTTTTACTACCAATAGGATATTACTTAAATATCTGGTATTTTGAAAATATGAACATCACGTTCTTTAACTACATAATTTATATATTACTGCAAACCATAATTATAGAAAACGCAGTTCCTTCATCTACAGATTTTAAAGTTGCATTTTCATATCCTATTGGTTTGATTATATATGGATTTATTGCTATATTTTCTATCATATACATTATATAAAATAAAGCTGTAAAAAAATAAAAAAAATCAAAAACATTGCTATAAATATTATATAAAAAAACATTAAAAATCAAGCATATTATTTGCATTAAGCAAAAGAAAACATCTTGATTATTTTTAAAATTTTTGCTAATATAAATACATAAGGACAGGCTGTCTGACACGTATTATTCCGCATGGTCTATCCGAGCCAACGTTAATATTATAGGGAACTGTCTCTGTTCAGATCGTGGTCTGATTACATGGTGCCCACCTTGCCAAAGCGGTTCGATATGAAATGTAATAAACGGTTAGATGGCTTGTGCAACATATAGCACTCAACATTGTTGAGTGCTTTTTTGTTATCCGCCATACAAAAAAACGAGCTATTTTCATAGCTCGTCTTAAGACATTAACTGATTACTTATTCAGCCATTTCAGCAGCTGCAGCTGCTTCTTTTTCAGCAGCAACACGAGCCAAATCTTTAGCACCTTTAGCATTTACATCACGGTCAACTAACTCAATAATTGCCATTGGAGCACAGTCACCATAACGGAAACCAGCTTTCAATACGCGAGTATAACCACCGTTACGATCTTTATAACGTTCAGCTAAAGTAGAGAAAAGTTTAGAAACAACTTCTTTATCTCTTAAAAATGACAAAGCCAATCTACGGCTATTTAAGTCACCTTTTTTAGCATAAGAAATCATATTATCAGCAAAAGTTCTTAATTCTTTAGCGCGAGGCAATGTAATGTTAATTTGTTCATGTGTTAACAATGCATTAGTTAAATTTGAAAACAATGCCTTGCGTTGGCTTTTTGGCATATTAAACTTTCTATGTTTATCACCATGTCTCATTTCAATTTTCCTTTCTTTTCTCAAATGCTTTGAAGTTCAAAGCGGATAAATCCAACAACCTTTACCACGGATTTCTGTTTCGACTCATGCATAAAGGTCACTTTTTCAAGTGTGCCTTTTAACATATAAAATAAACAAATGCAAGCCTTTAATTAAAAAAATATCAATCCAAATATAAAAAACTTTTATTAATAAGCAATTTTAATTGCAATTCCTATAAAAAACCTCCGATACCAAAAGTATCCGAGGTTTTTTATTTTTTTTGAACAAATATCCTATTGGTGGCTAAAATTAACAAAATGA
>JAZKXV010000021.1:0-93086 GCA_045611785.1 Alphaproteobacteria bacterium
AGACACACTTGATGCATGCAATTGCTTGGCATATCAAACAACAGGATCCAACTAGAAATATTGTATATTTGTCTGCTGAAAAATTTATGTATAAATTTGTAAGAGCATTACGCTATAAAGATACAACAGCATTTAAAGAACAATTTAGATCAGTTGATGTTTTAATGGTTGATGACGTTCAATTTATGAGCAATAAAGGAACAACTCAGGAAGAATTTTTCTACACATTTAATTCTTTAATTGAAGAAGGTCGTCAAATTATCATATCTGCTGATAAATCTCCTTCTGATTTGGAAGGAATCGAGACCAGATTAAAATCTCGCTTAAACAGTGGATTGGTTGCTGATATTCATCCGACAGATTTTGATTTACGTATGGGCATTTTGCGCAACAAGGCTCAACAAATGGGCGTAGAATTACCTGAAAAGGTTGCTGAATTTTTAGCTCAAAAAATTACATCTAATATCAGAGAATTAGAAGGTTCGTTACGCAGAATCACCGCTCATTCACAATTGTTGGCTAACAAGGAAATTACCTTAGATATGACACAAGATGTATTAAAAGATATGTTACGTTCAATCGATAGAAAAACAACAATTGATGAAATTCAGAAAAAAGTTGCAGAATATTTTAATATTTCTGTTAAGGAGTTGCAATCTTCACGCAGAGCTCGCACAGTTGCAAGACCTCGTCAAATTGCTATGTATTTAGCTAAGCAACTTACATCTCGCTCTTTACCGGAAATTGGACGTAAGTTTGACCGTGATCATACAACAGTTATGCATGCTGTAAGAAAAGTAGAAGAACTTATCGTTGAAGATACTTCTTTAGCTGAAAACGTTGATGATTTAAGAAGAGCTTTAGACAACTAAATTATTTGACTTTATACTCCATTTAGCCCTAATTATTTTAGGGCTTTTTTTTATGAAGCCATAATTATTGACAAAAGCCCCTAGTCGTTTTATAATATGATTAAGAGGTGAAAATGGCAAGAGAAAGCAAAAAAGTAAACGTTACTAAAGAAGAGCGCGCCGAAGCAAAAGCATATATTGATAAAATTATAGGTAATGATAATAAAACAATATATCTTTTAGCAGCAATCGACAGCTTTATTGCTTCGTCTGATAATATTATAAACAAGTTCACATCTGCCGGACCTGCTTTCTTAGGCGGGTCAATATTAAGTAATCACGCCAGTAACTTATCTGCTTGCACATCAGAATTTGTTTATATGTATATCGGGCGCAAAATAAAAATGGCAACCGATCAACATTTGCACCATGAATTTGATCAGAGATCAAGGTCTGAAAGAGAAAGTACAAATCCGGAAGAAACAAATAAATATGCTGATACTTTAAGTACATCAGCGGCTTGTTATGCCTTTCAAAATGCAAAAATGATGAAAGCATTTGTACGAGCCGGTATAGGTATCGGATTAAGCACAATTGCCATAGCTTCATCAGGCATTACTTCTCCTGCATTAGTGGCCGGAGCTGTTGCTGTTGCATCTACAGGATCTTCAGTTATACCATATTTATTAAACAGACGCCTCGCCAAACATAAAGTTTCATTTAAAGGTGATATTGACGAATCGCAAAAAGATGTTGATTCGTACTCAAGACAAATGTACAAAAACTCAAAAATGATAGAATCGGTCAAAGCGCAAAAATATGCAAAAGAAGGTCTGATTAATAGACAGCGTAAAACTATGAAATTAATAAAAGATTTTTCCAAAAAGTTATTTAAATATGCATCTATTGATACATTAAACAGTATTTTGTTAGGAGGTGCAACCATTGCCGCAGCGACAGCCCTCGGATTATCATTACCGGCAACGGCTCTTGTTACAGCCAGCGTAATTACAACCACCTCTGCTGTTAACCAAATTACATCTGCTTATTTAGGAAAAAGAGAATATCTAGATACATTTGCTATGACATATCGCAAATTTAAAACAAAATTTAAAGATTTTGTATTTGGTGCTGATATGGTTAAAAGCAATGCAAACGTAATAAAACTAGAAAACATTGCTTATAAGCATCGGATAAAATCAGGCAAAGATATAGGAAAAAGAGAAGATAAAGAATTATTTACATCAAATGAAACCATATTGATTAAGCCAGGTATAACAATATTAAGCGGAGCAAGTGGTGCCGGTAAAAGTACGTTAACTGAGCTCTTGTTACACGCCGATAATGTTACATCAGGCAATATACATATTGGAACAATTGATAAAGACAACAATTTTGAAGGTCAAGATTATACCTCATTAGCTCCTTGTGCACCTATGGATAATATTGCAATCTCATTTCAAAGACCTGAACTTATTGAATGTTCTATAGACACTTATATCAGACTCGGAAATCCTGATGCCGATGAAGAAAAAGTAAAACAAATCAAAGAACTGTTAGGTATTGGTAACGGAGAAAACGGAACTCTCGACGAAACAAAAATTTTAAGACCCGGAGTTTCTTTATCCGGAGGAGAACAAACTCGTATAGGGTTAGCACAGGCTTTGATTAAAGATTCGCCTGTTCTGATTTTAGACGAACCTACATCAGGTGTTGATGAAACAATGTCAGCTAACATTGTTAATCATCTTAGATCTTTAAAAGACAAAACCATTATTTATATAACACACAATCCTAGTGAAATAGAAAAAATCGGAGCCACTCAAGCTATTGATATCGGTAGACACTCTAACGATGAAACAACCAACACCATTAAGTCTTATGATTTAACAGATGATGCAACCAAAAGAAAATATATTCATTTTTTTACAGATAGAAAAGTTTGCGAAGAATTTCAGTTAAGTTATATTTCTTCTATAGATACCTCAAAAGAATTAGACAACACCAGAGCTCGCTTAAAATCATTATCAAGGAGCAGAGTTTCCGGAGTTCCTCAAGGCATATCAGAAGAAGATTTAGTTGCTGCAAAATGCATTAGAGGCAAACCTGCTAAACAAGCAAAAGAAGAAGCAAGAAAAGTTTTCACAATTATTGAAAACAGCAGAAGTGCTTCTAAATAGATTTATTTAATAAATTTGCAACCGGCTTATAAGATTTGCGATGTTCTTCAGTTACACCATATTTTTTTAATGCTTCAATGTGTAATTTTGTTCCATAGCCTGCGTTTTTTTCAAATCCATATTGAGGATAAAGTAATGCTAAATCTTGCATCAATTTATCTCTAAACACTTTTGCTACAATTGAAGCCGCAGAAATTGATAATGAGATAGAATCGCCTTTTATAACAGTTTTAACATCGCAACAAAAAGGTTTAGGAGTTTGGTTTCCATCAATAAGAGCAATATCTGGCTTAACCGATAAACCATCAACTGCTCGACGCATAGCATTAAAAGTTGCTTGCAAGATATTAATCTCATCAATTTCAGCAGCCGTTGATTGTCCTATGCCATAACACAAATTACCTTTAGCACTTTCTGAGATTATAATTTCGTATAGCTCTTCTCTTTTTTTAGCACTTAATTTTTTAGAATCGTTAAGAGATGACAACAGATATGGATTACTGTCACGATTTAAAAATACCACAGCGGCAGCTACAACAGGACCAACCCAAGGTCCTCTTCCAGCTTCGTCTATTCCGGCGATTATTCCGGTAAATTTGTTTTCTTCGCTCCAATCAGGCATATTTTATCCTTTATATTTTATCTTATAAAGGATTAACACACTTATTGATTTTTGCAAAGAAACTTTTTAATTGCGCACAATAGGAAGTCCTTCATAGTCAGCCTCAATCATTCCTCCGATAACAACCGCAACGTTGTCGTATCCGTTTTGCTCAAACAATTGAGCAGCCTGAGATGAGCGCCCTCCGGATGAACAAATTATATTTATCGTCTGATTACCATCAAGATGATGTTTTTTAATAAACACTTCAGGCTTCAATGTTCTTAATGGTTCAAAATCGTGTTCAAAAGCCAAACTCTCTGCCTCGTGCTCTTCAAATTCTCTAACATCTAAAATTAAAGAATCCGGCGTTAAATCTTTAGGTTTAATAAAGCGCATATTCTTCTCCTTTTGAGAAAAATATAATTACTGAAACAGCATTTTAAATTAACAGATAGATATAATTTTGCTAAATTTAAAAAATAAAAACTCCCTAATGGGAGCTTTAAGATATGGCGCGCTCGGCGGGGTTCGAACTCACAACCTTCTGATCCGTAGTCAGATGCTCTATCCAATTGAGCTACGAGCGCATAACAAAACCTTTAATAATGCAAAATAATTTATTTTGCAAGCATTATTTTTATTTTTTTTAAAATATTTCACCTTAGCCAGAAATAAAAAAACAAAAAAACTTTCTTATCAGCCTCATATATTTATTATTTTTTAATTTACACAAAGCTTTGCACCTATCATTTATATGCTTTTTTTGTTATAAAAAAACTTGTTAACACTTATTTTTTTGCCTTTAGATTTTACGTATCTGTGATATTCTTTATAACAGTAAACAAGAACATTAAATGGTTAACGACAATGAAATTTATAATTGAAAGAGCTACTTTATTAAAAACTCTCAGCCATGTTCAGAGCATTGTTGAGAAAAGAAACACTATCCCTGTTTTATCAAATGTTCGCATAGAAGCATTAGGTGACGGCATTAGCTTTAAGGCTACTGATATGGACACAGAAATCACTGAAATTACAGATGCTAAAATTGTTGAACAAGGTGCCACAACAGCTCCTGCTCACATGCTTTATGACATTGTGCGCAAATTAAGTGATAGCACTGAGGTTGAACTTACTTTCCCTGATGAAAAAGGTCAATTAAGCATTGCCTCAGGACGCTCAAAGTTTTCACTTTCTACCATTGCTGTTGAAGATTTCCCTGTTATATCAGGTGATGAGCTTCCAACCAACTTTACTATGGCTAAAGAAGAACTAAAAGATGTTATTGATCGTACACAATTTGCAGTTTCAACTGAAGAAACCAGATATTATTTAAATGGTCTTTACATTCATGCTAAAACAGAAACTCAAACTAACGTATTACGCATTGTTGCTACCGATGGTCATAGATTAGCTTGCGTAGAATCTCCTTTACCAAGCGGCGCTGAAAAAATGGCCGGTGTAATTATACCAAGAAAGACCGTAGCTGAGGTTAGAAAACTTCTTGATGATACAAAATCTGAAACAGTTGCCATTTCTTTATCTGAAAACAAAATTCGTTTTGTTTTAGAAGATGTAACATTAACTTCTAAATTAATTGACGGTACATATCCTGATTATGAAAGAGTTATTCCTACCGACAATGATAAAATTTTAGAAATTGGTGTAAAAGCTCTTTCTTCTGCTGTAGATCGTGTTTCTGTTGTAGCAGAAAGAACCAGAGCTATCAAGCTCATCACAGGCAAAAATCATATTGTACTTACAACATCAAGTCCTGATTTAGGTAGCGCTTTAGAAGAACTCGAAGCAAAATATGAACATGATGCTTTAGAGGTTGGTTATAACTTCCGCTATCTTTTAGATATCTTAGCTGAAATCAAAGGCGAGAATGTTAAAATCAGTTTTTCTGATGGTTCTTCTCCTTCAGTTATACACGACACTTCTGACACAAGCGCAATCTATGTGTTAATGCCTATGCGCGTATAATAAAGGGTTTAATTGATTGGATTATTCAGCAATTAAAATTGATGAAGTTGTTAAGGAAAAGTCAGGCGTTTCACGCCTGACTTTAACCGACTTTAGAAACTATGCTTATCTTAGGTTAAATGCCGATTTATGCCCCATTATTATCACCGGTGATAATGGTAGTGGGAAAACAAACATATTAGAAGCGATTTCTTTTTTAACGCCAGGAAGAGGCCTAAGAGGAGCACGACTGGCTGACATTAAACGCTTTACACCTGCTCTTGTTACAACAGATTACAAAACCTCTACCGAATCGCTTAATTGGGCGGTATCGGCAATTGTTAAAAAAAACAATGAAGAATACACACTTGGCACCGGAGCACAAAAAAACCAAAAAGAATCTGACGATGAAATTAGAACTTTTGAACGAAGAATAGTTCAAATTGATGGTCAAAAAGTTTCTTCTCAAGCAGAGCTCGGAAAATATTTATCTGCAATTTGGATCACACCTCAAATGGATAGGCTCTTCTTAGGCGGAACACAACCAAGAAGATCTTTTCTTGATAGAATCGTATACACATTTGACGTTGAACATGCAAAAAGAATCGCCAATTTTGAACATGTTTATAAACAATGGTACCAACTCTTAAAAAATGGTGTTCATGACAATAGTTGGCTACTATCATTAGAAGAAGAAATGTCTTGTCTGGGTGTGGCTATTGCGGCTGCTCGACGTGAGCTTGTAGCCAGGCTCAATACTTTTATCAAAAATGAACCGGATGACGTCTTTCCAAACATCATGCTTGAACTTGATGGCACAATTGAAAAAATGCTTGATGAAATGGCTGCTGTCGATGTGGAAGACTTTTATACCGAAAATTTAAAAAAATCCAGACGCAGTGTTGTTACTAATGATTATGTTGATGGTGTAAACAGAACAGATTTTAAAGTTTATTATAAGAAAAAACATATGCCTGCAGAATTATGTTCTACAGGTGAACAAAAATCTTTATTGGTCAGCATAATTTTAGCACAAACAAAATGCCAAATTTTAGATAAAGGTTTTGCTCCGGTTTTATTACTTGACGAAGTAACAACGCATCTTGATAACATTAAAAGAGATGCATTGCTTTACAAAATAAAAGACTTAAAACTTCAAGCTTGGATAACATCTACAGAATCACAAAACTTTGATGTGTTAAAAAATGATGCTCAATTTTTTGCAGTAAAAAACAATCAGATATTTTAATTTAAAATAAAAAAAAGCCCTCGGATTTACATAGTATCCGAGGGGTTAAATTAGTACTTCTTGTGTTTCTTAGGCTGCAGCTTATTGAGCCTGTGGATTTTCTCTAACTCTTCTGCAGCTTCGTCTTTACAGACGATAGCGACAAGAGGAGGTGATTTTCCTACTGGGCACGGTCTTTCAGGTGCATTGTGTGTTGCAATAAAACCTAACCCAAAAACTGCTACGAGGATAGCCAAATAGTTCAGTTCCATATCGCTTACATTTTTGGTTCATATCTTGCCAAACCATTAATAGTGTCTTTCTGAACATAGCGAACACCATCAATGGTAAACTCTGTTGAAACACGTGTCTCTGATGATACGTCAATATCATCGACGATAGCGAATTTTGAGCGCTTGAGTGCGTAAACCACTTGCTTCTCACCACACTTCTGGATAGCTGCGATAAATGGGATATTTACCGGCAGATGATGTACAGGGTGGCGCAGTGTGAGCTGTACAAGTCTTACTCTGTTCTCTGTTGGTGTGAGATCGTTCTTTGTAACAAACTCATTTACCTTAGATGTAAGACATACCATGTTAACGTTCTCGAGCGACAATACGTTCTTTTTGTTGTTTTTCTTCATAATTAATATACTAATTGGTTATTACTTGTTATTAAAACACACTTTTTTGGCAAAAGCAAGTATAAAATGACAAAATTTATTATTTTTTGTATTTTTCGCCCAAAAAATGTTTTTTATACCCAATTTTAGGGAAAAAATATCCTTATGACACATTTTCAAAATCACGACTCGCAATTTTAACCGAATCGATATTGAAAACTTTTGTTTTCTATGTTATGTTTTTTTATCAGTATTAATTATTATAATTTAACCCTAATTTTTATGGAAACACTTAACATTATTTTTAATTGTTTGTTAGGAGCCACCTTCATATTCGGGCTTATTTTTGTTGTCCTTTTATGCATCAGAAATGACAAACTTTCAAAAGTCAAGAATGCTGAAGACCTAAAAGAAGTAAATCGCTTTGATGAAAAATATGTAAGAATCTGTGCAATTATTCCTACTCTTTTATTCAGTGTTCTCTTAGCGATAGAAACATTGATGTTCTATCCTGAATTTTGTACAGGACAACTTATAGGTTTTATCCTGTCAGGATTATGGCTCTTGTTTGGCCTATTTGGCATTCATTTTACTAAAAAAGAAAAAAATTAACCCCCTTAACCCTAAAGTTAAAGGGGGTTTTATACGAGCTAAATAAATTAGAATCCCATTCCACCAGGCATTCCACCAGGCATACCGCCGGCAGCACCACAATGACATTCTTTAGTTGGTTTTTCTGTAACCATAGCTTCAGTTGTAATAAGCAAACCGCCAACAGAAGCAGCATCTTGTAACGCTGTTCTTACAACTTTAGTCGGGTCAACAATACCAGCTTTAATCATATCGGTATATTCACCTTTTTGAGCATTGTAACCAAAGTTTGTATCTGTGCTTTCTAACAATTTTCCAACAATAACAGCACCATCTACACCTGCATTTTCAGCAATCTGACGAATCGGAGCTTGAATTGCTTTACGGATAATATTAATACCGGCTTTTTGGTCTTCATTTTGAGGATTTAAGCCGTCTAACACTTTAGAAGCATACAACAATGCAACACCGCCGCCTGCAACAACACCTTCTTTAACAGCAGCTCTTGTTGCATTTAATGCATCATCAATACGATCTTTTTTCTCTTTAACTTCAACTTCTGATGAACCACCAACACGAAGAACAGCAACACCGCCAGAAAGTTTACCCAAACGTTCGTTTAACTTTTCACGATCATAATCAGATTTTGTAACTTCAATTTCTTGTCTGATTTGAGCAGCTCTTGCTTTAATTTCTTCTTTATCACCAGCACCATCAATAATGGTTGTATCGTCTTTAGTAACTTCAATACGTTTTGCTGTACCAAGCATATCTAATGTTACATTTTCAATTTTCATACCAAGTTCTTCAGAAACAACCTGACCACCTGTTAAAATTGCCATATCTTGTAACATTGCTTTTCTTCTGTCACCAAAACCTGGTGCTTTAACAGCACAAACTTTTAATCCACCTCTGATACGGTTTACAACCAAGGTAGCCAAAGCCTCACCTTCAATGTCTTCTGCTACAATAAGAAGTGCTCTTCCTGATTGAACAACAGCTTCTAACACTGGTAATAATGGTTGCAAGCTTGAAATTTTTTGATCATAGAACAAAATAAACGGATTATCATATTCACAATTCATTTTTTCGGCATTAGTCATAAAATATGGTGATAAAAAGCCTCTATCAAATTGCATACCTTCAACAACGTCTAACTCTGTTTCCAAGCCTTTAGCATCTTCAACTGTAATAACACCGTCATTACCTACTTTTTCCATTGCTCTTGCTAAATATTCACCGATAGATGTATCGCCATTTGCAGAAATTGTACCTACTTGCGCAATTTCTTCTGAAGATTTAATTTCTTTTGAACGAGATTTTACATCTTCAACAACTGCTTCAACAGCCATATCAATACCACGTTTTAAATCCATCGGATTAATACCGGCTGCAACAGCTTTGCAACCTTCTTTAATGATAGCTTCTGCTAATACGGTTGCGGTTGTGGTACCATCACCTGCTTTATCTGCAGTTTTTTGAGCAACTTCTTTAACAAGCTGAGCGCCCATATTTTCAAATTTATCGGCAAGTTCAATTTCTTTAGCAACAGACACACCATCTTTTGTAATTTTTGGTGCACCGTATGATTTATCGAGCATAACGTTTCTGCCTTTAGGTCCTAATGTAACCTTTACGGCTTTAGCAAGTGTTTCAACACCTTTTAACATTTTAGAGCGAGCGTCACTACCAAATTCAATATCTTTTGCTGCCATAATAAAAAATCCTTTCTTTATTGAATAATACCAAGTAAATCTTCTTCACGAATCATCAAAAGGCTTTCGCCGTCTAATTTGATTTCGGTGCCGGCATATTTACCAAACAAAACTTTATCGCCTTCTTTAACTGTTAAAGCAACGACTTTTCCATCAGGTGTAATTTTGCCCGTTCCGACTGCTTCAACAATACCTTCTAATGGTTTTTCTTTTGCTGTATCTGGAATAATGATTCCACCAGAGGTTTTTGTAACTTCTTCAACTCTGCGAACCAAAACTCTATCGTGTAAAGGTTTAATTTTCATTTTTATTTAACTCCAAAAAAATTTAACTAATACTTTAGTTAGTGTCTCAATTTAACATTGTCAAGAAGCAAGCAGCAAATTTAAATAAAAAAAACTCCTTATTGAAAAAAATCAATAAGGAGTTGTTCACTAGTAGCTGTACCTCATATTAGGCTTACGACCTAACTGCGCCTCCAGAAGCACCTTTGCTTCTTCTTTGCTAAATGGCGGTACACAAACAGGCTTTATGTTAGAATTTTTTGGAAGAGTCGGTTCAATTATCACCACATCATTATTTGCCATCAACAAATATACAAATGATATTGTCGAAGCAAAATCCTGAGCTGTAGAAAGATAATCATAATATACCGTTCCATTGGCAACAAATGTTGCAATAACATTGCTTTCTTTTGTGAAAGTAGGGTTAACCGATGATGGTGTGACTTCAGAGGTTGGACAACTTGAACAACATGATCCACACAGCAACACCAAAGAGCCTAAAAGGCAAGCTAAATAAGTTTTCATAATAACTACAAACTAATTGGTTCATACCAAAAACATAACACTGTTTGACAAAAAAATCAATAAAAATATTGACATCTTTTTAAAAACAGAATATTATAAACTTGTCTAATTTAATAATTATGAATGAACTTATGTTGAATCTGCAGGGCGAGCAGCTCGTTACTGTAGAAATGCTTTCTCTTGTTGAGAAGCTTAGCAAAAATTGGGTTGAGGGTCGTTATGAGTTGTCTGATGGTGCGTATGCAAATGCAGAATCTTATATGACAAAGGAAGAGTCGGTGTTTGAGCGCCACGAGAAGTTTATCGATATCCAGATTGTCATGGAAGGCATGGAGGTTATCGAGATGATTACACCTCGTGTAAAGCAAGAGTACGATGCAAACAGAGATATCGAGTTCATAGATATTCCTGAGGTTAAACGAGTGTACATGAATGCTGGTTCTCACTGCGTTATCGACACAGATACCTATCACAAGCCTTGTATGGACTGCTGCGGCAAACACCATGTGAAAAAGGTTGTGATTAAGGTGCCTAAGCGTTAGTAACCAACCTCACCTTAAGTTTTCCCGTGCAATTTTTGCGCGGGTTTTTTTGTGTCTATTTTAACGATTAAAGAACATTGACTTAAACATACTTATGTAGTAAGCTGATAACAATTCTTTTATTATTAACATAATTATATTGTTGGCCTATGTACACTCATATTAAAGAAGTAGCAGTAAAAATTATCAATGGAAATTTTTACTCTGAGAGAATTATTAAAAAGTTTTTAAACACTCCAAATCACAAAAATGATCGAAAATGGATAAAAACACTTACTCGCATCAGCACACTAAAACTTTATATTGATTGCCACGATGTGAGGTTTTTTGGCCATGAAGAAAAAGTAAAGAAAAACACACGCAGATATTATGCACTCTGTGGCATAACGCCAAACCAGATGTCAAAGTTCGTCGCCCTTAACCAGGTAATGTTGCTTGATATTTATGAAAATTCAACCAACGAAGAACTAAAAAGCTACTATCATTTGTTGGTTTACCTGATTGGTCATGACAATCAGTCGACCTACATTGTTAACGAACGACGCAAGCTTCAAGAAATTTTTCACAAGAAGCAAGCTCATCTGATTAAAAAGTTTGTCAGTTCACCACCGACACAAGAGGAGTTGAGAGATTTTATTATTATCTCCATACTCTTTTCACAACCGGAGAAACAACATAGTGAAGAAACGCGTCAGCAGTTCTTAACACTTTGTAACATGCTCCATTAACAATTTTTACCTGTGCTATCATAACCGACAGCACAGGTTTTATTTTATCTTTCAAGCCTAAAAAAGCCCCGTTAAACGGGGCTTTTTTGTATCTGAACAGACTATTCTCTGTCTTCACCTGTTTCTTGATTTACACGTTTTGCAGAAAGTTTCCACTTACCGCGATTATCAACACCTAAGCATTTAACCCAAATGCTGTCACCTTCTTTGTAAAAATCAGAAACAGAAGCAATGCGTTCATCTTTTACTTCAGAGATATGAACCAAACCTTCAGTAGAACCTACAAAGCGAACGAAAGCACCAAAGTCCATAATTTTTGTAATTACGCCTTTGTAAATTACGCCTTCTTCAGGTTCTGCCACAATACCGATAATGATATTTAATGCTGCTTCGCCATCTTCAGTATTTGCAGAGGCAATTTTAACAACACCATCATCTGAAATATCAATTTTAGTATTGGTTTTTTCGATAATTTCACGAATAACTTTACCACCTGAACCAATCACTTCACGAATTTTATCTGTAGGAATTTTGAGTGAAATAATGCGTGGAGCCAATGGAGAAACTTTTTCTCTTGGAGCTTCGATAGCCTTTGCCATTTCGCCTAAGATATGGATACGTCCTTCATGAGCTTGCTCTAATGCATTTTTCATAATTTCTTTTGTGATTGATGTAATTTTGATGTCCATTTGTAAAGCTGTAACACCATCTTTTGTACCGGCAACTTTAAAGTCCATATCGCCTAAGTGATCTTCATCACCTAAGATATCTGTCAAAATTGCAACACGGCCATCAGCTTCTTTAATTAAGCCCATAGCGATACCTGCAACAGGTTTTTTCATTGGAACACCTGCAGCTTGTAAAGACAATGTTGTACCGCAAACTGTAGCCATAGAAGAAGAACCGTTAGACTCCATAATATCAGAAACAACTCTGATTGAATATGGGAACTTTTCTTTATCGGCTGGCATCATTGGATGAATTGCTCTCCAAGCTAACTTTCCATGACCAATTTCACGACGACCCGGAGTACCTAAACGGCCACATTCACCAACAGAAAACGGTGGGAAGTTATAGTATAACATAAAGTCTTGTCTATATTCAGCCATTAAACCGTCAACAATTTGAGCATCGTCATCTGTACCTAATGTGGTAACAACCAAAGCTTGTGTTTCACCTCTGGTGAACAAAGCAGAACCATGAGTTGTAGGCAATACGTCAACTTCACAACTAATCGGACGAACTGTTCTTGTATCACGACCATCAATACGTTTTCCGGTTGATAAAACTTTTTCACGCATTGTTTTGTGCATGATATGCTCGATTGCATCGCCAACATAACGAACTTCAAGTTCATTTTCAGGATCGATTGTTGCTTTAACTTCTTCAGCCAAAGAGCCTAATAAATTGCCACGGGTTTGTTTATCAACTTCGTTAAAAGCTTCGTCATATTTTTTAGCAAAATCTTTTTCCACACGTGAGCAAAGAGCTTCAAATTCTTCAGGGAATTTAGGTTCTGCCCAAGCTTCTTTTCCTGCTTGTTTTTTAAGTTCATTAATTAAGTCGATAACCGGTTGGAAACTTTCAAAACCGAACATAACTGCACCTAACATAACTTCTTCAGAAAGTTCGTTAGCTTCAGATTCAACCATTAAAACGCCTTCTTTTGTTCCCGCAACAGCCAACTCTAAATCAGAAACTTTTTGTTCTTCGATACTTGGGTTTAAGATATAGTTTCCATCTTTATAACCGATTTTAGCTGCACCGATAGGACCTAAGAACGGAACACCTGAAACAGCCAAAGCTGCTGAAGCAGCAATCATAGCAACAACGTCTGAGTCATTTTTTTGGTCATGTGATAATGTTGTACAAATAATTTGAACTTCATTTTTAAATGCATCAGGGAACAACGGACGAATCGGACGGTCGATTAAACGAGAAATCAACACTTCACGTTCAGAAGGTTTGCCTTCACGTTTCATAAAGCCACCCGGAATTTTACCTGTAGCATAATATTTTTCTTGATAGTTAACTGTTAAAGGGAAAAAATCCTGATCGGCGTTTGCTTCTTTTGCTGCACACACTGTTGCCACAACAACTGTATCACCATATGTAGCCATAACAGCGCCTGTTGCTTGTCTGGCAATTTGTCCTGTTTCTAACACTAACTTGCGACCGCCCCATTCCATTTCTTGGCGGCATTTATTAAATTCGATCATATTTTCTACCTTTCATTTATTCTTATATAAAACCTCACCTTAAAAACTTTTAAGGATTTTATAAAACTGCGGAGCCCTTGCCCCGCAGTTTTTCTAATTTTTGCGAATTACTTACGTAAATCTAACTTTTTAATGATTGCTTGATAACGGTCATTACTTTTGGCTTTTAAGTGATCCAAAAGGTGACGACGGCGGCTAACCATTTTCATCAAGCCTAAACGAGAGTGCAAATCTTTTTTATGAACATTGAAGTGTTCAATTAAAGAGTTAATACGGTATGTCCAAATAGCAATTTGAACTTCAGGAGAACCTGTATCACCAGGTTTTGTACCATATTTTGCAATAATTTCTTGTTTAACTTCATTTGTAATCGACATCTTTATATTTCCTTTTTTATATTATAAATTAAACACACGAATTGGAGAAATTTTTCTTTCTTCAACCCTAACCAACGCTATTAAGCAATTATTAAACATAGCTGCGGCAAAAGAGCCTGGCTCAAGAGCCGAATAAGTTTTAGGCGATAAGCCTTGACCATGTTTTAGCTTAGTAGCATCTTCTTCCGAAACGGCAATCACCGCGATGTCGCGCAGTGATGTCTCAATCGGCAAGAGAGACTTAAGTCTTTTGTCTTCATACACTATATTTTTTAAATTTTCCAGTAAAATCGTATCCTTAATTGAAAAAATTGCACATTTTGTTCGTCTTAATTCTGTTAAATGTCCTAAAGAAGAAAGTTTAAGAGCAATATCTTTACCCAAAGTTCTTATATATGTACCTTTAGAACAGCCAACCTTAAATTTAAACGAATCGGTGCTAATTTGATCTAAGAGCTCCAGATAATAAATTTGAACCTCACGTTCCGGAATGTTAACATCTTTACCCTCACGAGCAAGTTTATAAGCCCTCTGCCCGTTTATTTTTATTGCAGAATAAATAGGCGGAGTTTGTTTAATGGTTCCGATAAACGATGGCAAAACCTCTAAAATTTCATCTTTTGAAGGGATTATATCTGATGTATTAACAACCTCGCCTTCTGTATCATCTGTGTTGGTTTGAACGCCAAATTTTAAGATAAATTCATATTCTTTCGGGCCGTCTGTAACAAACGGAATTAGTTTTGTTGCTTCGCCAAAAGCAATTGGTAAAACGCCGGTTGCAAAGGGGTCCAATGTGCCTGCATGACCATTTTTATTGGCATCTAACAAACGCCTGGTTTGGTTTACAACATCTGTTGAACCCATATCACGAGGCTTATCAATTATGAGCCACCCATTTATATTTTTATGTTTTGTTCTTTTCATAGTTTTTCCTTTTTTTTGCATAATAATGCCTTTTTCAAAACTTGGCAAGAAATGATTAGGAGAATTTGCCTTATTGTTAAGCTCTATACTTTGGTCAAGTTGGAGTATGACAATCTGCCTCTAATTGTCATGCCTCGACAGGCAATGGAGGTTGTCAAGGCATCTAGTAAAAGACCCCTTGACGGTGTTTACACCACCGAGGGGTGACATATAAGCAATTGTCACCCTCTGGCTTAACCAGAGGGGACAGGTCAAAAGTGGCAGTAACAAAACCAAAAAAAAAGAGGGGAAACCCCTCTTTTTTTACCATGGTTGCCTATATTGCAAGCTAGGATCATCTAAACGCTCAAGATAAGCAGCATTGTTGCCTTCTCGTTTTTCCATAACACCAGACCCATTTTTTTCAAAACCCTCTATAGTATTATTTCCCTCGTCATCTGATTTAGCACTCTTTGCCTTACCTCTTCTAAAGCTATTGAGCTGGTCATATTGGTCAACATATTTACCATCAATTCCTGAAGAGAACAAGTTTGTACGGTCAAAGTAGCAATATACTGTTGCATAACCTTCTAATGTACCTGTTTCCACAGGGAACACGTTCCAATAGTAGTTATCCAGGTTCTCCTCATTATCAAGAGCTTTTCCCATCAACTTATTAATGATTTTTGCATAATGGTTTCTTGGATACACAAAGCCCATCACAGCTGTCCAACCGGCAAAATCATCACATCCGTTTTTAGCATCTGTTGTATATTGGTTACAATCACCTTCTTGACCAAAGTTTTGCGGTATCACCTTACTTCTGAGCCATGTACTTTGTTGAAAATATAACGGCTCCGGAGACCAGTCTAAATCTGTGCCATGTTCTGTAGGAGATAATGCTCCATAATGTTCTGGTCTATCCTGATAACCAAGATAATATATCATAGATCCTGTGGCAGATGATATATTTGCACTCTTTATTGTAGGATATTTTACAGTAGATGTACCAGTTGTACCCACTTCAAGTTTTGCGTTAGCCAAAGAGTTTTCTTGGTTTTGACCTGTTCCCATAATTACAAAGCGATCACTGTTACCATCACTATCACCACCACCAAAAGGATTTTTTGCCTTCTGATTAACCATTCTTCCGGCTTGAGCCATTTTGAAACCTGCAGGAGTTATGGTGATAACTCTGGCATGTCCCGGAGGACATTGTGGTGCCGGCACAACACCTAAAAATGCTGATGACCACTTGTTTGTTCCAACTAATGAATCACCCATCATATCCGTTGCGCCTTCTACATCAAGCTGACCGTCCTTTAAAGTCTCTTTTACCTTGATTTTATTAATATTTAAGGTGTCTTCATAAGTGTTGGTAACCACATAAATACCTTTATTGATAAAGTCCGGCAACATATCACTAAGGCGAGCACCGCCACGTGTGGTTAACTTAATGTCGTGCATAACTGATGTGTACGCAGGGTTAACCATATATCTGTCATATTCTGTACTGACGTCGTCTGTAGAAGGATTTCCAACGGTTCCCTCAGATCCATAATAGTCACTTACATTATAATCTCCGGCAAAAACAGGGGTAGCAAGGCTATGATCTTTGTCAAGCGCATTAGAAACAAAACGACCTGCTTCAACATAACCGACACCACCATCTGCACCTACTCCGCTGGATACTGGGTTTTGTTCAATTTCAATTGCACCACGACGGATATATACACTGGCTTTTCTTTGCCTATCTCTTGTATGTGAATTTTGATCTTCTGATACATTAACAGCAAATATCTGTGTACTACCATCATCTGCTGAAACATAAACCTGTTGCGGATTAACGGTTAAAACAGAGCCTTTAGTGGTTTCTGCACTGCTTGGACTTAGATTCTCTTCATTTCCTTCATTACTACTATCTGTACCATCTTCCGGTAACACTTGGAACAACGGGTTGTTTGAAACTGTAAGTTCTGCAGTGCTGATTTTTCCGGTTCCGTCACCTCTAGTATCAATATAAAAAGCATCAGTATTACCACCTTCACCGGTTGCAATAGCACCAATTTTAAATTCATTACTTGTAACTAATGTGGTAGCTGAATTAATTGCTACAATATCGCCAGTACCATCTAACTCTAATGGAACTTTATCTCCACCAAATTGGAATCGTACTTTACCTGTTTCGCTTGTTCGAAGTTCAAGTTCTTCCTTACCTTGTACAATAGCATTTGTGGCGCCTAATTCTATGTAAGAAGTAGCTTCACCTGGGGCTGAACCATCTTGGTTATACATACCGGTTTTTTCAGCATTAAGAACCAAGCGCTCTTTACCGCTATTTGTAATATCTGTTACTTTTACGCCATCTGCTGTTGCATGCAACCAACGGTTTGATTTATCTGCATTTATAGGCTCATTACCACCGGCATGCAGTTCTTTTAAGTCAATATCTCCGGTTCTGATAGTTCCGGCTTCTAATGTGCCGCTAACATATGCATTGCCTTGAACATTAAGTTTAAGGTTTTCCGGTTTCTTTTCTTCCTCTGTTAACAAACTCGGAAGAGTGTTTCCGTCGCCAATTTTAACAGAATTTACAAACTCATTTTGTTTACTTTCACTCTTAAGTAAATCTTCAGTAACTGTAAGCTTCTCACCAATAATAACTTCAGGCTTGTTGTTTGTGGCATTATATCCGGCAGAAATAAATTTACCGCCATCACCGGCTGAAAATGTTGCATCATCATCCATTGCCAAAGAAACACTGCCTTTTACTACCAAACCCTTTTCATTAATTTGAACACCTCCAGTGTCATCCACAAACATAGTATCGCCCACTATATTAACAGATCCTTCAGCATTATTAGCCTCGATTAAATCGTAATAATTAAAACTGTCTTCATCAACAAAAAACTCTCCTCCGATAGCTTCTAATGAACCGCTTATCATAGCATCTTTGTTGCCGCCAATTACTAAGCCATAATCATCTGCTGCTTCAGCGTTCTCTCCGATAACTACTTGTGAAGCACCAATAATTTTGTGCATAACGGTGTCAGTTTCAGCCATATACAAGTCTGTACGCATAGTGTTGCGCCATTTTTCTCCATCTCCGGCAGGTGTACTTTGTAAATATATTTCGTTTTCTAATGCGCCGGAAGTTGCAGAGTTAATTGCTTCTGTTGAGGCAACAACAACAGAACCCATATCGCCATTTAAGCCGAGGTTGCCAACTTCTTCATTGCTCAAGTTCCAAACACCGCCAACACCTTTTGCTTCACCGGTATTATTGATGTAACCACCATTACTACCAACCATTGAAGCAATGCGGGCAGCTCTCATCTCGCCGATATCGGTCTTTTTAGGCAATTGAACAAACGCCGTAATAGATTTTGTATCTGCGTCAGTAGCTTTTTTCAATGTGATAATTGGGGCATCAAAGTTTTTCAAGCTGTCAAAGCTGTAACCATATGGCAAAAAGCCCAAAAACTCTGCGTCATCTAAGGCAATTGAAATTGTATCATTAGCACCCCAAGCGGCATCATCTTCTAACAAAGCCTGATAATTTTTTGAAACATAATTATCAACCGCATTTGACAATGTACGGATGTGGTTTGCCGTGTTAATATCTTGTAACTCGGTTGTTCTCTCTGCCGATTTTTTATACAGCGTTGGAGTAACAAGTGCAATCAACGCAAGCATAGCCATAGCCTCTACCATCATAGAACCGCCTTGGTTGATTTTATTTAATATTTTTTTACGAAAATCAGTCATTTACTTTCTCCTAACCATATATACGCTGAAAAGCATACAAGCAGTGAACTTTTTCATTTAAACATTTTGAAAACTCGGGATAATTTTGTATTTCGTGGAAAATTTCCTGTTGTTCAAAATAAGGGTCTCCCTCTTTATTGCCTTCTTCATCATAATCTTGCACCATGCGACCGCCACTTAACATAAGTTTGCCGTCAACATACTCAGTATAGCCAAACCTTTTACCAAAGCCCGGAGCTTTTGCCATTGCGCCCAACAAATCGGCACTAGGTAAAAATGTAACTTTATTAACCCAACGAGATGGAATTTCTCTGTAAGAAACAACATATATTGCAACGCCCTCGTCTGTGCAGCAGCTTCCGTCAACTGAATAAGTGCAGTTAGATGCTTCAGGCTTATCTTCTTCAAGGCAGATAACCCGAGTGGTTACGGCAGGATCATCTGTGTAACCATGAGGCAAAAAGCCCTCAATTTTGGCAGACTCGATAGAAGTTTCTCCCTCGGGCAAATTATAACCGTTTCCGGGATAATAAGAAACAGCGGTATCCCCCGTTTTTGCACGGGCTTGCGAGTTAAAATATTCTCTAAGAGCGTTATGTTGAGCGGTAAATTTTGTTACAACGACACCCGCTCTCGATTCTGCGTGTGTACGGTCTAAATCGGCCCGAACAGACATATTGAACGAGTATAAAATAGTGATAAATGTTGCAACAACAACCCAAATATACATAGTTTTTCCCACAAAATAAGCTTACTTTAATTGAATGTTAGCATAAAAAAACCTTAAAAACTAGTGTTTTATGCTATGCGTACAAAATGTTCATATTTTTGTAACACTGCAAACATACTAATCTTGGCAAGTAAAAATTTAATTAAAAATTTTGTTTTTTATTGCCTTATTGCACGAGTATGACAAAGAAGAAGAACTCTCCGTTCGGGGTTGATGTATAACAACCGCCACCAAGCGTCACCCTCTGGCTTGACCAGGGGGTCCAGGTTAAAAAATATTGCTATATAAATCTCCTAGATACCCGTGTCTATTCCTCACTTTGTTCGGGCACGAGTATGACAAAGGATAAGAACACTTCGTTCAGGGGTTGATATAACATAAGAGAGGGCTTGACCAAACAACATACACCAGTATAATATACTTTTATGAAAACAATGTATGTATACATAATGAGCAACCAACAAAACGGAACACTTTATATTGGTGTTACCAATAATTTGGTGCGTCGAGTTTATGAACATAAAAACAAAATATTTGAAGGCTTTACATCTAAATATAATTTAAGCAAGCTTGTTTATTATGAAATATTTGAAGATGAACTAACCGCCATCACTCGTGAAAAACAGCTTAAAAAGTATAATCGCAATTGGAAAAAAGACCTCATTGAATCTATTAATCCGACTTGGAAAGATTTATACCCTGAAATATGTTCCTAATCGGTACCACAAGACACCCAAAACATGTCATTATCGGGCTTGGAGTTGATAGTTGGCGAAAACGAGCGTTGCGAAGTTTGAGGCTTACGAAACGAAATGGACCCACAACGTGGGAATTTACTCCCGATAATCCAGGTTAAAAAATGTTGCCTTATTATTCCCTGGATACCCGTGTCTATTCCTCGCTATGCTCGGGCACGAGTATGACAGAAAGAAAAAAACGCACCACTCGGGCACGAGTATGACAAACCTACTCACACTGTCACCTTCCAACTTGATTGGAAGGTCCAGGTTAAAAAATATTGCTTTATAAATCCTCAAATACCCGTGTCTATTCCTCACTTCGTTCGGGCACGAGTATGACAAAGGAAGAGGGAAACTCCGTTCAGGGTTGATGTATAACAATATAAAAAAAAGAAGAAGTTTTCACCTCTTCCTTTTTTGTAAGTATTGTAAGTACAACCCTTGGAACGATTATTAGTAGTATTTCCAAGCAACTGAGTTAATAGTACCGTTACCGTTACAAGCATCAACTGCTGCAGTAACAGGCATTGGTGTAGCATTTGCCCCTGTAAAATTCGTAGAACCACCACCAGGAACTGCAACAGCAGGTGTACCAGCAGCGAAAGGAGCCATTGCTGGTTCTTCTTCTGGGTCTTCAGCTTCATTACTAGCGCTTGCTACAAATTTATCTGTATAAGCACCTGCTATAAGGCTTGCAGCGCCAGCACTATTTTGTGCAGAGATACCTAATAAACCTGAAGATTGACCAGAACCCCAGTCACCTGTTGCGATTGTTACACAAGCTTCTTGTGATAAGCCTGCATATTCAATGATGAAGGCTTCAGGTTCGGTTGGTGCTGTAGAACGAGCTGCAGCTGATGTAATTGTCACATCGCCACCGAAAGCATTAACAAGACTACCATTTTTAATCATATCATTTGGCACAACACCAAAGTTAATTGCTGTTGTATTATTTAAGCCAGAGTAGTTACCTTGTGTAGAATAGATTGTTCTGATGTTTGCCACCAACATTGAAACTTGGTCTGTTGTTTTGTTGATTTTGAATTTGTTCATAGCTTTAGAATAACCGGCGATACCACCAACAGATAACACACCGATAATTGCTAAAACGCCGAGCATTTCAACCATTGAACGACCTGATTCATTTGTATATTTCATAATTATCTTCCTTTTTTTAAATAAGTTACTTACATAAAAAAATCGCTCTTATAAAAAAAGCGACTGGAAGCTAAGAACTATAATAACGAAATAGCGCGGTATATTGACCGCAAGGCTTATTTTACCGCCTTCCAGTCATTTATTTAAATAACTAGTCGGCGTATAAATTTTAACGTCCCTATACTAAAGACGCGTTATTTCGGAATTCTTAGGCTCCGGACAGCCAACTCGACTGTCTGGTTTAAATTCTTAGTACAAAAAAATTAAAATGTCAATAGTGTTATGTGTTTTGATTTTTTTTACAGTTAAGCAATTGTCACCCTCTGGCTTTGACCCGATAATCCAGGTCAAAAACATTGCCTTATAAATTCCCTGGATACTTGTGTCTATTCCTCACTTCGTTCGGGCATGAGTATGATAAAGGAAAGGACACAAAAAAAGAGGTGGTAAAACCACCTCTTAATCTATCCAAATGTTATAAGAATTGCTTCGCCACAACCATAAGGGTCTTGTGTTTGCATTTGGCAACTATAAGCGCCTGTTTTTTGCTTACACTCGTCTGCACTACGATAGTTATCAGCTTCGCAACTTGTTGGCTCATAACATCCACTAACTATAGTACATACTGAATTGAAGTTTGTGCTTTCACAATTCGATTCTGATGTATATGTACATGTTGTAGCTGATGTACAACCAGTTGTCGCATCACACCAATATGGTGATGGTGGATATTTTACGTTATTACCATAATATTCGCCTGTTGAGACCCAAGTTTTGTTAAAGCCAGAGCTTTTAACTTGCCATGTAACGCCTTTATCAGCCTCAACTTGCAGACTAGCTAAATTAACACCTGCGTCTGTTTCGCTAAGAGTTCTTGAACCTGTTGAGGTTGTAATAATCTTAGCTTTAGGGGAGTGAATATAAACGTGTGAAGGATTGAAAAAGTATTCATTACTAGCTATTGGAGCTGTAATATTTAATTCACCAGCTAAATTCATATAGTTTGGTGTAATTCTTGGTGCTGTTGAATTTGTTTCAATAGCCAATTTACTATTAGGTCCAATAGCTATAGAATTATATGAAATACCTACATTAGATCCAGTATGTTTAACATTGATTTCACCGCCATTTTGCACAGCCATAGTTACGCCATTTGATATATTGGCATTGGAAGCCTTAATATTCACAGTACCTTCAACATTAATGCCACTATCTGTCTGACCATACATAGCAACACTGTTTGAACCACCAACTATGTCAATATCTAATGTTGCTCCACTATATAATGTTAAATCACCCATTTCTGACATATATAATGCACGGTTTGTTGTTCCGCCACGCACTTTGATAGAGTTTTTACCGTTCATGACAAATCCGTCATTTTCATCTAACTTCAGAGCATAGTTTTCAGAAGCTGTTGATGTAACATCAATGTTAACATTAGTAAACTCTACATTAAAACCCAAATTTATTTCAAATGCAGAGCCATTATTGGCAGTCCATACCATATTTATGTCCTTAACTGCAGCATTATCTGATCTTGTCAAAAATTTTCTGCTTTTCATTGTTAAAGTATGACCAGCACCATCAATAGTTTTAGCACCAATATTTAAGGCATCAGTAGCTGTATCAGAAGTACCATCGATATTAGCTGCTAAGGTAACTGTTGTACAAGCTGAATTGCTAAGAGCTGTTGTAAATTCTGAATAATTTGAAACTAAACAGCCATCATCAGCAACGCATTGGCCATTTACAAGCTCATAGCCATCGTTGCACATAATTACTTCATAACAACCGTTGTCAGCTAATCCGCATGTAGCTTGCTTATTATTATATTGGCATGTATAAGATGAAACGTAGTTATCTACACCATTACATGCACAATCTATTGCTTCGCCAGCAGCATTATACACTACCTTTGCCGAAGAGCAAGATGCTCCGTATGCAAAGCTTGTAATACCTGAATCGCATGACACTAAATTATATTGCTCACATGTTTCTATCTTTCGACAAGCTCCATCTGCATATACTTGTCCGGAAGCACATGTCGGTGTGTTAGAAACACAAGCACCATTGGTTAATGTGTAACCGGATTGACATGTTGTTGTACTTGCCTTGTAGTAGCTTCCAAGGTCTGACATATAGATAGATGTACAATCAAAACCTTCACTGTTTTCTAAACATTGATCTTTGGTTTTGTATACACAATATCCGCAGCCTAAATCATCAGCATGCGCAATTTGGCCATTTTTACAGGTTCCTTCATGATAATATCCTGTTTTACAAAAATCTCTTGTAAAGCAACCGGCATTACTTGATGGTCCACATACCGTATTTGTATTGTGAGCTTCACAAACATCAAGTGTTGTATATTCGCCTTCCGGACAGTTGTTTGCAGCATCTTCTATACAATAACCACTATCAAACGTGTAACCAGATGCACAACCTAACGGAACATAACCATCTATCCAGTCCTCTTTGCTTAACTCACAATTAAACCCTGGATAAGCGGCTTGACATAATTCTTTCGTATCAGATACACAGAATAGTGCGCCGTAGGAATAAGAACCTGTCCAATACTTTGATTTACATGCATCACCGTCTGCCGGGTTAGGATATTTCAAGCCACCAAACGGAATCCAACAGTTTGCATCTGTTGTTTTTTCACAAATATCGTAAGGATATTCTTTTTCGCAGTCTGCTTTTGTGCGTGGACAATTTGTTGGCAAATATAAACCATGTCCATCAGATTGACAAGGATCTGATGCATAGTCATATTCACAATCGCTATAATCAGAATCTACACCTTTACATGTTCCGTCATCATATTCGCCTTCATAACATTCGCCAGCTTCATATCCGTTTCCATATGGCTCGCATTTTCTCATAAGGTTAGCAACTTCACATTCTTCTAAAGTTGCATAAGTTGCTTGTAAATCTCCAACAACGCATTGGTTATCAACAAGTTCATAACCGCTGTTGCATTTATCTACATAGTAGCAGCCATCAGCACCTGTGTCACAGCTTCCATTCGGGTTTGCTGTTTGGCATAAGTATAATGTAGTATATTGGCAACATGTTCCGCAACCAAATTGGTCAGCTGCTTTTAGCATTTGGCCATTGCTGCATTTTTTAGCATAACCTTCTTTACATTCAGTTGCTGCCGCTGCACCGTTTGTAACTAATTCACCGCATACTGAATTTTGGTTTTTAAGTTCACAGTCTGCAACATCTTGATAAATGTTATTTGCAGGACATGCATAGCAACCTTGTAAAACTGAACCATCTGTCATGGTCATGTCAGGAACAATTTCGGCACCGGTTGAGCAGCTATCAGCTGAAGTATAGAAACCATATTCTTCACAAGTTGCTGATGATAAAGCTTTACATTCACCGCAACCATAAGCATCGGCATTGGCTTTAACACCTTCTAAGCACCATCCTGTTACATAGCCTGTTTTACATCCTGTTGCGGCATAACCACCACCTGCTTGCTCTTCACAAACAGAGTTTTGGTTTGCTGCTTCGCATGATTCAAGTGTGTTATATTTTGCACCGTTAGAAATACATTTTCCATTGGTTAATGTATATCCTTCTTTACAACCTTGTACCACTTCGCATTGATTTTCATCTAAGCCGCATACAGAGTTTGCATTTGCTGTTTCACAAGATCTTGCACCTGCATATTGACAACAAGCTTTACATCTTACTGTTTCACCGCTTAATGTAACTGCTGATTGTGAGGTTGGGTTGCACATGCCACAAGCTGCACCACATTCTTCAACAAGGCCATAGCTTTCACATGTATTATTGCTTACACATTCGCCGTTTACAAATGTATAATGTTCTTGGCATTCAGCTGAAGGTACATAGTAATATCCTTCACCATAACCTGTTTCACCCCAAATTTTTTCGCATACATAACCCGGGTTATCTGCTTCACATTCATCTTGTGTAATGTAAAGCATACTTTTTTCACATTTTCCGTTGGTCATTTTATAACCTAACTCGCAAGATGCAATTTCATAACAGCCGTCTTTAAGCGCACATACTGCACCGCCTGTTTCACAAGCATCTTGGTCTGCATATTTACAAGGATTATCTAAAACCCAACATTCAAAAATTATGCCTTTATCATTATAGAATGTAAATGTATGACCATCACCAACATTAGATGGTTTGTCGCCACCAACATGAGACCATGTATCATTTACATACCCTAAATCAGCACAGGTTGTATATTTTGAACCACATCTACCACAGCCGTTTTTATCAACATTTACGAGCTTGTCATAATATGTCTCTGTGCCGCAGTTTGTATCGTTAACTTCTGTATAAGCGCCTGCTTGACATACTGTCGGAACAAAACATCCCTCATCGTCTGCTTCACATACAGAGTTAGCATTTTGGCTGACACAATCAGCTTGGTCAATGTACAAGCATTTGCTTTCGCATTTTGCACAACCTGCCATATCTGTTGTAATTTTTGTTCCGTTATCTGTTACGGTATTAACTCTTAATGTAGCACTTACTGCTAAGCTTGAAGGACAAGTTGTTGCATCTGTTGTTTCACAACCGGCATGTACCCACTCGCCATCTTCATTTTCTTCACATACAGAGTTAAAGAACGCTTCTTCACAACCATCTTGAGATGTTGCAGCAAAACAATTCTTCTCAACTGTGCCGTCTGCTAAGTATACTGTTACTTGCTTAGCATTTGCAATCGGCTCAGCAGCATAACCTGCCTCAACGCATGAAGCAAACTCTGTTGCACAATATCCGCAACCGTATGCATCGGCGCCATTTATTGTGCTAAACTTACCGTCAGGACAGTTAACCTCGTTAACATCTTTGTAATATCCGCCACGACATGATACCGGAGCAAAACAGCCATCTGTACCTTGTGCACAAATAGATTTTGTATATTTTGCTTCGCACGCCATTTGTGTTGCATATTCGCAACCGTCGTCTTCATCATCTGTTTCAACTTCGCCTAAACACTTTTTAGCAGCAGAGTTAAACGGACAAGAAATGTAATCGCCAGGGCATGAGGTTTCAGTATAACCTAATTGCTCACACTTATTATCGTCTGCCTTATTACATGTGTCATAAAAATCCCAATATCCGACAGCGCATTGACATGTGTTACCGCAGATACCGCCATCGTTTAACCAAGGAACATAACCGCCTGAACAAATTACGTTAGATGATGAACCAAAATAGCTATAATCGCTATCGGTACATCCGCTTTGGCATCCGGATTTGCTGTATGTAAATCCACAACGGCAAGAAAATACTGGATCGGGGTTACATTTATAGACTGTCTTACCATTTGGTTGAGCTGTACATGTTGTTGTGGATACAGAACAGCATTCATCAGGATCATCTACCCATTCTCCGCCATCTGTTTGAGGGCATTCACAAACGGCGCGATATGTTCCTGTCGAGTCGGTACATGTTGCTCCGGAAGGAGTGCTGTTTGCACCGCACTTGAAGAACTGTGATTTATCACAAGCACATTCTCTATATTTACCACCACAGGAGATACCAACACCCATTTGACCTACACCGTCACATGTCTCGGTAAAGCTTGCATCACAAACACAATTGCCGATGGTACAAGCAACATAATCTTCTCCATCAGCAGTTTTACCTTCGCAAGATTTATCAAGGCAAGTTAAGCCTAATTCAGGGGAGCATTCTTCATAGACATTTATATTTGAACAACAGTCCGCAGGGTCATAGTAATCTTTCTCGCCGTCACGACATGACGCAGCGTTCAGCCTAGGAATTACACATAACTCTTTATCAGGACAAGCTTCCGTCTCCAACTCAATAAAATCTTCAAGAACACCACCGCCAATACAGTTAGTAGCATTACCAGACTCGTCGGTCGCCGAAGCTAAAAAACAAACTCGAGCTTCTGAAGTTGTACATAAACACAGCAACAAACCCAGAATACATAAGAACACCCTAGACTTAAACATAATACCCCCTTGGTAAAATAATCCACTTTTGATTTATTTTATCAAAAAAAAATCTAATTGTCAACGATACAATTAGATTTTTTACCCTGATAAGATTTATGTTTTAAATGTTTTTTTTACGCAAATCAGCTATCAAATCAGCCACACCATTTTTTGATTTTTTTATGTATGCTGTATACTCATTTCGAGCCGTTATCGCCAAACTCACATTTTCAATTATGATATCAACAACTTTTAAGTTGCCACCATCTTCTTTAACTCTCCAGATAACTTTTGCAGGTGCACCTTGTGGCATAGTAACTGAGGTGTTAACAAAAATTTGGTTCTTAGAATTTGAAGCCGAAGTTCCGTTAAACTCAAAGCTTTTGCCCTTGAACTCGTCAAATCTTTTAGACCATGTTTTTATGTTCATCTCTCGATATGCTTCTATAAAATCTTTACGTTCTTGAGCTGAGGCCGTATTCCAATAGCGGCCCAATACAAATCGTCCTATAAAATCTAAATCAAGATACTTATTAAACAACGCTTCAAAACGCTTATCTTTTTGTTCTTGAGAAACATCAGCATTAATTATTTGCTCAATTCCGTCAGCGGTCATTTTTCTAATAAAATCTTCTGCTTTTTTTGCATCAAAATCTGCACATACAGGCAAAGAAAAAAGCATAATGCCCGTTAAAATTAGCGTAAAAAGTTTTTTCATATTAGTCACCTTTCAATTTTATCTATTCAAAATCTTCCTCAAAATCAAAATCATAGCTAAGAGCGCCAGAAGCTTCTTCTTGTTTTGCGCAAAGACTTACAAACTTTTGGCGGTTTTGCATAAATGCAGATTTTGTTGCTTCATAAAAGTCAACCGAACCCTGCTCCAAACTCTTTAAGAGTTCCATATTTTTAGCTCTTAAATTTATGTATTTTACAGCAGCTGCACCCCATACAATTGTATCTGATTTTTCACCATCAGAATTTATAAGTGCCCAATATAACGGACTTAAATAAGCATCTGCCGTCCAACCGGCAACATATCGCGGTGTTGCAGGACCAACCAACGGTATTATAATGAACGGACCATCAGGCACACAATACTTTGCAAGAGTCGCATCAAAACCAGTCTTTTTAATTTCAAGCCCCCAACCTGCAGCAACATCAAAAGTGCCAAGCAAACCCAATGTGCTGTTTATAACAAATCGTCCGGCAGATATACCTGTGTTCTTTACCTCTCCTTGCAACAAATGATTTACCATATAAGCAGGCTCTTCTAAGTTGTTAAAAAAAGCACCTACCCGATTGCGAACAAATTCATTAGTTACTTTTTTATATCCGGTAGCAATCGGCAACATTACTTTTTTATCTACCTGATAGTTAAAATCAAACATAGCTCTGTTATATGTTTCAAGTGCGCTATCACCATTATTTTCTGTGCCGATTGAACACGAACACAGAACAATGGTTGCCAACATTAACAAAACTTTATTATACATTTAACTATCCTTTTGTTTTATTTTTTTCTTCAATGCCTATAAATATAACAATTTTACGTATTAAATCAATAAAAATATATTGTAATTTAGCACAGTTTTTTTGTTACAATCAAGAAATGTTTTGTGTTTTGCATATTACATATAATTAGCATATTATCCGCTTAGTTGAAATTTTTTGAAGGATTAATAAATATGACTAATAAACCAGAAAAAGCTATTAACTTGTTCGACTGTTCTACTTCTCAAAAAATCATCGGACAAGAAAAGTTTTTAGAAGCTTTTAAGAAAATTTTGGATCATGGCGCATATTGTCAAGGTCATGAAACTAGAGAATTAGATCAAAAATTAGCAGAATATTCAAATACTAAATATTGCGCAACTTGCGGTTCTGGTACAGATGCTTTAACTCTTGCTCTTATGGCTTGGGATGTTAAACCTGGTGATGCTGTTTTTGTTTCTTCTTTCACATTCGTTGCAACAGCTGAAGCTCCTGTTTTATTAGGTGCAACTCCAATTTTCGTTGACTCAAAACCAGATACATTCAATATGGACCCTGAAGATTTGAAACGCGCTATCAGTGAAGTTAAAAGCGAAGGCAAACTTAACTTAAAAGCAGTTATTCCTGTTGATATTTTCGGTTCTCCTTGCGAATACGATGAAATCATTAAAATTGCACACGACAACGGCATGAAAGTTCTTTCTGACTCTTGCCAATCTTACGGATCTGTTTATCATGGTAAGAACGCAGGTTCAATTGGCGATATGAGCGCAACTTCTTTCTATCCTACTAAACCTTTAGGCGGATATGGCGACGGCGGTGCTATATTTGTTAATTCTGATGAAGAAAACGATTTGGTTAAATCTGCTCGTGTACACGGTATGAGCCCATCTGATCGTTATGATAACGTTCGTTTAGGTATGACAGGCCGTATGAACACATTCCAAGCTGCTGTTTTATTACAAAAACTTACTGTTTTTGAACAAGAACTTAAAGACAGATATACAATTGCAAGTCGTTATGACAATGAATTAAGTTCTTACTACAGCAAACAAAGAATTTTGGATAACTGCAAATCTTCTTATGCTTTGTACACTATCGCTTGTGAAAATCGTGATGAATTAATGAACTGCTTAAAAGAAGCTGGTATACCTTGTGGTGCTTACTATCCTCGTCCGGTTCATACTCAAACTGCTTATGCTAAATGGAATACTCGTAAACTTCCTGTTTGCGAAAAATTATCAAAAACAGTTTTAAGTATTCCTATGCATCCATATTTGGAAAGCGATGTTCAATCTTATATCATTGATGTAATGAATGAATTTGCCGCTAAATATGAAGCTAAAGCTGCTTAATCTTTCAATTTATACATAAAAAAAGCCTCTAAATCAGAGGCTTTTTTTATGTATTTAAAACCCTCGACAAAGCCGAGGGTTATGTTTTTAAGTAATTTCAGTAATTGCACGTAAGTTGCCATCTCTGTTGATTTGAACAACCCTTAATTTATGTCTCATTTCTTCTATGGTTTTTGCTCTATCTATAGTTGGGTATGAGTGCAAAATACGATCTGTAAAGGCTTGATATGCGGCTTCTGAACTTTCTGCGTGGATAGTAGCTAAACAGTTATCGTGACCTGAACCCATCAACTCCCATAACGCACCTGCGTTTGATGTTGAAATCTCACCACCGACAATTGCATCAGGAGTAAAACGCACAACCAAGTCAATGATTTTCGCATAGTTCATATCGTTGGTTTGTTCCGTACGAGATAACACCAAGTGAACTCTGTTCGGGTGAGGAACCAAAAGTTCTCGAGTATCCTCGATGGTAAGCACCCTTTTATGAATATCTAATATTTTTAATAAGTTATTCAAAAATGTTGTTTTACCTGTTGATGTCGCACCACTGACTAAAATATGATCACCTCTTTTAATACTAAGCAATAATCTCTCGTATGGATCTTCTGGATCTTTAATGTCTTTTAACGGATTAATTTTATGCAGAGCCTTACCTTGAGACAAACCATAATCAGATAAACCAAATGCAACTTCATCACTATGAACACGTATTGTTAAAGCTACACCACCGGTCAAGTCTTCATTATCATACATAACGTTTCTTCCGGCAATTGCTGAAAAACGGTGATCTCCAGGAATGGTTGCATAAACAACCGGAGAGCCATGAACAGGGTCAAATGGTAATTCATATGTATTTGCAATAATATAAAGCAAATTAGTCAAATATTCCTTTGTTAGTTTTTCATCTTTATATACCACCCATGGAAAAGCTCGTTTTCCGCGCAATCTGAGCCATATTTGTCCGGCTCTGTTAATCGCAACTTCCTCTATGTTATCTTGATTATACCAATATGATAATGGTCTTAAAACTGATTCTAATACTGTAAAACTCATATCTTTAACCCTTTAGAATAATGTTGCGCCGCTTGCTCCGGATGGTGGAGGTGGAGCTATTGTATTGGTAGACGGAGGCGGTGTTGTTGCGTATGCAGGCATTGGACGCGGACTTCTCTTATTATTTGTAGGCTCTTCGTCAAGCAAACCACCATTTACAGGCTGTGCATCTGATTCAGTTCCTCCATAAACCTCTGTTTTACTGCTTGTAGAACCACCGCTACTGCTTGATTTTTCTGCTTTATTTAGAGGTTTAGATTCATCACCCGTAATTAAAGGTCCTGTGCTGCTTTCTTTTGATGCCTCTTCTTCTTTTTCACGATCAGCTGTTCTTATCCATAAATCTATTTGAGGATAGATTATCATTCTGGTACCTGCTGGTATATATGCAACAGGTTCAATAGATGTTTTATCCTCAAGAATTTTTTTGAATATATCATCCATACCTTGAATAAAGTTTTGACGAGCATCTGCAGCTGCTTCAGATCTGGAATCTTGTGTGGATCCACCATTTCCATCAGATGTATTTTCTCCGGCCGCCATAACAAAAGCTGTAGCATCTGTAAGTAGTTGTGTAAGAAGAGGTAACCCATATTTTTTAGCTAACTGCTCATCAAGATATCCTAAAGCACCGGCTCGTCCTTGAGCATCACCGGTTAAGCCTTCAAACTTAAACGCAGATCCATCAGGTCTTATCAACCTTGTCCAAGAAATAGTAGTCCTAACTGCACCACCGGAGTTTCCTCCACCAAAGCCACTCATTTTTCCAATCAGTCGGCTACCTGCAGGTATAACAATATTTCTACCAACTTCAGCATAAACATTTCGTTCAACGATAGCTGTAACAGGAACACTATGCGCTCCAGACATTATGCTTCTTGCTAAAACTGCAGGAATAGGTTTATCTTCTAAGATCATTTCGCTCATATCAACACGCCAAGTAGATAACTCCCTTGATTCTCCCCAATTTGCTTGCATACCATCAAAAGCCTCTTTACTATGGCCTGTAGAAATTTTGCCTACTGCAAATTCGCTTCTGCGAAGGTCTTGATTTGATGCTAATATTTGCGCACGAACAGGGTCATATCTTTCGCCTGCACCAAAACCACCGCCTGCACCTAAGTTTGTTGGCATAGAACCTATACCATATGCTCCGCCATCTCCTTTATCACCCATCACATACATTTTTTCAGCAGATGTATTTTTTACATCTTCAATACCTTCTAAACCGCCATCTTTACCTATAATCAAACCGTCAGGTGTTCTTGTTCCTACCAATTCACCTAATTTATTTATAACATCATTGTTTGACAAGATTTCACCTAAATAGTTTCCATCAGGTGTAACCGCAATACCTATAGCCTTAAGACCATATTTACCGGTCATATCCTGTGTTTCTTTATCGGTCTCATCTATCGGTTCACGCTCTGAAATTTCCGGAGCAGATAGTTTACCTATCTGAATTTGAGGTTCTTCTTGCTTTTCTTCTTGCTTAATTATCGGTTTCTTAGGATTATAATATTGCAAATAGCGTGCTTTTGCTAATAATTTTCCGCTTTCATTACGAATTTCGCCACTACCTGAAACCTCTCCAAATACAGAAGATCTATTATCAATTACACTACCGTTTAACAACAATTCACCAACAATTTCATGGCTTGAGTTACGAATAAAGTAGTCTCTTGATCCTCGACCTATCAAATTATAACTTTTATCAACTAAAAAGCCTCTATCGGCAACACCCAATTTGTTTCCGGAGAAACCGGTAACTGTTCCCCCTTTAGTAATATAACCGATGACTTGGTTTTCTTCATTGTATACATATACATCATATAATGCATAACCTATGTTCTTTTTATCGACCACAACTGTTCCATCATACATAACCTTAGCTAAAACCTTATTTTCCACGCTAACTACTTCTGCTTTATTGTTAACTCGTCCAATAAAGTTATTATCTTTATCAAAAGCAAATTTATATCTGAATGCTAAACCTAAAACTTTTTTTCCATCTGTAGAAACCACATTATCATTTGGCAATACATAACCTATAATTTTATTGTTATTGTCTACGACCTTACCATTTTTCAGCACTCTACCAATGATTACATTGTTGAAATTCATTACTACTGATGGTCTGACAGTTGCTGCTACAAACTTATTATCTGCATTATATAATCTGCCTCTGTTGTTTATGCAGCCGATTTTTGACTTATTATAATCAAGAACTTGACCGAAAGCGTTAATTGTACCAAGATTTTTACCTTCAAAATCTGTAACAATACCACTTTCCGGAATAAAACCGTTTACTGCTCCTGTATCAGATATAATTTGGTTATTAGCCAATATTCTTCCGACAACCACATCTCTTCCGTTACGTAAATCACCTTTAGGTGTTGTAACACCTATAAATTCGCATCCTTCATTAACGGCACTCTTATATCCTATTAACTTACCTATTACAGATTTATCAACACCTACTATTAAGTCCCCTTCTTCAACAGAGCCTATTTTATTTGACTGATAATCATAAACTTCACCATTAGCTCTGGCGTATCCTAACATATTTCCGTTAAATCCGATAGCCAAGTAGTTATCACCGGAGAAACCGACAACAGGCATATATGTATCTGAAAGTTTATCAGAACTTTCAACAATATCATTTTCAGGCACAACTTTTGCTATAACTGCACCTTTATTATCTGTTATCATATTGTTTTGTGCCATACGACCCATTATAGAACCGCCGGATTTCATAACATAATATGGATTTATTTGATATCCTAATATATTGTTGGAAGAATCTATTATCATACCATGTTGCGTAAGTTTTACACCCTGTTCTGTAGGATAACCTTCAATATTGCCATTAATTCCCATATATCCGCTTACTTCACCGGTTTCTTTATATAAAGATAAAAGTGATAATGTGTTTCCTATAACAACATTGTCGATTGAATATACATAACCGAACGGAGATATTTTATAAGGAACATTTGCAGCCTTAAACCCAGAACCGATACCATTTAGACCCAACACATCATTAGATGTTGTAATTACTTGTGCCTGATTAATTACACCACCCAAAATTCTTCCTATATTATCATATGCAACATTTGATTTCACATATCCCATGAGTGTACCACTTGTGGATACAGCTGTTCCGTCTCTTAATGCAATAGCTATCAAATTTCCCAAATAATCGTAGACCGGTCCTGCTTGTGCAATTTGACCTATTGCTGCTCCGTCTTTATTATAAACAACGCCCTTAGCACCTACTTTACCTACAACATCTTGAGCTTTTGCAATTTCTCCATTAGGCAATAAACGTCCAAGATATTTTCCGTTAAAATCAGTAGCTGTTGCTGATATATCTATATACCAACCGATAACATTACCTTCTGTATTAACAATTTTATCGTCTGCTCTTAACTTACCAATTATTTGATTATTATGAACAACTTCACCATTATAAGTAATAAGTCCTATATAATTACCCAAATTATCAAAAGCATAGCCGCTAGATACTATTTTACCAATAACTTCTGAATTGTCTGCATATACATATCCGTTTGCATGAACAGAACCTATATTCTTTGTACTAAAATCTGTTACTCTGCCACCAGGCACAACGCTTCCGATAAAGTCACCTGTAGATGAAACCACCATTTTTGATGATATCAACTTTCCATCTAATACATATCCTGCGCCATTGTTTCTATATGCATAACCTGTTGGAGAAACAAAACCTACATTTTGACCTTCCATACTGACGTAAAGACCATCACCGGTTAATCGACCAACTGTTTTTCCATCATCATTATACACTAATCCAGGATATAAAACGGCACCCATAACATTATAAGAATCATCTACGACCAATGCGTTAGGTAACACTTTACCGATGATTTTACCTGTAGGCAACCTAACTGTACCATCATTATTTACTTTACCTAACAATTTGTTATCATTGCTTATAACAACACCTTGAGGAACTACACCACCAATAATTGTACCATCATTATTGATGATAAAACTATCAGCGGTAATATTACCGATAATTTCATTTTTTAAGCCAATAACAGAACCATCAGGAATAACTTTTCCTATAATTTCGCCATTAAAGTCTATAGCTGTAATTTCATTGGCGTATGCAAAGCTCGCCATAACAACAGTAAGTGTTACAAGACTAATTAAAAATCTAATTTTATTACTTATCTTATTAAGCACCCTAATTCCTCCGATTTTGAGCAACTTCTTGCAATGCATAGCCAGCTACTTTTTTATCTAAATTTACAAAAGATCCATTACTTTTCAAGTATCCTATTTCTCTGCCGCCTACGTTTACAACTTTTCCGTTTGAATCTAAATATCCTAAATATTTGCCGTCTCCAGATAAAATAGTTGTACCAATCTTGTAGATTATACCGATAATATTATTTTGATTATCGACAACAAAGCCGCCGGATAAAGTTTTACCTATAACAGCATTATCCTTTGATCTGATTTTGCCATCAAAAGAAACATATCCGATTACATTGTCTTTATTGCTAATAACAATATCACCGTTAACGATTTCTCCAATGATTATTCCTTCCGAATTGCTTACTTTACCATCAGAATGCACATTTCCTATGACAATGTTTTTAGTATTAATAACTGAACCATCAGGTAATGTAGCACCAACGACATTTCCACCAAAATCAATCACTGTACCCCTTTTAATAACGCTTAAGTTTTTATCGGTTGCACCACCAGGAAGTACAAATGTAACAAAATTACCGTTTAAGTCTATTAATTCACCTAAAGAGTTAATGTAACCTCTATATTGTCCAAACAAATCAACGGCTAAATCTTCACCGACATTTTCTCCCAACACTTTGTTAACTTCATTAAGCACTAAACCGCTACCGTTTTCATATGCAACAACAGTCCCCATAGAATCTACCACATCGCCGTTTGCTGTTATGTAGCCTAAATATGAACCATCATATCCGATAGCTGAACCGGTTTTAACAATTCCCCCCATATATTCGCCATTGTGATTAAACCATCTGCCGCTAGCATCTGAAACACCAATATCTTCGCCAAACTTATTAACAACACGACCGTCAAAATTTATAAATCCGGCCTTTTCTCCTTTAGGCGTTGTAACATATCCCATGGTTAATATTTTTCCATGTACCGATCCGTAGAAGCTATTACCGTCACCATATATACTTTCTATAGCCAAACCTTTAGTATCATAAACTTTACCATCAGCAAAAACTCGACCTATTTCTTCCATTGATGATGAAACAACACGGTTATATTCCGGTAATGCAACACCAATTATACGATTTTTATCGCTGATAATATATTTGTGTAAAAACAGTTTTGCTCCCGGATGATCTTTTAATATAAAAGTTCCATCGCTTTTAAATGTTGTCAAAAGATTACCTTTCATATCAAAAGCGTAAAATTTATCAACCAGTTTTCCTAAATAGCCACCACTAAAGTCATACACTTCTCCGGTTGGAGCAACGCATCCAACAGCTTTTGATGCTGATGAAACCACTTGTCCGTCTGGAGTTAATCTGCCTATAATATTACCTCCGGCATTAACTGCTACTTTATATTCAGCTACTTTCCCAACAATATCTCCTTGTTCATTTAACACTGTTCCATCAGGATTTACACATCCGACATAACTATTGTTGCGTTTTACAATACCTTGATTATTTGCTTCACCTAAATAATTGCACTGACCATCAAAAACTCTACCTGTTTTAAGAGGTTGTCCCAAATATTGTCCGTTTTCACTATAAACGCTACCATCCATGTGAACTCTGTAGGGCATTTCCTTGTTATTTTTTAATACTTTTCCACTTTTATCCAATGTGCCCACATTTGCACATCCCCAACCGACAATCATGCCGCTCTTAACTCCTTTACCAATATATTTGGTACCGGTATTATCTCTGACTAATCCGTTAGGAAGTATTCTGCCGATTACTAAATCTTGAGAGTTTATAACTTCACCATTATCTTTTACCGTACCTAAAAGCTCTCCGTTTGGACTTATAGGAACGTATTCTACTTTAATAACAGAACCAATAGTCTTTCTATCATAAGCTACAACATAGCCACTTTTATCTACAACACCGATAACGTTGCCATATTTATCTATAGCATTTCCGTTTTCATCAATATATCCGATAACATTACCTTTTTCATCGACAACCACATTTACATAATCTCCGGCTTTTCCGATTACGTTGCCTTCATTATCTACAATTGTACCATCTTCTTGTACTTTTCCTATTATATTTCCGTCAAAGTCTATAACATTACCGTTTTCATCAATGTATCCGATTACATTACCATTTTCATCATAAGCTATTCTTCTTGATTCGCCTTGTTTTCCTGCTGCTGAATAAACCTCGCCTTTTTCATCAGCAAAACCAATCATTTTACCATTAGCACCGATAATTTCATTATCTGCATTTACATAACCTATTACGGTACCGCTTTCATCTACAGCTACATCAGCAGAACCGCCAAGTTTAGCATAAACAACGCCATCAGCACCTATAAAAGAACCATCTTCTTGCATTCTGCCTAACAATGTACCATCAACATTTAGCATTGTGCCATCTTCTTGCACCACCCCAATCAACTTGCCGTTGGCATCTACCAGAGCTACTTCTTCGCTAATAACACCAACCTTGTTTCCATCCCCATCAACAATAGTTCCATCAGGCAATGCCATACCGACAAGTGCGCCATTTTCATCCACAACAGTTCCATCAGGCAACGCCATACCAATAAGCTTGCCGTTTTCATCATATACAGCCTTATTTCCACTAATAGTGCCCATTAGTTGTCCATCGGCACCTACAAGATCATTTTCTCCAAATGTTTTGCCGATAACTTGACCTTCATTACTTACTATGCTGCCTTTATCAACTTTTCTGCCAAGGGTGTTCCCATCTTCATCTGTAATTGAGCCGTCTTGATTAATTTTATATAAAACTTCGCCGCTACTATCCTCGACCGTACCATCTAGCTTTTTGCGACCTATAAGATTTCCCTCTTGGTCGTAAACGGCTTTATCCGTACTAACTTTACCGATTACATTTCCGTTCGCATCGACAACTGTTCCATCAGGTAAAGCTTTACCGATTACATTTCCGTTTTCATCCACAACTGTTCCGTCAGCAAGCACTCTACCGATTACATTTCCGTTTTCATCATAAACCAGATTTTCATCACCGACTATACCCATAACATTACCTTTGTCATCGAATAATGTTTCTTGCTCAAGTTGGGTACCTATCTTATTTCCATCAAAGTCAACCACACTACCGCTTGCATCTACATAACCTATTGCTTGGCCATTATCATCATATGCAAGTTTAGTTTTTTCTTCCACTACATTGCCGACTTCTTCGCCATTGCTATCAACTACAGTACCTTTTTTGACCTTTTTACCTATAGTTTTTCCTTTTTTATCAACTACTGTTCCGTCTGCATTTATCTTGTATGCGGTTTCACCATTGAGGTCAACAACCGTTCCATCTTGCTTTCTGCGACCCATAAGCTTTCCGTTTTCATCATAAACAGCTTTATCCTTACTAACTTTACCGATAACGTTTCCGTTTGCATCAACTACTGTTCCATCAGGTAAAGCTTTGCCGATAACATTTCCGTTTGCATCAACTACTGTTCCGTCCGGAAGCACTCTTCCTATGATATTACCGTTTTCATCATATACTACATTTTCATTTCCAAGCACACCAAGCACTTTGCCGTTTTCATCAAACAATGTATCTTTTTCAAGCTGTGTGCCAATAACTTTTCCGTTATTATCAAGCGCTCTACCATTACTATCAATATATCCGATAGATTTTCCGTTTTTATCTTTGATAACTTTTTTACCTTTTTTAATGCGGCCAAGTTTCTTTTTATCTACAGTGTAGGCTTCGCCATTTTCATCTACATAACCGACGATATTACCGTTTTCATCTACAATTGAGTTATCAGGCATTACAACACCTAAAACATTTCCGTTTTCATCTACAGCTGTTTTACCTGATTGGCTCACATACCCGATAACATTGCCATCAATATCAACAACTTCGCCTTTTTCATTTAAACGGCCTATAACGTTGCCATCTTTATCAACAACAGTTCCGTCATCAAGAACTTTTCCTATAATATTACCATTTTCATCATAAACATATCCAGCTTCTACAGCCTTTCCTATAACATCACCATCTAAGTCAACGATACTACCATCAGCCAACATTTTACCGATAACATTACCTTTAAAATCAACAGCTGTTCCATCCGGAGTTACAAAACCGATAATATTTCCATTATCATCATAAATAAGTTTTTTATTACCAGCTACGCCAATGATATTACCATCATTATCAACAACCAATCCGTCTGAATTTACACGTCCGATTATGTTACCATTTTCATCTCTTACGTAACCTTCTTCATCAATGTAACCTAGTACATTTCCATCAGGATCATAAGCGACCCTCATTTTTGATGTATCTGCGCTAACCGTGCCTATTACATTGCCATTTTCATCAACGACTTCGCCATTTTCATTGAGATATCCTATTACATTGCCATTTTCATCAAGCACTCTTCCATCTGCAGTTACTCTTCCGATAATATTTCCATCTGCATCACGAACAATTCTATCTCCACCTGCCACACCGCCAGCACTACCGGTTGTTTCGCAATAATTACAATCGTCTTTTGTAATTGCCTTACCTTCAACCGGAACTTTTTCAGCTTTTGCACTTGCTGTACTGACTGTTGTTTCATGCCATGAGATTATAAAATTGTTTTGAACGTTACCCGAAACAACAGGCGCCCATCTCATGGTAATGTTACATGTTTGATTACCTCTCAATTCGGCACTGGTACAACCATCTTCATAAGTAAAACCATCAAACGGAGGTTCAGCTAATTTAACTGAAACTACTCTAATGGATCCTTTGCCATTTGTACCAATTGTTAACACATTTTGTGCTACAGTGCCTAAAACGACCTGTCCCATTGATATCGGATTTGGCGTAGTAGTAATAGGATCTTCAGCATCACCTAATTCATCAAATTCTATCGCTTCTGTTAAAAGGTCATTATTTTCTTCTATTCCTAAAACATCATCATCGTCGGTAAACACAACTTCTTGAGGTTCCTCTACCTCTCCGCCGCTAGAAAACAGCAACAGCAAACCAAATAGAAAAATTACAAAAAATGTAATACCTACAATTAAGATTATTCGATTTGTTTTACGTATATATCTTTCAGATGATGTTAGGACTTCTTTACTCATTGTACTCTTACCACGCTACAGAACACACCATTACGACCTAATTGGCTACAAATTTCATCACCGGTATCGATTGATTCAACAGGACCAATTCTTAAATGAAACAACTCTTTACCTTGTCCGTCTGCAGGAGCATCAACAGAGTAAAATGGCTGATATCCGCCTAATACAGAATTGTACTTTCTGGATAATTCATGCCACAAGCCTTCCAAATTATCAACATCAGAATCTGTACCTAATTCAACAGAAATACTGGTAGCTTCTTCTCCTTCAAAACCTCGACCAAAGCTATATCCGCCCATCCCTTTAGCAACATTTTGCATTACAGAATAACCCTCTTGATTACCCATATTAGGTTTGTTTTTACCCATACCTTGCATTTGATTTTTAACGTATTCAGGTATTAAAAGCTCTCCATTTGGCCCCATTTTCACCACATACTCACCGGCAACACGCTCAGATGATGCTGAAGATGCTGAAGACGAATAACTTCCTGTTTCAACATTTGCTCTTAAATCGTTATTACCACTACCTTCTGCACCAGCACCACCTACATTGATAGATGAAGAAATAGGAGCAACATTAACTACTGGTTCTGGAGCTTTTTTATTAATATCTATTAAGTCAAAACCTTGAACCACGCCACCTTGTTGAGGGTTCATTCCTGTAGGAATTTTTGGTGAAACCTGCCAATCGTTTTGATTTTCATATTGAGCAAATTCTGTACCTGATTCATCAGATCTGCGAAGCTTTAAACAAACTATGCGTTTACCATTTCGCAAAACCATATCTCCGATACCTTCAACTATAATTAAGCGGTTATCAGGACCAGCCGCTCTAAAACCAACCGGAGTTTCAACTCTTTCGACGATAAACGTAACTATAGGACGCTGTGTCATTGTAAGAGCTCTTTCTCCAAAATCAATATAAGTGAAGATATCATCTCTCCAAACTCTTTCAGGAGCGATAACAACATCATCCGGATTAGGAACATACACTTCTATATCAAAACGGAACTTCGTCGGATCTAAAGGCATATTCTTTATCCAATCTTCTTTTTGATTACGCTTAGTAAATGTAGAAACTGCCGATTTTTTACCTCCGTTGAAACCTCCGGAATTTACTCTGGACCCACCACCAACAGAGCCTACAGAGCCGGATTCAGTTTGAGCAGAATCTAACACTTCAATATCAATAACAGAGTTTGTTAATCTTTCTGTATTAAAACCTTCACTTCTTGCATAAAACACATATTTATTACCGGAGCGGCCGAAAACTATAATATTTGTATCAACACCAAATCCGTTTTGAGGATACAATAAAAGCGTATTAGGTCCTGAAATCTGTCCGGCAAATTTATTATTATCACCTATATACACATCCTCAACCATTTCCCATTCAGGAAAGTTTATCAATGTTAACATACCTTCTCTTAAACGCAACGGCAAAACCAAGTCCGGAGACCAATAATATTTTGAATAAGCAGGTTTTGTTTGCCCTTCTCCTAAATTTTGAAGAGGATCAAGCCAAGCACTTTGCGTCATACCAAGAGAACCCATCGCATAACTCATATTCATTGACGGATATTGCCCTTGTGCGTTATCGGCTGTTTGATCAAGGCTATTTGTAGTAACTTGTGCATGAACTGAAGAGCACATTACCACATATGTTAATACTGAAAATATTTTACTTAAAAACTTTACCATTTCCACAAACCTTTTACTCTGCTTTATTACGTTTTAGCGAATATCTAACTACAGTGAAGCCTACCGGATTATTAAGCCTTTCACCATATTTTACATTTTTCTTACGATACACTATTCTAAGAGAAGCTGTCCAATATTCAATCTGAGGCGCAGATGAAGAAGGATACATATCTCTTGTTTCGTACTCTACTTGCCACAAGCCTCTACCTAACTCATTCACCGTCATAATTCTGATAGATCTTGTAAGGCCTTGCTTTTTAATAATATCTAAAACTGTATTTGCTGTTTTTTCTATAAATGCCTGATAAACAGCAGATGATGACATTTCTTGTATAGGACCACCCGGCATCCAACGAGATTCCATTTCATTTATATTATTAGAAAAAGCACTACGCATAAGCACATATTCTCTAACAAAAACCTCTGTAATATCTTTGTCATCTTCCAAATTAACAAAAGGCTGAATATCGTACACTTGTTCCTGTTTATTTTCAAATGTAAGTATAAATGGTTCAAGACGATACAAAGGCAACAATTGCGTTATAGCCAAAAGCAATATAAAATTGCAACACAAGCTAATAGCAACCACGACAGCAAAAGCCCTTGCAGTCCACAAATATCTACGTTCTCCGGCATTAACTATTACATCTTCATGCTTTGGTTTGCGTGAAGGAGCCGGCCTGCGAGCAGCTTGAGGTGGAGCGCCACGATTTCCTATTAAACGACGATTTGTGTTATTTATACCCAAATGTTCAGCCATTTCACACCCTATTATATTGTTGCAACAAACCATTCAGGAAGTGTGTGCGGTAGTTCAACTTCAATGCACGCACATGGTGATAACTTAAGTTCATTAACATCTTTACCTATACCAACAGGCTCCGGCTCATAATAAGAGCCGCATGACGATAGCAACATAACCATCATAAACAAAAACACTTTTTTATACATTGCAATGTTCCTTATAATTACATGTCTAGACATTATTACATTAAACTTTTTATTTTTAAAAGTCTAACATAACCTTCCAAATCCCCAACTTATCAACAAGTTAGAGACCCTTTTATAATATCATAAACTAAAAAGATTAAAATAAATTAAAGAATTTCAACTTCTGTTTGAGAATATTTTGTTACCGTAAAACCCAAAGGATTCATCAAACGTTTCGACATAAACATTCTATCCGGCACAAAAACAGCCACAATAGACGCTGTCCAATATTGTGTTTTCAGCACCAACTCATTGGTGGTTAAGTTTCTAACCATTGGAGATAATTCGTATGTTTTAAAATCCACCTTCCAAATAGGGCTCTTATCTCCACCAACTTTATTAACCGATATGATTTCTACAGACCTTGATGTTTTATCCTTAGACAGCTCTTGCAACTGAGCTTCCACCCTTTTCATAGGCTTAACATACACACCTCGCTCAAATTCATCAAAAACCTTATCTGAAGATAAATAATTTATCATTCCACCACCAAACCACCTACTTTGCATTTCTCGTTCATCATCAATAACAGTATGTCTGAGTATAACATATTGTCTGATAAACAGCTCCATCATTTGTTTTGCTGATGGCATTTTGGTAGAAATGGTTTCATATCTAACCATTTCATCAGAATTATCCTGACGAATAATCAAAAAAGGCTCAACATGTACTTCAGGGGCTAGCTTAAATAATACCAAAGAAGCACTGGTAAAAAACATTAAGGAAAGTATTGCTATAAAAGCCACAAACCTTGCTAACCAACAGTAATAAACTTCTTTTGCAGAACCATGTACCTGACCTACAGATGTTACATAATTTACGTCTGATACATTCTTATAGGAAGTACCTATTGCAAGCCGTTCATTTGTTGAACCCAATTGATTATTCATATTTTCTCCGGTTCTTAATATACAGCACAGTATGGTGACATATAGTTTTCTTCTTGATCAGTATATGAACTTTCTACTCTTTCATCATACTCACCAAGTGTTGCCTTATCAGTATCCGCTCTGGCAATAGCTTCTTGAAGCTCTTCCAAAGTCATATTTTCTGAAATGTTAACAAGAGCCCCAACGTCTTCTTTTAACATAGCCAGTAAATTATCTATTCTTTCAAGGCTTTCATATATCATACTACTGTTTATGTCATCAACATTTTTGAGCATCTCTTGAACATTTGCAAGCATAGCTTCAGCTTCTTTAACTTTATTATCTTTAATTGTCTTCAACTCTGCAATAAAGCCATCAGATACCTCTTGTTCTGATAAATCATATTCCGGATCTTCAGGAACAAAACCAAATTTTGCAAAAGTTTCATTAAGTGACTCACGCGTACTATCAACTTTTACATCAAGCTGATCTAAGTTTTTCTGATACTCCATTTCACCTTCAACAAATTTTAACAAATCGCCGAATTGGTTACGATCAAAAATCATACTATCGCTTTTATACTTTTCAGTTTTATCGTAATCTTCTCCAAGTTCACTTAAATACTTCATAACTTTTCGCAAATTATCATTAAAATACCAACCATTTGCATCCACACCGGCAAATATAGCCAATTCGCTTTTAGGAGCATTGGAGGCCGAATAATTCATACTTTCTTTAGCCTCTAATTCTATACCATCTAAAGTAGTAATAGTAACATTATCAAGCACTTTGAATTTTATCGACTTAATATGTGTACAAGCAGGTAAGTTTCGTTTATTTGCAACTATATATTTGCCATCGTTAACATGAATTGAATATTCTTTATAGTCACAAGGAAGAACCCCACCTGAAATCATGGTATCAGTACTCTCTGTAAGAGTTGTTCCTTGTAACAACGGAATTAAAGGAACATCTTTTTCTACATAGCCCTTACCACCTAAAATCAACTTCCAGATAGGAGGAACAAATTCTTTATATACTGTAGCTGTAGTTTCATCCTGATTTTCACAGAAATACGGCTGAGCATTAGCATCACAACTTGTGCTTAACATAGCACCTACTGTAATGAGCCCGTCTTTTGCCAAGTGATAATCTTCTGACAAAACCAAATTATCAAAATCTTTTCCATCAAAATGCACCATCTCTCTAAGCGGAGGTGTATATGTTGGAGCAATTGCTTTTGGCGCTGTAAAGTCTTTTGCTCCAGGTTCTGCCGCAATATAATATTGTTCATCAGGAGCATTACAATCTACATCCGGGCCACATATATTATTATATAATTCATTTGCTAACGCTTGTATAGCCATAGATTTTATTGCATTAAATTGAATATATCCTGATAATCTACCCAAATTAATACTGCCCACAATTGCCGGATTTTTAATATCATCCATTATTTGTTTATGTATATTAACAATATTTTGATGATTTTCTGGATTAAAAATATCTAAATCTTTAATTTCCTCATAACCCTCTCTTATGGCAACAAGAGCATTATCTCTAACTATTTCCGTTACTGCATCTGCAACTTTTACAACATCCTTAAATATAGCAGACTTTGTACCTGTAGCAGCATTGAGATGTTTAGATAATGTAGATATCTCAATACTCTTAATTTGACTATAGGCTTGAGACAATACAATCTCTTTGCCATATTCAAGTTTAGACATTTGACCTGCGTATTCTTTTTTGATTTTAACCAACGCTTCTTTAGCATCTTCAAGTTGATCCATCTTATTATCTATTTCTTCTTCAAGATGTGCTATTATAGCTTTTTGTTCTTGTGCTTTTAGCTCCATTTCTGTTTTTGTTTTAGCAAATGTTACCATATTTGCTTCAGCTTTTGCCTTAACAGTATCTGTTTTAGCATTTGTAGATTGCTCTGAACGATTAGCAGCTACTTCAAGAGACATTTTTTCTGCCTCTATCTGGCTATCAGCTTCCCTTTGTGCTTCAACAAACTCATTATAGGTTACTCTAGCTTCTTCTAATTCTAAACTTAACTCATCTAATTGTTCATACAAATCTGCAATATTTTGTTCTTGCTTGTTAATATCTGCTACAAATTTTGCTTTTGCAGCATTAATAGTTGCATCATACTGTGCTTGAGCATGTTTTACATCATCAATTTTAGGAGCAGGATTTTCTTCAATAGCTTTTTTCAACCCTTCTAAACCGAGAGCATTATATGATACGACATCATTAAACAATACATTATGCATTTTAGGGCCTTCATAATCCTCTTGCTCTTTTTCTTCTTCATCTTCTTCTACATACAAGCTATCATTGATACTTCTAGCAATTGAGAGAGCTATATTTCTCATATCCAAACTTCTGATAAATATCTCCATATTGCTATATTTACCCTCAAGATATTTTTCGTAGAAATATTTTTCATCATACCATAAATCATATTTATTATGAAATTCTCCATATGTATTATCACCCTCAGCCATAGCTTTTCCTATTTTTTGAGCCACAAGAGACCCAATTTGCCATGCTAAAACATCTCTTTCTCTATCGTTTTGGTTAATACGAACTTCATCTGAAGGTTTAAGTAAATTATTTTCTGGTACTCCTGAGTTTTCATTTTCGGTAACAACATTTCCTTGTTGTTCCATATCTTCTAAACTGCCAACTTCAGATGAATCAGAAACATCGACATCATTTACTTTAGTTGCAAATTCTACATCGCCATATTCTAATGTTTTTTCAGCCTTTGCAATTTTATATGCAGTAATCAACCAACCGGATAAACCACCACGGCGCTCATAACGGTTGAGTGAATAATCACTACATAACTTAGTTTTATCATATGAACACAAATAATCGCCTGTAGTGACAGTATCTAAAACTTCAGGAGTAATTTGAATTCCCGAATCGCACACAATATTGCTAGAACTGCCATGCACACAGCCTTTACCTAACCATGCTGTTACAGGATCACTATAATATCTGCCAAGATGGTTAAGCACACATTCTTCGGAATGACGCACTTTATCAATTACAGCTTGGTGTAAATCTTTCATTCTCTTATATTCAACAAACGGACCTTTATAATTATCAAGTACCTGCATCATATTATGAACTTCAACAGCTTCTTTTAACACATAGTCCACTCTGCTTATCTCTGACAAAGATTTAAATTGAGCTGCGGTTCCTTTAAATGGAGATACAGCGACCCTTGGTTGAGTTTCAATCAAATCTAAATTTTCATCTTTAATATTCAACACCGGTTTCTGAAAAAGATTAGGTTTTGCTTGTGCATAGGAAACTGCTGCTTTTATATCAATATTAAAGTATTCATTTGCCGAAACTTCATCTTCTTGCTCCGGTTCTTCTGGAATTATTCCGCCTCTTAAAGCTTGAGCTGCTTCATATTGAGCCTCTAAAGCACTTAATTCTTCTGTAATTCTTAAAATAGAATCATAAATTTCTGCTACTTTATAATAGTTTACCCAAGATCCAAGCTCGTCATTAGCCTCTCCTGTTTCTCCAGAAACTTCCGGATTAGGTTCTACAGCTGTTCCGGTAACATATTTATCGCTCATACCATCAACTTCTTGCTGTAAAGCTTCCATTCTTTCATCCATATCACGAGAAGCAATATATAACTCCACCATTGCATCATTACTAAATTCTATAGCTTTATCAGCATAAAGCTTCTTAATACCCTCTTTATCTTTCGGATATTTTTCTAAGAATTCAGCCGGATATTGTCCAAATAAAACCTTAAATGCAGCAATAATAGATTCTTCATCTCTAATATCTGCAATTTCGCATTCAGCAATATCTCTTGATGTAGCTACAGTTGGTTCTCCTTTTTCTTTTTTGTGTAGTTTTCCCGCAATGCTTTGTACCTTATCACCTGCCCAATTTTTGGCCTTATCTTTAAATTGTCCTATTTTATCTTCAACATTGCCTTTAATATCATCTACTTTGCTTTTTACACTATCAATTTTGCCTTCAATATCTTCTTGAAATTTTTTAATCTTATCAAGAACTTGTGTTTGCAATCTTTGAGCTTTTTCATTAATACTGCTGATAACATTACCACCAGCTTCAACACCACCTGACGCATCGGCACAGCCATCTAGAGTAGGACTAAATGGTGTAGGAGGAAGAAAGAAAAAGGAATTTGCATTACCTATTGCTACAAACATACCTATTGCAGCAATTAAACAAATTTTAGCAGAAATTTTCATCATATTAACCTCCCTATTTCGCCTTAATATTATCTAAAAAGCCTTTTTTCTTCTCATCTGTAACAATATCATCTTCATCAAAGACATAGTTATCCAAATTAAGAACTGCTGGATTTTTTTCTGGGCTATAGTTTTTAAGCTTGTAATCTTGATTATTCATATTCAAAGCGGTTTGTAATTTCATGTTTGCAAGTATTAACTTGTTATATTCATGCAAAAGTTGTGTTTCTTGTATTTTGTGTTCTGTCATCATGGCAATTGCCGACAATTGCTGTTCTGCACCAGCTGTGTTATCTTGTATTTTATAACTTTCTTCCTCTTCTTTATCTAAAGAGTTTTGGAATTTAGCTGCCGCAACAATTGCCTCAACCATAGAGTCTACTAAAACTTTTGTACGATATTTTCTAACTCTTGAAACACTCTCGGCATTTTTTGCTTCTTCAGGAAGAATAAAGTTATTTTCTAACACTTCACTATAAGCTGCACCTTTTTCTTCCGGTGATTTTTTAAGAAAACCTGCTACTTTGCTAAGTGTCATACCTGCAACGCCAGCTATCTTAGCCGCATTAGCCAATTTGTCTTGCAACTTTTGATCTGCTTGCTTTTTCTCTTCGTTTAAACTTTGATAACTTTCATCTTGAGCTAAAATTTCGCTGTTTTCACTATTTAAATCAACAATTATATCTGTTTGTTCATTAACAACAGCCTGATGTTCATTAATTTTGCTTTGAATCATAGCTCTTGTTTGAGGGTCATCCGCATCCTCAAGCATCACATTTAAAATTGCAATATTTTCTTCTGAAGTTGTTTTTCTTCCTTCTGCCTCAGAAAGCAAAGCATCTTTTCTATCATCCATCTCTATACTAAGAGTTTTGCTTTCCACCTCCAAAGATGTAGGAAGCTCATTTACGGCAGCCTCAGCTTCTGCTTCTTGTTCTTCATATGTAGTTCCAGCCTCCGGCTCTCCATTGTATCCCGGCATTAATGAATCAAACTTTTCCATTACATTTTGAACTTTTAGCTTAGTCTTTTCAAAAAGGGCTTTTGCTCTTGTACCTTTTTGATAAACTTCTTTACCCATTGCTGCGGCATCAGTGACAACACCTGCTGTTTCACTTAAGTCTCCGGCAAAGTCTAACGGAGCTCTTTCGAGCATTGATAAAGCGTCCAGCTTTAACCCCGCTGAAGCATTATTTGCTACCATTATCAATAATGCGCATAAGCATACAGTATTCTTATTCATCATCGCCCTCTCCATCTTCTGGATCATTTTGATAGTTCTGAATTTGTATGGTATATACAAATGAAGTTATATAAGCTTGCGTTTGTAAAATAGACGCCCAACGTTTTGACGACTTTATAAACTTATCTGCTGCAGCACTTTGCGCTGACGCAAGAGTACTTAAATCAGGCTCTTCACTACTCTCATCTCTCAGCTCTTGTCTTTTAACGATTGATCTCGCAAACAATACGCTGACACCTTTGAATTTTTCTTCATTAATACGTTGGTTAAGTTGCTTTTGTATAGCAATGTTATTCAAAGCACCTTTTTCCCTGCTGTATGTCTCCTGCACCCTAGACATTCTATCTACATCAGGCTCAGATGCACCTTTATTTTCAACACCTTTAGGTAAGTGTGTTTTTAACACACCCACCGGATCTTCTGAAAAATCTTTAATACTATTTACAGCATTCTTTATTTTATCTCTACCTGTCGAAATAGCTGATTTTACTTTGTTATACTGCTCTGATAAATCATAATATTGTTTTTTAACTTCTTCTACAGAAGCCACCACATTTTTTACCACAATATTAATAGGCTCAATATCAGCTTTTGCAGGCTGCGCCAAGGTAAGCATCAGCACACCCAACGCAACACTTTTTAATGAATTTGTCATTTCTAAACTCCTTCATCTTCATAATATGATACATCTATATGATTAACAGCTGAAAAACTTTCTTGCATAAGGCGTCTTGACATACTATCCATTAATTTTAACAACAACTCTTGGTTGGCTTTGCCAATTTCTCCGACATAAGCTATATCATCTCGCTCACTGCTATTACTTTGGCCTTTACTTTCAATATCTTCAGCGACATCCGCACTAAATGAGTTTGCATATTCTTTTTCAGCAATTGAAGACGCTAAGTTTGCTGCCACATGCTCATGCATTGCTTTTTTATATTCTTCTTTACACTCTAAACCTTTAATTGCATCTTTATTACCATCATTATCTAAACCTGCCATACATTCAACCCATGTTTGGATACACTCACGAACCTTATCTTCGTTTTCAGCATCATCAACACCCATATCACACTTAACCGCTATTATTTCAGAAAACAAAAACTTACCTTCTTCATTAGTTCCGGTAGCGCCACTACTGAGCTGAGCATAAGAAGATGATGACACTACACCAAAACCAAATTCTGCGCCATCAGTATCCATCGACGATGTCTTAAAACCTCTTGTCTGTGTTTGTATATTTAAAGGAGCCACTCCATTGGTATTAACAGCAGCCGGAGTATTCTCAGCGGGGGCTTGCGTGTTTCCACCCTGTCCAGTTACATTACCAACAACTCCCTGAGCTGCTGAAACAGCAGAATCAACCTTGCCCTTTGCAGCATCAACAGCACCTTTAGCACCGGAAACAGCAGAGTCGACAGCATCTTTAGCAGAATCAACCGCACCCTTCGCTTTATCAACAGCACCTTTGGCGTCGGAAACTGCAGTTTCAACCTTATTCTTTGCATCATTAACCATATCTTTTGCATCTGTGATTGTTGAGGTAACTTGGCCGGCAACATCTTTAACATCATTTATAGCACCGCTAACTAAATCTTTTGCACCAGCAATTTTTTTGCGCAACTTTGCAATACGTTCTTTAGTCTTCTTTACGCGCTCTACTTTTTCTTTAGCACGCTCAGCTAATGCTTTTGCATCTCTAAACTTTGTAATAACATCTAAGTTATTACCCAATGCCACAAACTCTTTTGCCTGACTTAAAGCAGAATCCACAGAAGATTTCAACGACTGAGCACTGGTAACGACACCTTTAATTGTACCAGCAACCTCTGCTATATCAAATGTAGGAAAACCAAAAGAATAACAAGGAGGCGCCCAAAATGTTACACCTGTACACAACAGAATAACATAAGTCATTTTTTTAATTTTATTCATAATTACCTCCTTATAAATAGTCTTTACATATTAATAGTTTATCACATTGCCAAATAAAGCTAAAGTTTTTTTTAATAAATTACGAAATATTTAAATATTTTGTAACAAAGTTCTCTTCACCATATTCCTTAATAAGTTCTTCAACCAATAAAACATTCTTACTACCTGAGTTATAAATCTTCAGATATGGACCGAGAGCGCCTAGGTTAACATCCAATATCACAGATTCAAATGTTGCAGGTCTTGAAAGCAAGATAGCATACTGACAATCACGATACGAACGTCCCAATATAAAATCAAGCTCGCTGTCAGTTAAATTCCAAGTCGCATAGTCTTCTGGCATTGCTTGCGGGTTCCTAAAGAATATAATTGTTTGACACTGACCACGAATAGCTCCGCCAACACCCAATTTATCTATAATATTAGGCTGTTGAAACGCACACAAATACGCCTGACGTTTTTTACGACCTTCTTGCAAACCGATAATAAAATAATCTTTAAACATCGGGTGCTGTAACATAGGTGCCGTTTCGTCTATCATGATAAGAGCAGGATCACCAGTTTCGCTCGCTTCAGCCTGTATACGGTGCATAATATAGCTAATAACGGCCGGAGCTTTGACTTCATCTTCAAAAATATGTGTAAAGTCAAAAGCCATAAATCTCTTAGTTTTCAAGTCCAAACTATCACCTTCAGCATTAAAAAGACCACCATTCTGCTCCGGATCAACCCAACGATAAAGCTCTCGACGCATCACTCCTGTAGGAGAAAAACAGCTCTTATACAAATTTTTTAATATACGTTCTTCTGGACGCAAATATTCAAACGCAGTCGTCACCGCACGAGCAATTTCATGCTCCGAGTTAGCATCTTTTGCCATTGTAATAGATTTTAGCCATCCTTTAAGGAAATCTCTGTTAACTTTTGTATCTCTGGTATCAAAAGGGTTAAGAGACACATTTTTATTATCACCATCAAAGCCTACATACGCCCCACCTATTGATCTGGTAAAGATTTCAGCACCTCGGTGTCTATCAAAGAAGAACACCCTCAAATCGCCGTGACGCATTGCTTGTCCGGCCAAAAATGTTAATAAAGTTGTTTTACCTTGACCGGTAGGACCGATAATACAACAGTGACCCACAGCATAATCATCTGATGAAACATGGAACTGGAACCTATATGCAGAACCTGACATGGTTCTAAACACCGAAATAGCTCCCGGACCCCAGTCACATTTACTAAAACCTTCAGATGGTTTATCAAAACAAATAGCCATAGCAACAACTCGGGATAAATATCTGTATGTTCTAGGATATGTATCATATGTCGGAAATTGACTGAAGAATGTCGCTTGAGCCACCCAACCTTCACGAACAGGTGTAACACCATACGAACGACATATACGCTGAACTTCACTTTCACCAAAATCTAGCTCTTCTTGAGATCTTCCTCTCAACATTATACTTAGAGCATACTCCGTTAAAGCCTGATAATCAGCATCACTATCTTCAATTGTTGCAAGAGCTTGAGAATATTGATCCAATATTTCCGGAGAAAAGCTTGTCAATGCGGCCATTCTTTGTTGCTGCATCAAAATCATTCTTGCTTGAGGCTTAAATATCGGGCGAATATTATGCATAATAACTAATTCGCAATCTATTGAAAGCAAAGAAACTATCATACTCTCATCCATATAATCACCCGTTGTACGAATACCCATTGCAATTTCGTACAATTCCTTTTCACCGGAGAAAAATTTAATAACACCCTTTTCTTTAGTGAAATGTATATGGTCTGCGGTCAACATTTCTTTTAATTCAGCACCTGAAGAATTTCTGACCTTAGGTGCCGGACGAGATACCGGTGAACACAATCTTGAAAACACATACAAAGGACTATCAACCGCCTTACTATCAGGAGACTCATACAATTGAGAAACACCATATTCACTTAATGTTGAAACCAATGATTGACACGCATAATTTAAATCTTTTAGAGCATCTTTTCTATCAGGAACAGATAAAATAACATAGTGAGTATTGTTGAAAACCCTAGACATTCCGGAACGCCACACATTGGATATACGCTCTAAAAGTTCATTATTAAAATTACCCTTATCATTATCTAAAACACTTAATTCTCTTAGTGTAATAACACGGCTGGTAACTTGAAGATCTGACATATTATCAATCCAAGCTTTACGAGCCTCCATCATGGAATAAACCTTTTCCGGTGTTGCTGAACCCAAATCCATACCGTTAACTCTAAAAACGCGGACAAAAGAGCCGTTAGAACAACGTATTGTCATTCCGTCTTCCATTATCGATGCAAATGGCAAAAAGTCAGACACGCGAGATTCTCGCGGCTGAGGCAACACCATGTTTCCAAACTTACCTATCGTTAAAGCCGAAAAAGCAACAGCTGATATAAAACCAATAACAGCGACGATAACTTCAACGCTGCTCAAACCTTTTACAAAAAGAGATACAAAATCAAAATCAGGGCTCAAATTTATTCCCCTTTTCAGCATATATATTTTTAGAAACCAAATTTGTCTGTCCAAATGCTTGTATCATTGCAGATAAATGTGGATCCCTAGTTCCTGCGAACACCACCAAACCATGCACTATAAGAATACTGAAAACAAACATTAAAGGGTTAATATTCCAAACACCCATTGACATAAACATTATAGGAAATTGGATACCCATATTTAAGACGACAGGCAAAACGGGGCCCCAAAAAATCTTTGGAGGTTGTGCAACCGCTTTTAGAACCATATCTCGCATCTAAATCTCCTACATAAATCTTACTTAATATAAAAAAACGACACTCATTAGTCAATATTATATATATTAAATTCCACCAATATATTCACAACTTTTCGGCAGAGGTGCTTTCACCCCTCTGCCGAAATATTGATACATTTTACTTATTCCTACCAGTAATTCTACCCCATTGGTATTCAGCATTATCAGCAGCATTACCAACATCGTTGCCCATACCAGTCCAATCGTTAATATTACCTTGAGAATCATTAACTCTATCAGACGCATTATTTAAAGCATCAGAAGCACCTTCCATACCAAGATAATCAGCCACTTGTCCTGTATTAGATAAAGCCCCATGGATATCAGATCCAACGCCCGCTGTAGTATTACCGATACTGTTAGAAACATCTCTTAATTTATCAAAAAAGTTACCATCTCCTTTGATAATATCTCTAACATCTCCAGCTCCGGCAATCGCACCAGCAACCGCATTTTTACCATGCTCAATAGCATCCATCGTATTTCCAACATTATTAATGAAATTACCAACACCGTTAATAAAGTTTTGAGCCCTTTCTTTAAAAGATTTCTTTTCCTCTTCCGGAGTTACAGGATCAGCCGATGATGAACCACCAGGCGTTGCTAAACCATCATTAGAATTTTGAGTTGTAGCACCCGGGGTATCAATACCAGGACCCTCCGGCAATGCACCCATTCCATCGCCATCGCCATCGCCAGCACCAGTACCATCGCCATCATCTTCACCATGGCCAAACTGAACACCATCACCAGCACCTGCGCCACCTTCACCGCTACCATCACCGGTGCCGTCACCATTAGCGCCACCTTCACCGCCGCCGTAATTAAACCCATTATCACTACTATCACTAGGGCAAGTATTGGTCTGTTCACAAGCAGATGCATTGTAAGATGGGCTACCTCCTTGCGCAGCAGTATCGTTAATGAAAGATCCATAATCAAGATCGTTTTCTTCTAACTCACCACCAAAGTAATTAATGAACGGTGTCATCAACGCCAAAAGCGACAAGCTTATCATGATATAAGCCAAATGCTTAAAGCTGATTTTATTAAAAATAGCCAGCACAGAAAACATAACCAAGCCAAAACCGGCGATAACGTATACAATTTTACGAACGTCTCTTACCGTACTTACCATTTTTGCTTGGATAATTTGAAAGATATCTCCATCCGCAAACGCCATTGATGGTAAAACAACAACCATCAACAACGATAGTAAAAGGATTTTTCCTACCTTATTAAAATAACTTTTCATCTTACCATCCTCCAACTTTAAATTATATCACAATTATCCTTCTCCGGTTTTAAGCGTATCACTAATACCTTTAGGACTAACATCCACACCCGTTCCGCTAACCAAATATTTAACAGCCGAAACAGTAAGAGCAATTACTACCAAACCTATAATTATTGCACTGAGCCACTTCCAGTTAAGAACACCAAAGAAACCACCAATAGCGACAGCTATGATACCAAAACCAGCCGCACCAAAAATTATTTTACGCATGCCGCGAAAAATTTCCCAACCTGTATCCGTCAGATTTTCAAATACCGCATGCGCATCCGCTACGCATAAAATCGAAGAAACTACAAACAACATCAGCCCAGCAAGAAAATATTTCTTAAAATTTACACCCAGCATATTTTTTCCCCATATTAAATTAAACGAAAGGAGAAAGTCCAAACGGACTTTCTCCTTATTAGCAGACTTATTTACCTGTCATATCACTGTTTTGGAATGAGTCGCTAAGATCTGTTTGAGCAGTATTTGCACCTGTTGCGTAGTCAACGATAGCACCTGCTGCCGCCAAAATAGCCAAACCTACTGCAAGACCAGCAAACCAAGGCCATTTAACTTTACCGAAGATTGCTTGGAAAGCTAAAGCAACTAAACCGAAACCACCAACTACGAATACGATAGTTTTAACTGCTTTAAATACGCTAACTGCTTTATTTTTAGCTGTTGTCATAACGCTAGTTGCAGCATCTGCATCACCAGATAAAGCCAATGTAAACACAACTGTCAATGCGAGTAATGTAAACATATTATTTTTCAAAAATTTTAACATCATTTTTCTCCTTTTTAACAATAGTAACAAAACTTCTTATACAATTATAGAATACCAAACTTTATTTTAAATTTCCAGCTTTTTATGCATTAACGCTTTTGCTGTAACGAATTGTTTTTTCGTAAAAAATTTCTGTGTAACAAAAATTTCATAATCCGTTTTAGTATTCTTGACCACTTTTTATACACCTAAAAGGTAAAAAAAACTCTAACATTTCGCATATTTAAAATTCGCACACAATTTTATGTATTATATAAGACGAGTCTAAATCAAAAAAATTATTGAGATTCAATTCTATTAACGCAATTTTAATATTATTAGTTGTATCTTGACACAAGATATAATTGGCTAACAATCCGTTTTGCAAACACAAGTGCTTGTTTTAATTGATTTATTAGCTTTTAGGAGTAATATATTTAAATGAGAAAAAATGGCATAAAAAATTTTATTTTTAGCTTTGCTATATCTTTATTAGCAGTTTTTGCTGTTAATAAAACGGCTTTTCATACTCAAAAAAATAACAATATTACTCAAAAAGAAATCAAAACCAAAAGCATATCATTATTTTCAAAACAAAATGACGACATACAAAACGATGAGATTGAAAACAATTTACACAATATGGATAAATTGGTTGCAAAAGAAGCATTACAAACAGCAAATTCCGTTGCCAACCTTCCTGAAATAAATATTGAGCCACAAGTACTCAATAATAATATAAATAATAAACAAGCCTCCTCTGAAGTTGTATACTCACCGGAAATTGAAAAAGAAAACAACATACAGGCGCCAAGCATTGATCACGCACAACACATCAATCTAGCTTCTGCCAGCGAAATCATCTTAGAAAAAGAACAAATCATATCCGAAGCAAGTAAAGCGGCTGTTTCATCAATTGCAACTAACGCTCCTGTTGTATATTCTGACATTAGCGACACAATTGAAGATGAAACAAAATTAGACGGTTATAAAAATACATCTTTCGTTGTTGCTGATAGCAAATCTGCAATCAACTTTAATGAACCCACAGAAGATGCTATACCGCTTGTTCAAAACGATGAAACATTACACGACAACATTAATGTATTAACATCAGCACAAAACACTCAAATTGCTATGCTTGAACCAAACACTTTAGTAAATTCAATTGAAAGCATAGAAAAAGAAGAAGAAAAAAACATTTCTGAAGTTAATTTAAAAGAAGAAACCATTGTTTCTAGCAACTGGATAAAAGACGAAAGTGCGGTTTCCAACACCCAAACAACAGAAAATGTTTCTGTTTTAAGCAATTGGAAACAAATGTCTGAAGAGGAAGAAGACAGCCCTTGGGTTGTTGCAAAAGGTAATCGCTTTGCAAAAAACAAAATTGCACAAATAGACGCATTAGCCGAAGAGGAAGCAGAAAAAAAGAAAAAAAGCAAAAAGGATGATCAAAAAGAAAAATCTTCTGAAACCATTAAAGCAAACTCTCAAAATGAAACTGTAGTTGAAAAAGAAACACTTTCTGAAAACAAAAAGACAGAAACATCAGAGGCAAAACTACAGCAAACAAACTCTATTGAAAAACCAAAAGAAAACGTTATTACGGCATATGATGAGAATAAAGAGCCAAAAGCTCAATATACCTATGTTTTACCGAAACCGATTTTCAATTATTACACAATTAATCAAAGTGTAAGCAGTGAAACACAAAAACCACAAGCAAAACAGGAAGCAGAGCCTGAAGAAAACAAGGACACAAATAAAGATAAGGTTGCAGAAAATGTTCTTAACCCAAAACCTTTACTTATTCCATCTGATGGCAAAAAAACAAAGTTAGCCTATAACCCAATCCCAAATCTTATCATTCCATTGCCTGATGACATTGCAAATGATACAGATATAACACCTCAATTGTCTTCTGAACCAAAACAATCGTCAGACAAGGACCTAAATAAAGAAGAAAAAGAAAGCGGATTATTTAAAAGCATCAGCTCTTGGTTCTCCAGTGACGAAAAAGATAAAGAAAAAGAAGAAGAGAACGGAAAAGATAAAAAGAACAGTAAAAAGCCTACTAAAAAGAAAAAATCAGCTTTCTCATTGTTTGAATCAAAATCCGATCCGAAGCTTGAAGAGGAAGAACAACCCGCTCAAGATATCGAAATAATGCCGGCGGAACTAAAATTGTCATTCCAACCAAATAGAGCTGAAATTTCCGGACATACATTACGTTGGATACATGCATTTGCAGACAATGCTCGTGACAATTTAGGTATTTATATCGAAATCAGAATTGACGGAACAAGCTCTTTTGCTTTGCAACAAAAAAGACTTAACTTATTAAGCTCTATATTTGCAAATCGAGGCGTAGATTTTAGAAAGGTGAACATTGTTTTCACTTCTAGAGAGCCAAACTCTTTTATTATTAGAAATATAAAATTCAACAACAGTGAAGAAATTATAGTAAACAAGGACAAGGACGGAGGACTTTATCAACATTGGTAATAAGTAATCTGAGACACTTGATTATTTAAATTTCAATCTGTATGATAGGAAAAATACTATGAAATATGACTTAGGGGAAATAAATATGAATAAAAAAATATTTCTATCAGCTTGTGTGACATGCTTTTTAGGTTTATCGGGCTGTACACATAATCAGCCTGAATACTCACAATGCACAGGCCCAAATTGTCAACCTCCGGTTGATTATGTTTGCGACGCATCCGATGATCCATCTTTATGTCCATCAGACCCTTTTGTAAACTACACTAGGGGAGCTGCAGATTATAGAGAATATGGAGAAAGAACTCCTCGTGATCGTTTATTTTCGCAATCAGCTGCCGGAAACAATCTTTCAGCGGCAGTTCCGCCTTCAATTGAAGATGAAGTCATATCATATTCTGAGCGCTTAGAAAGACCAGCCCCACAACCTAAGCCTAAACACAAAGCTAAAAAAGCTCCAGCAAAAGCCGAAGCTGAGCCAGAAGCTGCTCCAGCAGCAGCCACAGTTGCACCTGCTATCCCCGCGCCGGTGGCACCTGCTGTACAATTAGCAACACAAAATATTAACCAAGCTCCATTACCATCTCCAAAACCTGCTCAAACAGCAGAAGATGTTGAAGATATTGATGATGAAGAATTTATCGAAGAAGATGATATCGAATATGAAGACGATGATATCGAATATGAAGACGATGATTTATTAGATATCGAAGTAGATGAAGATGTGTCTGAAGCTATTGATGAAGACAGCCAAGAAGATTTAGAAGATCCTGTACAAGATTGGTTAGCTGAAGAGGGTCAAAACTTGAAAGCTCTGTTAACAGAATGGAGTGAGCAATCTGGTTGGCGTTTAATTTGGAATACAAACCGCAATTATGTGTTAAATGCCGGAGCAATGTTCAGAGGACGTTTTGCCGATGTTAGTTCTGCACTAATAAGAGCTTTTGCTCGTGCACGCCCTGCACCTATTGCAACATTTTATAAGGGCAATCGCGTATTAGTTGTTGAAACAATGGAGGATGAGAATGCGTATGAATAAACTATTTAATTTGGCTCTCGGAGCAATCTTTGTAGGCTTTATGGCCGCTTGCTCCGTTTCAACCGATTTAGATACAACACTCAGCCGTGAAATTGAAAATACGGTTAAATTAAAAGAAGAAGCTAAAGTTCCTATGAAACCTATCACAAACGATGTTGTTAGAGTTAAGGACGACATTTGGCTTGGCGACACCAGTGAGGTTGAATATGAAGGCGATCCTGTTCCTTCTTATTTAGAAACCCCTGATGGAATTACTTTAATCAGTAATCGTCCAATTACTCTTTATGAAATCGGCGGTATGATTAATAAAATCACTTCTCTTTCAGTTCGTTATGAACAAGAGTTAGAAGATCAAGTTATTTCTTTGGCTGATGCAAACGAGCCTTCTCTTGAATCTGTTGGAGCCCAATGGACAGACAGCACTAAAATGCTTGTTTCATACAAAGGTCCTTTGAGCGGTTTGTTAGATGAAGTTTGTAACCGCTTCGGTATTTGGTGGAAATATGAAAAGAAACAAATTTTCTTCTATAAGTATGTTACAAAAACCTTTGTTTTATACACATTGCCTACAAAACCATCTTTATCAGTTAACGTAGGTGGTTCTTCAACTGAAGGTGGTGCAGGTTCTTCATCCGTAACATTGACAAACTCTGCTAATATTGATTTGTGGGCAAACATTGAAACATCTATTAAATCTATGATTTCAAGCGGTGCTCAAATGACAACCGATCAATCAAACGGAACTATTACTTTAACAGGTACACCAACCGATATTCGTAAAGTTGCAAAATTTGTTAATGAGCAAAACATTCGTTTATCACGTCAAGTAGCAATTAGTGTTAAAGTATTGCAAGTAAACGTTTCAGACAGCGATAACTACGGATTAAACTTAAGTGCTGCATTTGAACGTAATGGCGGAGAAGGAAGCTTAACTAAATTGGGTTTTGCAGGTCCTGCGGGATTGGGTGCTGAGTATACAAACAACTTAGCAATGGCAATAACATCAGGTCGTTGGACTTTATCCGGTGTAATTCAAGCACTTTCAGAACAAGGTACAACTAACTTGATTACATCTGGTACTGTTACAACACTTAACAATAAGCCAGCACCTATTCAAGTTGTAAAAACTCAAAACTACATTTCTGAAATTACAAAAACAAACTCAGGATCAGATGGTAGTTACTATGACTTGTCTACGGAAACAGAAGAAATTGAAACCGGATTTACTTTAGATGTATTGCCACGTATTTTAGAGCATGGTCGCTTAATGTTGATGTTTAACTTAACCTTATCAGACTTAATCGAATTACAAAGAGTTAATTTAGGTGGTTCCGATGAAGAAACCAGCGGTCAATACATTCAAAACCCAATTATCGAAACCAGAGGTTTCACACAAGAAGTTGCTATGAAATCAGGCGACACTTTAATTCTGAGTGGTTATGAACGTGTTGAAAACACATCAAACAAAACAGGTTTAGGTTCTGCAGAAAACTCTTTAATGGGTGGACAGGTTCAAGCTAGTAAAACTCGTAGCGTGTTAGTAATCTTGTTAACACCTGTGGTTATGGAATCTCCGCTTGTACCAGAATCAAGAATGAACATGAACTTTTAATAAAAGGAACATATCGTGTTAGAAGATGCTAATTTAGATGATAACTATTCCAACGACGTCTCTACCGAAAGAGATGAACCGAAAGCGTGGGGTACCAGCTTTAAATGCGGTGGTAAGAGCTATGCCGCCAGTCTATTTTGGCAGCCTTTGCAAAACCGTGATGATCCGTATACGGAAATTAATGAAGCTTCAGAAAACGTGCTCGAGGGTGCAGACTTATTCTGCTTAAAACCGGGTAAGTCTCCTCAGTTCGGTTTATGTATATCATATCAAGGATATGCTAAAAAAACACCGGCAGCTGCAGTTTCTGTAGCTACAGCACTTGCTGATAGATCTTCATTTTTAGCTGTATTTAAGGTTTCAAATGGTTGGTGGTATGTGTGCGCACGTAACGATATCATCCTGTCCGACGGTGATATGCTCTTCCTCAACGAAGAAGATGCTAAAGAACAGTTTATGTCAATGCTCGCTGTTCCGGACTGGGGTCGTAAAATTGCACCTCAAGAATGGTTACTGGATGAAACAGAACATCTTGACCTTGCAACTTTATTAGATCGTGGCGGTGAAGCAAAGCTTCAAAAAATTAAAGCATTACGCGGCGCTAAATTATTTGCTATTATCGTTGCTGTCGGTATAGTATTGGTATGGTTAGCATCAACACTTATTAACTCTGTGTTCTTAGCACCGCCTCCTAAACCGATTATCGCACCTGTTCCCGTAAAAAAACTGGAAAAAGCGCCCCCTCCTCCTGAGCCAAAACCTTGGGAAAATTTGGAAGATCCTTATGAAGTAATAACAAAGTGTTTTAAAGCAACACAAGATGTAATCGGAATTGTTACCCCAGGTTGGAAAATTGAAGGTGTCACTTGTACATCTACTGGTTTAGTAACTTCGTGGAGAAGAGAGATTGGTCGTATTTCATGGATTGATAAAGCATTATCAACTTCAGGCGTTACATTCTCTAGTAAATCTATTTCACCTAACGGAACAAGTGTTATAGTTTCTGTGCCGATAAGTGATGTAAAAAAGTTTAACTCACCACCGGATAAAAACTTGGTTGATTTGGTAAACACTATTAACGATTTATTCCAAGCTATACAAATGCCTATTAATATGGCTAACGAATCTTGGACATCACCACAAGGAAACATATATAAATCTGTTAAGTTTTCATTCACTTCAAATCATGATCCTTTACAATGGTTAGATTTGTTAATGAAATTTTCAGGACTTAAGATTACAACTATTAAATATGATATAAACAATAGCAACTGGTATTATGAAGGAGCGATATATGTACTATAATTTATTAAATAAAAATGTTATCACGCTGGCTCTGATTTCGCTTATAACTTTAGGCGCAACCGGAACATGTGAAGCTCAGGGTGTTGTTTCTTTGGTAGAAGAAGAAAACATTGTATTGCCGCAGGATAATACCGCTGAAGATTTTAATGATTTCGGCATAGAAATAAATGCTGAAATCCCTGATACTTTGCCTGAAACAGATGAAGTGATTCCTTTTGATGAAGGAATAATTTCACCTGCTCCTGCAAAAGAATTAAAGGAAGAAACAGAACCTAAAGCTATTGAAGAAGATGTTGAAGGTGCTACTAATGAACTTCCAATACCTGAAGCAGATGAAAATGTTGAAGATGCTGCTAATGAACTTCCAATGCCTGAGGCAGATGAAGATATTTTACCAGTTGATCAAGAAAATGATGAAGCATTAATCCAATTTGAAGAAGATTTTGATTTAGGATTAGAAAATTCATTACCAGAAGAAATTGATGCACCTGTAGCAAATGTGCAACCAGTTGCACCAGTATCACTCCCTGCAAGGCCTGCTGTTAAGGTAGAACAACCTCAACGTCAAGCGCAACCTCAGGCTAAAAAGAACTTGTTAGTTGTTAATCCGCTACCGGAAGCCACACAACCTCAAGCATCTAAAGAAATTTTTGCAAATAGCGTATTGTCTAAAATAGATAACGATTTGTTTTCTCAAATGTCTGATATTGAAAAACAAACAACATTGTTAACTTTAGAGTTAAGAAGAGAAAAAATTCGTAGCGAAATCGAAGCAATCAAAGCTCAACGCACCAGAGCTGAAGAAGAAAAAATTGCTGCCCAAGAAGCTAAAAAGAAAAAAGAATTAGAATGGGAAAAAGAACAAGAAGCAAAAATTATCAGAGAGCAACAAATTCTTAAAGATAAAGAAATTGAGCTCGAAAAAATCCGTCAAAGAAAAGTCTTAAATGCATATATGAACAAAATGCTTGAAGACAAACAAAACTGGATTAAAGAAAATGCAGAATTGGTGAAAAAAGTAAAAGAAGTTGAAGATAATAGAAATGAAATTGCTGACAATTTCAAGAAAAAATTAGAAAACCTTAACACTTTATCAAACAAAATTTTGCAAAGTGCAAATAGTGCCAAAAGTAACCACGATAGAACCGTTGCCAGCTTAACAGCTCAAAACTTACAGCTTAAAAAACGTATTGAAGCTGATGCTGCTGTTGCTCAAAGCATGCAACAAAATCCGTTTGGCCCTAACGCTAATGATAAAAACAAAGGCGTAATTTCATTTGATGGAGCAGAAGAAGAAGAGCCACAAATTGATATTACAAAAGAATATGCTATTATGGATATTATCGGAAAAGGTGAAGATTTAATGGCAAAACTTATCAATAAAGATGGTGATTCATTTGTTGCTAAGAAAGGAACAGTTTTACAATCAGGGTACACCATTGACGAAATAACCTATTCTTACATCAGATTTAAAGGTCAAGGTACAAAACAGTACTTATATACAAATGGATTCATTGAACCGGAAAAAATTGAAAGTTCTAAACCTTTAATTTTAAGCGGTGCTAAGAAAAAATCCGGTAATGAAGGCGGAAGTTCAAAATTAGGAGATAAAAATCCTCCTTCTCTCGGAGTTGGAATGTTTGTTAAATAGTATTACGGCTTTATAAAATGGTTGATAAATCTGAAAATAATAAACAAGAAGAGAACAACAATGTTGTCGGATCTGCAAATAGCAAATCCGACAATGCTAATAAAGAAGAAAATAAAGAAAAAGCTTCTTATTTAGCAGAAACAGAAGTCGTTCAAACAAAAAAGAAGAACATTCTCCAAGAGTTATTTGCAGGTGGCAATAAGCTTTTGACACTACCTGATTCAGATATCATGATTGGTGATGAAACTCGACGTTTAGTTGCACTGTTTTCAGACGGAACTTATTTGGTATCTAAAGACCACCGTTTTGATGGTCCTGTTTATAACTTTGAAAAAACCATTAAAAAAAGAAAGATACCTATTAAGGCACCACAATATGTAAGTCTTAATGAAATTACTGCAATCTATGCTTTTGCTGAACGTGGTTCTGGTGTGATGGATGTTGACACCGAAAACAACGATCAAATGCAAATGCAAATTGACTTTATTAACGTTATTTCTCGTGCATCAGCACAGAAGGTGTCTGATATCCACGTTATTGTTGCAGATTCTGCCGTTATTATGTTCCGTGTTAATGGTATGATGCAAAGACAAATGGAATATAATAAAGAATGGGGTGAAGCATTTGTGCGTGCTGCATTTGCATCTGCCGACATTTCAGACTCTAACTATGCACAAAACGAATTCCAAGGTGCTCAAAAACTTGGTAAGACACCTTTACGTGGTTCTAATGGTAAATTAATGCTACCTCATAACGTATTAGCTATTCGTTTACAGTTTAACCCTATCGCATTCGGCTCTCAATATTTAGTTATGCGTTTATTGTACGCAGATGACAATCCGGACGGAAGTTCAGACTTAAGAGCTCTCGGACTTGGTGAGCGTGAAGAAAATTTGTTTTATCGTTTAAGAGCTGTACCTGTCGGATTAAGCATTGTTGCAGGACCTACCGGTTCCGGTAAATCAACCACGTTACAAAGAAACATGATTAAATTATTACAAGAAAAGAACTATGAAATTAATTTAATCACGGTGGAAGACCCTCCAGAATACCCTATTCCTGGTGCAAGACAAATGCCTGTGACCAACGCAAACACAGAAGAAGAAAAAGAAGCAGAATTTACAAAAGCTCTTAATGCCGCTTTGCGTTCAGACCCTGACGTAATGATGGTTGGTGAGATCCGTTCTTTATCTGCGGCTGAATTGTGCTTCAAGGGTGCCTTATCAGGTCACGGAATGTGGTCTACTTTGCACGCGAACTCTGCCCCTGCAATTATAACTCGTTTTAGAGATATGGGTGTTCAACCTTACATGCTTGGTGACCCTGAGTTAATGAAAGGATTGATTTCACAACGTTTATTCAGAAAGCTTTGTCCTCATTGCCGTAGATCAATTAAAGAAAGATATGGCGATCCTTCTTATGAAAGATTAAAAACAGCATTAGGTGAGTTTGGTATTGAAAACACCTTCGTACGCGGTGAAGGATGCAAATTCTGCGGATATAAAGGTTTTAGCGGACGTATGTCAGTTCCTGAAATTATATTGCCAGATGCTATGTTCTTGCAATTGATGATTGGTGGTGACACAAAACGTGCCATTGACTATTGGACCAGTGAATTAGACGGTCGTCCGATGAAAGATGGTGCTATTGAACGTATGTTAAAAGGTAATATTGACTTAGATGAAGTTGAACGTTGGTGCGGTTTGCTTGATCAACGTCCTGTTTACTAGGAGTATTTTTTATGGCTAAAGAGAAAAAATCACAATTTAACAAGGCTATGAAATCGTTAAACTCAATCGAGGTATATTATGCCAAGATGATTTGTAACTTTTCAAACGAAACCAGATTAAAAATCTTTCGTAAGTTGGCTTCCTTAATGAGAAACCGCTTCTCATTGATGGACGCATTAGATATGTTACACGATGGTATTACCAACGGTGGTAAGAACCCTAGTGAACCTATGGCTATTGCTTTAGCCAGCTGGGGAAGAGCCTTACAAAACGGTGTACCTTTTTCAGATGCGCTAAAAGGTTGGGCTCCTAACCGTGAACGACTAATGTTATCTGTTGGTGACGTGTCAGACTTAGAAAGTGCTCTCCTAAACCTTGTAAAAGTTACTGAAGGTACCACAAAAATGATTAGGCCTATTCGTAGTGCGGTTACATATCCATCATTTTTGTTTATGATGGCAATTGTAATTGTGTACGCAATTGGTGCATACATGGTGCCACCGATGATTGATGCTGCCCCAGGAACAAGATGGGTCGGAACAGCAAAATCTGTTGTGGACATTTCTTATTGGATTAAGGACAACTGGCTAATAGCGTTTACGGCGTTTCCATCTTTAATGCTTGTTATTTATTTAACGATTAGTATTTGGACCGGACCTATCAGAGCAATAATTGATAACGCACCACCTTGGTCATTATATAAAGTGTTTATGGGAATTACATGGTTGCTTGCTTTATCAGCTTTAGTAAAAGGTGGCGTTCCAGTATCCGTAGCTCTTCAATCTTTAAGACGAGACTCTAATGCTTATCTGAAGGAACGAATTGATAAGACCATGGTTTACATAAAAAACGGTGATAACTTAGGTCAATCATTAATGAAAACCGGATTAAACTTTCCTGATAAAGAAATCATTTCAGACTTAAAAATTTATTCTGAATTGGATAACTTTGAAGAAGCGTTAGAAAAACTTGCAAATGACTGGTTAGAAGAATCTGTTTATATGATTGAACAAAAAGCTTCCGTTTTGAACATGTTGGCATTGTTAGCCGTATCAGGTGTTATTGCCTGGGCCGTATTCGGCGTGTTTGAAATGCAAGAGCAAATTACAGACTCCATGGGAGGCTAACAAGTATGGAAAAACTCCTAACTATGTTAAAAAACACACAAATATTAGCTTGCGTTGCTATCGGTTTATTACTGGTAGCGGCGCTTGCTTTTCTATTTAGCAGTTCTCCTACGAGAACTTATAGTGCTGTAGAACAAGAGTTGCTTGAACTATCAGGTAATATTCGCAACAATTATATGCAAAAACCAGATTACAGAGGTTTAAACAATCAAAAGCTTATTACAGACAATATAATACCTAATCAATTGCTCCGTAACAATAAAATTATGAGCTCAATCGGCAAAGAATATATTATCGGGCAAAATGGAAAAGGCGATGTTGTAATGCCTTCTCAACGAACTTTTATGATAACTCTTAATAACTTAAATAAAAAAGCATGCCAAGATATTGCTATGTTGCAGATTGGCAATGAAGATACTTTAAGCTTACAAAAAGTTATTATCAACAATGCTTCTGAAACCATTGAATTTGAATGGGGAAGCACCAATTCTTTACCTATTTCTGTAAACAAAGCTAATGAAGTATGCGCAAGCAAAAACAACATCAGCTGGGTTTTTGAATAAATAATATATTTAAATTCTGAAATAAAAAAGGATAGAAAGTTTATTTCTATCCTTTTTTATAAACTATAATTTGATTAGGCCGTGTTTTTTCTTACCTTGTGAAAGTTTCACCTGTCCATCAATTATATCGTTTGTTGTTATTTGATAATTTTCATCTGCAACAACTTTATCATTTACTTTAAGTCCTGATTGTTTAATTAAACGACGAGCTTCTCCTTTTGATGCAACAAAACCTATTTGTAAGAAAGCATCTAAAACGCTTAAACCTGCATTTAAATCAGCCTTTATAACCGGCAAATCTGCACCCGTTAAACCTTCTTCAAAAGTTTTTGTAGCGGTTTCGAGAGCTGCTTTAGCTTCGTTTTCACCTCTACATAATTTAGTAGCTTCAAAAGCTAAAATCTTTTTAGCTTCATTAATTTCTTTGTCTTGCAAAGCTTCAAGTCTTCTTACTTCATCCATCGGTAATGTTGTATAAATTCGTAAGCACTTACCAACTTCAGCATCGCCGATGTTTCTAAAATATTGATAATAGTCATATGAAGAAAGTTTATCATCATTAATCCAAACAGCGTTTCCTTCAGACTTACCCATTTTTTTACCATTTGAATCTGTAATAATAGGGCTAGTAAATCCAAATAGCTCTACATTATAGCGGCGACGACCCAGTTCTGTTCCTGAAGTAATATTTCCCCATTGGTCAGCACCAGCAATTTGAGAACGGCAGCCATATTTTTGGTATAACACACAAAAATCATATCCTTGTAAAAGCTGATAATTGAACTCTAAGAATGACATAGGTTGCTCACGCTCTAAACGGCTTTTAACACTATCCATTGTCAACATACGGTTAACAGAATAGCAAGTGCCAACATCACGCAAAAATTCAAGATAGTTTATATCCTTGAACCAATCCCAGTTATCGACCAAGATTGCACCATTTGCACTGTCATCAAACCTTAAAAACTTCTTATATGAGGTTTTTAACCCTTCAATATTGTGTTTAATTGCCTCTTCAGATAAAAACGGGCGAAGTTTATCCTTGCCTGACGGATCTCCGATACGAGCCGTTGCACCACCAACCAACATAATTGGCTTGTGTCCTAAGTTTTGAAAATGCTTAAGCATCATAATAGGAACGATATGCCCAACGTGCAAACTGTCACCAGTAGGGTCTGAACCATAATATCCTACCGCAGGTATACCTTTTGCCTCACAATCTGCCACATATTCATCAAAACCGACTTCATTTGTGCATTGATTATAAAAACCACGTTCAACCATTATGTTAAAAAATTCAGACTTAAATTTGCTCATATTATTTTTTCCTCTATACTAAATTTTAACGCATATTAGCATATATTTGTAACATTGCAAGAACAGAGGTGATTTTTTTTAACAATGACTATAAAACCACTTAACATACTGGGGTTAATGAGCGGAACTTCACTTGATGGCATCAAGGCAGCATTAATCTCTACTGATGGCGTCGATATATATGAAACAACATTTACAAGGCGTTATGTTTTTGATGAGCATTTACGTTTCAAAATTCGTGCAATTTTAGGAAAAAAAAGCACTATAGAACAAGAAAAAATATTAATAGACACAGTAGAATATGATTTTACGGAATTCTTATGTAATATTATTTCTGAAATAAAATCAGAAACAGGGGTTGAAATAAACGCTATCGGCTTAGAAGGTCCTACTATATGTAACGAACCGGATAATCATTATACATATCAGTTAGGAAAAGGGAGAATCATTGCTACAAATACTGGGATTGACGTAGTTACTCACTTTCACAATGCCGATATTCTAAACGGAGGGTTAGGATATCCTATTGCAACAACATATTACAACTCTCTTGCGCAAAACCTTGGTAAGCCGATTGCCTTTATAAACATCGGCGGAACAACAAATATAACATGGATTGGCCATTTCGGTGAAATGATTTCTTTTGATTGCGGCCCAGGTAATGCTCTTATTGATGATTGGATGTTAAAACACGGCGGTGTTTTAATGGATTATAACGGAAAATCAGCAGCAATGGGCAATGTTGATCATAAAATTGTAAACACTATGCTAAAACATGATTTTTTTGCTAAATATCCACCAAAAACTCTCGATAGAAACGAATTTAATAATAAAACAGAACATTTAGAAGGTTTATCGCTTGAAGATGGGGCCGCTACCGTAACCGATTTTGTCGCTGAAGCAATTGCTTATTCTTTGGCATTTTACCTTCCAGAAGTGCCTGCACAAACCGTAATTTGTGGTGGCGGAACAAAAAACCCTACTCTTTTAAGGTTTTTAAGAAACAAATTAAAAAGCATGAATATTGCCACCTTACCTGAAAATGAACTTGATGTTGAAATTAATGATGCTAGCGCAATTGCTTTTTTAGCTGCTCGCAGAATATATTCTTTACCAATCACGTTTCCTACCACAACAGGTATTGCCTCTGCTATGACCGGTGGCGAAATTTATAAAAAGGAGTAAAGCTATGACAGAAAGCATTAAGCTTGTTAACATCAACAAAACATACGATAATATTAGCGCTGTTGAAAATTTTAATTTTATAGCAAAAAAAGGGGAAATTATTGCTTTATTGGGTCCAAATGGTGCAGGTAAATCAACTTTAATGAATATGATTACTGGATTTTTGGCACCAACATCAGGACAAATTTTTGTTGATGGCTTAAATATTGCAGATATGGCTGAAGCGGCAAAAGAAAAAATCGGTTTTTTGCCGGAAGGATCACCATTATATCCTGATATGACTGTAAAAATGTTCTTAAAATATATGGCAAGCTTAAGAAATGTAGGAAAAGATGAAATAAATAAAGCCGTTAATTTAGCTAAAATTGAAAATGTACTAAATCAAAAAATAGAAACTCTTTCAAAAGGATATTTAAGACGTGTAGGTTTTGCACAAAGTGTACTAAGTAATCCTGATATATTATTACTTGACGAACCTACCGATGGTTTAGACCCAAACCAAAAAAGTCACATGCGTGAACTTATAAGCAAGATGGGTAAAGATAAAACAATCATTATTTCAACACATTTGTTAGATGAAGCCGAAACCATTTGTAATCGTATTGTTTTAATAAACAAGGGCAAAATTATGGCTGACGGAACATTTCAAGACATATTAAAGCAAACCAAAACAAAAACTTTAGAAAATGCTTTCGCAAAGTTAACCACTATGGATAATAAGGAGTAAGAAAGTGAACAAACTCTTCATCGTTATCAAAAATGAGCTTTTAAGATATTTTATATCTCCTTTAGCATATGTTTACTTAGTTTCATTTTTAATGTTAAATGCAGCTTGCACATTTTATTTTGGAGCCTTTTTTGAACGTGGTCAAGCTTCTCTTAATGTAATGTTTTTATATCAACCATGGCTTTTCTTACTGTTTATACCCGGCATTTCAATGCGTTTATGGGCTGAAGAATTTAAGAATAAAACTATTGTTCAAATTATGACTATGCCGGTATCCCTTGTAACACTTGTTTGGGGCAAGTTTTTTGCATCTTGGATTTTCTGCGCACTATCATTATTGTTAACATTTCCTTTTGTTATAACCGTAAACTTGTTAGGAAGTCCGGATAACGGCATAATTATCATAAGCTATTTAGGAAGCTTGGCTTTAGCCGGATGTATGCTTGCCATATCTCAAACCATGTCAGCATTAACTAAAAACCAAGTTATTGCACTAGTGTTATCCGTAATTGCCAATTTAATATTTTTTTGGAGTGGAATAGAATTTGTTTTATCATTCTTTAGATTATTCATGCCGGATTATATTATTGATACAATTGCCTCTTTTAGCTTTATAACCCATTTTTCCAACATTATATCAGGACTTTTAGAATTAAGAGATGTTTTGTTTTTCACATCCATCATTGTTCTTTTTAATTTTACAACCACATTAATTGTAAGCTTCAGAACTTCCGGAACTGCTTCTTGGTTAAAATCAACCAATAAAACTTTTTATATTTTTGCATGGTTTTTATTACTGATTTGCTTTGTAGGTTTTAATTTACTTGCAAACAATTTAACCAGAGGTACACAAATTGATTTTAGCAAAGACAAGCTTCATACCTTAAACAAAAACACTGTTTATATTTTGCAAAATTTGCCTGAACCTGTAACTGCAAAGCTATATTTTTCTGAAATTTTACAAAAAAGAAATCCGGCTATGCGACAAATGTTTGATCGCGTAAGAAAACTGTTATCTCAATATAAAAATCAATCTAACGGAAGATTTGATTTTAAAATTTACAATCCGCAAAACCTCGATAACATTGAAGACAGAGCAATCGCTGATGGGCTTCAACCTATTCCATTAATAGATATAAATCAAAATGCTTTATTCGGTTTAACTCTAACCGACACTTTACAAAATAAAAATGTTATTGAATTTTTAACGCCTACAAGAGTTGCATCTTTAGAACAAGATTTAACCGAAAAAATATATCAATTATCAAATTCTAAGAAAACTGTAGCTATTTTATCATCTCTACCTATAAATGGAAAGGGTGGAAATTCTAATATGATTTTACAGCCTTGGGAAATTACCAATAAGATAAAAGATTTTTATAACATTATATACGTTCAATCTCCTCAAGATTTAGAAAAAAGACCCGATGTGTTAATGATAGTGCATCCGCAACCTCTAGATGAAGAAATGCTAAATGCCATTAAAGAATATTCAAGAAATTATGGTAATATTTTATTGCTTTTAGATAGTGCCGCCGAAGCTACAAGATTGTACTCTTCGGTTAACTATCCTTTTGTTCCGTCAGATTTAGGAGAATTAGCTTCATTTTGGGGAATAAATTTTTATGATGAATATATCATAGCAGATTTAGATAACTCAATTACAGTTGATGCTACAACTAATTACAAAAACAATCCTGCATATACACAAGATATTCTTCAGTTTAAACTGAAAAAAGACAACTTTAATCCTCAGCATCCTATTACAAAAAATCTTAACAGCGTTTTATTATCGTCAGCTTCTTTAATTTTGCCTTTAGAAAACGCTAATATAGACTTTATTCCATTGTTACAAGCAAGTAAGGTTTCTTCTCTTATGTCTAACCAAATGGTATACAAAGGTCTTAACCCTAGAGAAGTTTTAACATATTTTGAAGCCGACAATAATCCTAAGATAATGGCTGCTGCAATTCATGGTAAAAATCCTGATAATCAGTTTAATATGGTTGCCATCGCTGATACAGATCTTATACATAATGATTTCTGGGCCAAACCTCAAAAATTATTAGATAAAACATTAATGATTCCGTTATTTGACAATGCTGACTTTATCTTAAACAGCTTAGACTATCTTACTAACAAAAACAATTTAATGGACTTACGTGGAAAACGTGCTTCAAATAGAGAATTTAAAAATATAGAATCATTAAGAAAAATGAATATTTTTAAATACAAATTAAAAGAAGAAGAAATATTCAAACAAATTGATAAAGTAAAAGAGCAATTGCAAGAAATTTGGGGCAAGAAAGATTTTGAAGAACGAAATAATTTTACAGCTGATGAATTAGCTATCATAAGTTCTATCAGAAAAAATCTCCATGATTTGCGTAAAGAGTTAAGCGATATCAAATTACAAGCAAATAAAGATATTGAACTGATTGCCTTTAAAGTGAAATTTATCAATATTTTCACGCTGCCAATAATTTTGAGCTTAATATTATTTATCAACAGCTATATCAAAAGAAGAAAAATCAAAAAATCTAATTGTAAATGGATGTTTAATAAACAAATCATCAAGCTTTTAACTTTTTCTCTGTTTATATTGGCTGCAGGTTTAATTTCTGTGCACATCAGCAACCAATCTGATATACAAAAATATGAAGGAAAACCTGTGTTTGAAAACCTAAAAAATAAAATAAATTATGTTGAGAAAATTAAAATCAAAACCCATGATAACGAATTGGTCTTTACTAAAGAAGATGGTCTATGGACATTGAAGGGAAGTAAGTTACCTGTTTTTCAAGAACGCATACGCAGTTTTTTAAGCTCTTTAATCGAAGCCAGATTTTATGAAAAAAAATCTGACAAAGCAGAAAATCTAAAACGCTTTGACTTACAGCCTATTGAAACCGAAGGTTCTAAAAATACTCGCATCGAGCTATTAGATAAAAATAATAACACCGTTCAATCCTTTGAAACCGGCAAATATGATATATCTTTAGGCAGAGGTGCAAAAGCTGCATATATGAAATTTGACGGACAGTTTCAAGTATGGCTTGTTGAAGTTGATTTTATAGATTTATCAACAGACTATACTGAGTGGACTTATAGTAAAATTTGGGATTTACGATTTGGCCGACTAATATCAGTTAATAATGATACAGATGCTGATAATATCGCAAATTTAATGAAAGTTATGTTAAACACAACTTTTAAAGACATAACATTTTCATTGGATAATGCCGAAAAAATACATTCCTTAAATTTACAAATTGAAAACTATAATGAAGTTACTCTTAATTTTTATAAACAAAATGAAGATATTTGGTTGCAATACGATTTTATTGAGCCACTGAACATACATCACTTGCAATTTTTTGCAAACTATGTTAAAGGTGCCTCATTTAAGATTCCACCTCAAAATTGGGAGTTAATTCAATATGCAACAAAAATTAAGCAATGAGCAAATTAACAGATTTAAAAAGATTGCCGTAACAACAAGTATCAGTTTAGCTTGCATATTATGTGTTATTAAAACATTTGCTTCAATTTATACCGGCTCATTAGCTATTTTATCTTCATTGATTGATAGCTTATCTGATGTTTTTGCTTCATCTGTTTCATATATTGCAGTCAAATTTTCTACAAAACCGGCAAATAGCACTCATCGCTACGGATATGGTAGAGCAGAATCTTTAAGTGCTCTTGTGCAAGCAGCTTTTGTCGCCGGCTCCGGTTTGTTTGTTTTATATGACGGCTTTAACCGACTTTTTAACCCTTTAGAAATTCATCAAACAACTTTTGGCATTGTAATTATGGTTGTAAGCCTTGTTGCTACAATAGCATTAATTTCGTTCCAACAATATGTTTCTAAATTGACTGGTTCGATTGCTGTTAGTGCTGATAGTGCACATTATACCGTTGATGTATTAACCAATGCTTCTATTATATTATCCTTATTGGTTGTCAAAGCATTTGATATCTCTTGGTTTGATATTTTAACTGCCGCACTTATTTCAGTTTATTTGATATATAATGCATATAACATTGCTGCAGAAGCCATTGGATCTTTAACAGATAAAGAACTTAGTGATGAAATTAGAAATAAAGTTATAGATATTGTTAATTCAAGTGAAGGAATCAAAGGCTGTCATGACCTAAGAAGCAGAGATTTAGGTGGAACATATTTGTTTGAGATACACTTAGAGTTTGATGGTAATTTAAGCTTATTTTCTGTTCATAATTTAACAGAAAATGTAGAAAATAAGATAAAACAAGAGTTTAATAACGCACAAATTATCATACACCAAGATCCTTTCGGAATCAAAGAAGAAAGACTGGATGATACTTTAGATAAAAAATATTAAAATCTCAATATTTTAGATTTCAAATAACGGACGACCTTGCATCATGCGGGTCATTTGTGTTTCAATTGCTGTTGCAAGATTTATTTTTCCACTCTTTATTATGCTACGCACTTGGCAACCTTTGGTTGTATCCGGATTTGCAAAAACAAATCTCAATGAGGGCATCTTTTGACCTACACCTTTTAAGCTTTGGTGCAAAACTGTTAACATACCACGAGAAAGCAAGTCATATGCCAAATCCTCACTCATATCGGAAGATGAAGCATATTTTACGATTGAGTTTATTGCATCAGTAATATTATTAGCGTGAATTGTTGATAAAACCAAGTGACCTGATGTTGCAGCACGCAAACACTCACTTGCCGCATCAGGAGATCTGATCTCTCCTACTAAGATATATCTTGGTTTTGAACGAAGCGCTGATTTTAAACAATCACCCCAGTTATTATTAATCGGTTGGGTTTGTTTACATAGTCCGAAAGAACCATTTAATGCTGTATATTCGCCATCGAGCGGCATTTCTGACGGATCTTCAATTGTATATGCAAAACCGCCTTCTTTCATTAAAAACTCTTTTAACAAAGACGATATAGCTGTGGTTTTACCTGAACCGGTAGAACCAGACCACAATATAAGACCGGAAGATCTGCTTAAAGAAGACATATAGTTTATAATTTCCTTACGATAGCCTAAATTGGCAAAATCAGGTACTGCTTGAGGCATTTTTCGAATACAATATTGAATACCGGTAATTGTCATAGTTCTTTCAACACGGAACAATACGCCTTCATAAGAAATTGAATAACTTGAGTTTCCATCATATGAAGATTCAACCAATTGATAAAAATCTTCGAAATCAGACGGAATAAACATCTGTAATCCGTTTTCGGTTAAATCATCCGGGATATAAGCAACTTTTTCAGGTGTAATATAAATATCAGAAAAATATATATCATTTATCTTAGTCATTGCAATTCCTTAATATATTTGAAATTAGGGGTATTGTACTTTATTTTATTTTTGTTTTCAACAAAAAAACCGGCTCATAGCCGGTTTTTAATAATTCTGTTACCTTATTTATGTGAATTAATCCATTCTGAAATTGTAGCTTGAGAATTAAATCCTACTTTAACATCAATTTGTTGACCATCTTTAAACAAAAACATTGTCGGAATAGAACGAATCGCATATTGAGTTGCTGTATCAGGAGCTTCATCAACATTCATTTTACAAATCTTTACAATATCGCCCAATTCTTTACCAACTTCTTCCAAAACAGGTCCTAATTGACGACATGGGCCACACCACTCTGCCCAAAAATCTACCAAAACCAAGCCTTTTGAATTTAAAACTTCTGCTTCAAATTGACTATCATTAATTGAAATCATTATTTTACCTTTCTACAAATTAACATTACTTTTAATATAATTACTTTATTACAATATTAAAGATAATTTTATATTTACCTAACATTTAAATTAAACAATTTTCATTAGGTGTGCTGTATTGGTCCATAAAATATATGTTTCAATTTCTTTATCTGGATATATTTTTTCTAATAGTTTCCTATAAGATGCCAATTGTTTTAAATATGCTTTAGGAACAGATTCTATATCAACTGCTGCAGGTCTGTTTGTTTTAAAATCCACAATTATAACCTTGTTTTCTGTTATAACAAGTCTATCAACCTGCGCAGAAACTATATGACCATCTACCTCACCTATAATAGGAACCTCTGCTCTTGATTGTGTTCCAAATATTTCCTTAAAATCAGGATGTGATATCAAGTAACTTATCTCTTCTTTAATTTGGTTAAGCATATTTTGACTTAAACCTGAACCATATTGTTGCAAATAAACATCTATAGCCTTTAGCTTATCTTCAAAATTACAGCTTACCGGTATATATTGTAGCAATGAGTGTATAAGCAAACCTCTTTTATAATAAAAACTATTATCTTTAAGCGGAGAACACACTATCAACTCATCGTCTTGTTCCGATTTTGATGGGCTATATGGTCTAGCTAGCGGAGCTTCTTCCACCGCATTTTCATATAACCAACTCTCAGCATTTATCACATTATTAATTTGACTTTCTTTGTTGCTTGATGAACACTCTATTTCTTGCTTACTTGAATATGAAATGCTTTTGTCTTCCGATTGTATACCGATAAGTTCTAACGTTTGTTTACATAAGTGATACCATGATTTTTCATCTGCATCGCCTTTGTTTTTATAGCCGGCAATATATAATCTGTCTTCAGCTCTGGTTAATGCCACATAAAGCAATCTTCTATATTCATCGTATGCTTTCTTTACTCTGTCGGAATGAATCTCTTCACAAATAGAATCGTAAGAATCTGCTGATAAAGGAAAATATATCATATCCGAATCCTCAGAATATAAAATATCTTCACCTCTTTTTATGTTAGGTATTCTTGTCGTATCCGGAACAATAACTATCGGAGATTGTAAACCTTTTGAACCATGAACCGTCATAACCCTGACAGCATTTTCTTGTGCTTGCTCTAGTTCTCTTTTTATTTCAACATCGCCTGATTTAACCCAACTTACAAAAGTTTGCAAATCAGGAATATGATTGTTTTCAAAATTTAAGGTCAAATTAATAAATTCATCTAAAGTATCTTCAGCTTCTGTTCCAAGTCTTTCTACAAACCTTTTACGTCCGTTTAGTGATATTAAAATATAGTTAAATAATTCATATGGTCTTAAATAGTCAGACTTTTTCAAAATCTCACTGAGCTCTTGATTTATTGTTTCATACTTGCTGTTTTGTTTTAATCTGTGCCATAGCGAATCGTTTTTTCTATTATAGCACAGCTCAAATAAATCATCATCTGTCAGCCCAAATAACGGAGATTTTAACACCTCTGCTAAGCTCAAATCATCTTGAGGCAATAACAAGAAATTAGCTAACGACAATAAATCTTGTACAGCAAGTTGTTCCAATAATTTTAACTTATCTATACCGGAAATATTTACACCAATGTTTTTACATTCTCTTACAAAATCTTCAATAAAGTTATTTCTTCTTTGTACCAACACCATAAAATCTTTATAACAAACCGGACGGTTTTGAGATTCTAATATTTCTTTTTTATCTACCATGCTTTTAATTTTGTTAGCAATCAATGAAGACAACTTCATGCTTGCAGATGTTTTGGTTTTTCTTTCTACAGGCGGATACCACACATCTTCAGCGTCATTATCTGCTACAATCATCGGTAAAATTTGAACAACTCCGCCCTCTCCTATTCTGTAAGGCAAATGAGATACTTTTTCTTCATTGATAACCACTCCGGATTTTGCCTCATCTAATGCAAACAGCGAATTTACGCTTTCAAGAACGGCTTTTGTAGACCTAAATGAGACATCTAATTTTATTTTCTTAAAATTACTGTCTTTTGATTGAAAATGATAAAACATTCTATCAAATTCATCAGGATCTGCTCCTTGGAAACTATAGATAGATTGTTTTCTGTCGCCAACTGCGAACACTGTTCTAACATTGTTACGTTGTCCGAGACCAGCAAAAAATTCATCAGTTATTGATTTTACTATAGCCCATTGGTTAGGAGATGTATCTTGAGCTTCATCAATTAAAATATGATCTATACCGCCATCAAGTTTATATAACACCCATTTTGATACATTTTCCTTATTTAAGAGCTTGCGAGTAATGACTATTAAATCTTCAAAGTCAAGCATTGCATTATTACGTTTATATTCTGAGTAGCCTAAATTTAAGCCTTCAGCAATGCCCATTATTGCCTGTGTAGATTGAGCCAACACAAGTTTAATAAAATATTCTTCCAAGTTTAATACATCTTGAGCTAGTTTGCTCATCTCTTCTATAATTTCAGGCCACATATTTACGGCTGACTTATAAGCCAACGTAGAGCAAATTTTATTCTCTTTTGTTAAAAAAACAGCTTTATATTTTTGATAATCAAATTTCTCTAAGCATTCATACAACAACACTGAACGATCTATATCTTTTTTACTTCCGTTTGATAATGTGTTTGCAATTTTTTTAATTATATCTTTATTAAGTTTTGATTCAAAATTTATAAAAACCTGTTCAGGTGTATCATGTTTGTTTACACCAAGCTTTTCACACAATGCATCTACAAATAATTCAAAACTAGAATATTGTGATAGTATCTGTAATAGCTTATTTCTGTTAGATGCTATTTTTTCCATAATTTGCGAAAACTTCAGCTCTTTAATATTCGCCGTTAACCAACTGATATATTTTCCTATTTGGCTGTCAGGTTCATCTTGAGCTTTTAATATAAGCTTTTTGCTTGTGGTTGTTAATGCCTCAACTGACATCCTATCATCCATAACTGAAAAATATGGAGCAATATCTGCCTCTAAAGGAAATCTTTTTAATATTTCTTCACAAAAGCTATGAATTGTCTGAATTTTTATTCCACCCGGAGTATCAAGAACTTTTGCAAATAACACTCTTGCATTGTTAATATAATTATCACTTTGCTCTTCGCCTATTATTTTAAAAAGTTCCTCTTTTAATTTCTCTTCCGTAATAATTGCCCATTCACCTAATCTTTTAGAAATACGCATATTCATTTCTACGGCAGCTGCTTTGGTATATGTCAAGCATAATATCTTAGAGGCATCAACTCCTGATAAAAGCATTCGCAAAACTCTATCGGAAAGCACCTTTGTTTTTCCGGTACCTGCAGAGGCTTCTACCCAAACAGAAACTTTAGGGTTTGCAGCATCTCCTTGTTGCTTTTCTGCCAACATCCTTAAGGCATCTTTATTTTTGCTAATTGAATTATTCATCTTGCCCCTCTGTTAACCACTCTTTCACTCTGGCTAAATGTTCATAATCTGAATATTTAGGTAAATGCTTAGGATTTGGTCTTGCTAAATATGGTGTTGTCTCAAAATCGAATATAGAAATTAGCTTATGAAGTTGAGAATGTGTTTTTTCCAATAAATCTACTTCATTTTCATTGATAACATAATGAACATCTTTATCACCAAGCTTCCAATAGATAAGCTCATTTACTTCTGTAGCATCAATGTATTGTTTTTTACCATTTTCTTCTTTGTAAAAACCACCTTGAGAAGCTATAAGACCTTCAATCGGCAATTGTGGAGCATATCCTGCATACACTTCTTTTTTGCTACGTATGGAGCCTGTTTTATAGTCTATAATGTTTATTTTTCCCTCTTGAGTAATATCTACCCTGTCCGCTCTTGCCGTAATTTTAAAAGCTCCGGCGGGCGCTTGATATTCTATTTCACCTTTAACTTCAGAGTAAACTTTCGTTGTTTGATCTCTATATTTTCTTTCTGTGTTAACTATCCATTCTGCCATTTGCTCAAACAACGGCCACCAAAACGCTCTTGTTTCTGATGAAACATTATTTTTTCCAAACTCATCAACCCCTATTTTTTTAAGTTCATCTAACGCTTTATCCGGTAATTTTTGCGGATACTTATTATTAAATTTCTCTAAAATTTTATGAATAATATTTCCATAGTCGCTAGCATCGAGTTTTTCTTCAAGCTCATTTAAGGGATATAAATTCAATATGCATTTTGCATAAATTTCATATGGGTCCCTCATTAACGTTTCTATAGCACTTGCCGATAATTTTCTTGGTCGAGCATAAACAGGCGGTTTAGGAGCAGGAGGTACAATTTTATCTATTTTAGACGGAGTATCTAAAATTTTAGCCAAACCAATGTATCTGAAATTTTTAAGCTTATTTGGATCTATTTGACAAGCTTTCAAAACTGTTTCAATTCGCAACAACCATCTTGATTTATTTGTCGGAGCAGAGTTTGAACGCTCGGAACGTGTCACATAAACCGATTTTGCACATAAAAGTTGGCAAAAATCAGAACTTAAAACCCCTATATTTGTTTCCGGCATCGACATATTAATTGTGCTTTTCATAGGTCTTGAGAGCCAAGGATCTGTCGAAGGTATCTCAGGCCAAAAGCCTTCATTTACAGCTCCTATTACTATTGTATCAAACTGATTAAATCTTGCTTCTATAGGTCCTAAAATTTTTAATCTGGGGTGTGTACCGTAACTGTATCTTACATTCTTGGAAGACATTAAAGATGTTATAACTGACAAATATTGTTTAGGATCAATATCTTGAATTATATCAGCCTGTTGTAAAATTGCGCTAAATAAGTCTGCTGCACTTTTTCCCTCATCCGATTTCCATAAATGTTTCTCACCGCTTGTTACATTATCTGCACATAAATTTTGAGCAACTTCCAAGTGTGTCTTTAGCAATGTTAAAAAAGAAACTTTCGGTTTTGTATATAAATCATATAAAGGCCTTAAAGCCTCTTTTAATTGAATAATCCACTGTTTTAATTCTGCTGATTCTTGTTTTTTGACATCAGGAAACTCTGGTTTTCTGCTTTGATATTCCCAATTTCTTACTTCTTTAATAAGAGATAAAGGTTCTCTTGAAAGTTTTAAAAACGGATTTTTAGCAAGAGTTAACATAGCAGAATCTGAAAACTCTTCTTCTACAACATAGGGTATATGTCTTAAAAAAATTCCTATAGGCGTAAGATGCAAAGGTTTACCTGCAGAATCGTCAATTTTTATATTCCACCGACCTAATTCTGAAGCAACTCGACGTGCCAAATTTCTATCGGTTGTAACCAGTGCTGCCGTTTTCTCAGGCTCATTTAAGGCTTCCCTTAATATAAGTGCTATAGTTAACGCCTCCTGCCTGTCATCAGAGCAATCAATAAACTCAAGACCTTTTAACGCATTTGATACATATGAACCAAGTTTTAAATTACGCCAATTTGTGGTAGCCAATGCCGGCAACATTACTTCGGAAACAAACTTTTCACGTTCTTCATATATCGGTTTAATATAATCCGGAATATCAAACCTGTTCATATTTAAATATGTAAGCAATTGTTTATGCTCATATTGAGGGTGAGTTGGTTCTATCAGTTCCCAATCTGTATCAGATAATAATTTATCTATTCCGTAAAAATATATTTCACCATTTTCAATTTCAGATACCGTTTTTATTAAATCTAAAATAGTTTTATAACCAACGCTAACACCGGCAATTACTATTTTTTGAGCCGTATTTTTTTCTTTCCAAAATTCTGTCTTAGCCTTAATTATTAAATTTTTCCGATTAATAGAATCGATCATATTTCTTGATTTTAAAATTGCCGGCCAATGATCTGTTATGATTTTTAAGAACTCTAAAGTTTGTTGCCAATGTTCCGAAAATTGTTCCGGAACAATGTTTTTTAACTCAGAAAACGAAATATTTTCATAGTAAGAAACATCAATTAACCTTGCTAAATCTTTTGCTAATGACAAAGCCTGAGCATAAGTCATTTCAGGTAATCCGTAATCAACCGGCTTTGAAATAATTAATTTTGTAAATAAAAACAAACGCTCAAAGTCATCAATTGCCGGCAACAACGAATCTATTAATTCTTTATTATCAGCATTTAATAAAAAAATATCATCTTCCTCAAAATCTCCTACAGGCAATATTTTGGGAAGCATTGTTGGCCTTTGACCATTAAAACGAACAAACGCTTCTTTTAATGAAGTACAAGTTCTTCTGTTTGGCAACAAAAATATAACATCTGCTAAAGCTTCTCTATTATCTTCATATTCTTTTGAAAATTTTTGAGCAAGAGTGTCTACAAAAGAGCAACTATACGGAATGTTATAAATGTCACCCATATTTGGTGTCCTATTTAAGAGTTTTCAAATATTGAGTAAACTTTTCTAATGCTCTACCTCTATGAGATATCTTATTTTTTACTTCATGGCCCAATTCAGCAAAAGTTTTATCATAACCTAACGGAACAAAAACCGGATCAAATCCAAACCCGCCAGCTCCTTGCTTTTCTTGAGATATCATACCATCAACTCTTCCTTCAAAACACTTGTATGTTCCATCAGGATATCCCAGTGCCAAAACACAAGCAAAATATGCAGTTCTGTCAGATGTATTTGCTTCTTTAATTTCATGCAACAACTTATCCATTGCTTTATCAAAATCACGATTTGGTGCATATCTGGCAGAATAAACCCCAGGGCGTCCGTTTAATGCGTTTACACACAATCCAGAATCATCTGCAATGCAAGGAACCCCTTTGAGTTTTGCTATAGTCACAGCTTTTAACGCTGCGTTTTCTTCAAAAGTTGTCCCTGTTTCTTCCACATCAGGCAAATCGACATCATCTGACGATATAACATTAATACCAAACGGGCCCAATATCTGTTTTATTTCAGCAATTTTTCCTTTATTGTGGCTAGCAAAAATAATCTCTTTCATTTTTTACATCCCTAATGCTTGCTTTTGTTTTACTATAAGCTCTTGAATGCCGGCTTTTGCCGTATCAAAAAGTTCAAAAAACTTGTCTTGACTAAACGGCTCTTCTTCTGCAGTTCCCTGTATCTCAACAATCCTGCCGCTTTCTGTAATAACAAAGTTTGTATCCGCACATGCAGAACTGTCTTCATCATAGTCTAAATCTAACAAGACTTCACCATCTTTTAAGCCACAAGAAACGGCGGCCACAAACTCTTTAATCGGATTCTTTTTGATTTTTCCGTCTTTTTTAAGCTTTTCCATAGCCATATAAAGAGCGACAAAACTACCTGTTATAGATGCTGTTCTGGTTCCTCCGTCAGCTTGCAACACATCGCAGTCTATCATTACCACATAATCTTTTAGAGCATATAAATCGGTTACAGCTCTTAAAGATCTGCCTATCAACCTTTGTATCTCATGTGTTCTGCCTGATACACCTTTTGTTTCTCTTGAAACTCTGGTTTGGGTTGAACGTGGCAACAACGAATATTCGGCTGTAACCCATCCTTTATCAGAGCCTTTCAACCAAGCAGGTAATTTATCATCGACGCTTGCTGTGCATAATACTTTTGTGTTTCCGCAAGTAATCAAACATGAGCCTTCCGCATACATGTTAACATCTGTTTTGATATCGATTTCTCTTAAAGTTTTATCACCACGGTTATTTTTCCTCATGCTGGCTACCTCTTAAATAAAATTCGTTAATTGCTTTTACCACTCTTGATACCGTATGTTCTACACGCTCATTTTTTGTTTCAACCACTATATCAGCCTGACTATAATAAGGGTATTCTTCTTGAATGTAGCTTTCTAACTTTTCTTTCAACAAGAAATCTCCCCCCATTAAAAATGGGCGATGTTTTCTTCCTGCTGTTCTGCTGTATAAAGTTTCAATATCTGCCTTAAGCCATATTGTCAGAGCATTTTCTCTTGCTAAATCTCTTGTCGTTTGAGCCACAAAAGAGCCTCCTCCGGAAGCTAACACACAAGGGGAACCTTTTAGTAACCTTTTCATCACCCTCATTTCACCGGCTCTATATTCTTCAGGACCAAAGCATTTTAAGACATCAATAAGCGACAACCCCGCAGCTTTTTCTATTTCTCTATCACCATCTACAAAAGGAAGTCTTAGTTTTTGTGCCAACCTTTTTCCGACACTTGTTTTGCCACTTCCCATTAAACCAACGAGCAGAATTATTTTATTTTTATTATTTGTCATTTCTTAACGCTTCTTTCAATTTATTATGATAGATAATATATCATTATCTTTATTTAGCAATACTTTTATAGGGTTAATTTACAATGAAGCAAAAAAAATACAACTGGATTTTTTATATTTTAATTTTAGCTGTTATATGCGGTGTTTTTTATGTTGCAACAAAAGACATAACTCCGATATCTCAAGAAATTGAAAAAAGCCTAAAAATAGAATATAAAAAATAGATTTTTCAAATGATTGAAGATTTTCTAAATATGATGTCCGCAGAAAAAGGAGCCAGCAATAACACTATTATGGCATACCGACATGATTTATTGCAATTTTTTCAACTATCAGACGTAGAAATTTCGAAAATCTCAAAAAAACACATCATTAATTATGTACAAGAGCTTAATGAACTATATTATGCAAAAAAATCTCAGGCTCGTAAATTATCAGCATTGAGAGAATTTTGCAAATTTTTGGTGCAAGAAAAAATATTAAAAGAAAACCCTTGTATCAATGTGAGCTCTCCAAAACAAGAAAAGCTCTTACCAAACTTTTTGACGGCAAAACAAATAAATATACTAATTGATACCGCAAAAAACCAAAAAAGCATTTCCTTAAAACGAATCGGAATCATGATATGCTTGATGTTTGCTACCGGATTACGGGTTTCAGAAATTGTTTCTTTATCAGAAAACTCAATTAATCATGATAAAAAAATTATAACAGTTATGGGTAAAGGCAGCAAAGAACGCATCGTTCCAATATCAGCAGAAGCTCAGAAAGCGGTGCTCAATTATATACAAAATGATCGTAGCATATTTATGAAAAAAAATGCCACATCTAATTGGCTGTTTCCATCTAAAACGTCAAAAAACGGACACATAAGCAGGGGAACATTTTTTAAGAATTTAAAGCTTTTGGCTATAAAGGCAGAGCTAAATCCGGATATTATATCTCCGCACACTTTAAGACACTCTTTTGCCACTCATTTAATAAACCATGATGCCGATTTACGTAGCGTCCAAAAAATGCTGGGTCACGAAAATATTGCCACCACCGAAATTTATACCCACATATTGGCAGACAAACTCATTGATACGGTTATAAAAAAACATCCCCTTGCTAACGCAAAATTCGAAGATGATTGATTTTTAAATTATATAAGCATAAAGTATGGCCATGAAAAATGAAAAAAACATAATAAACAACGAACACCGCGGTAACGGGTTAACCCCCTTTTCCAGCGACATTTCCAGTTTTGCCGCGAAACTCTTAGGTAAACAAGGTCTTATGGAAATGAAAATTATCACAAGTTGGGAAAATATTGTAGGTCCGGAATTAGCCCAGTTTTCTATTCCTGAGAAAATTTCATTTAAAAAAGATGAAAGATCTAATGGTGTCTTGCATTTAATTGTTTCAAACGGAGCTTTTGCACTAGAGATAGGCCACAAAAACTCACTTATTTTAGAAAAAGTAAACACATTCTTCGGATATAATGCTGTTTCCCAAATTAAAATATTTCAAAACGAATCGTATTTTTGCAACAACTCAACTTCTAAACATGAAGATAAAAAAGATAAAAAACTTGTATCATCAGATGAAAAAAATTATATTAAGCAAATAACTGAGGAAATTCAGGATCCGGAATTAAAAGCCAGATTACAAAGTTTAGGTGAAAATATTTTTAAACAAAATAAATAGGAGAAACATTTTGGAAAAATTTATTAAAACAATAAGCACAATCATGACATCAATTCTGTTTTATGTGTTAGCCTCTTATTTTTATTTATCAGCCAAAGGTTTTGTTTATGATAACGGAACATTTACCTTAGTGAAAACAGCTAATGCAAGTGCTTTGAATAAACCTACAGGCTTTGCAAACAAAATTGATGAAAACATTGCCCTTAATTTTAAAGATGACAAAGCTCATGGAGATAAAAATGCACCATTGACTTTGTATGAATTTTCTTCATTAGGTTGTTCTCATTGCGCAAAATTCCATCTTGACCTCCTTCCAAAACTTGAAAACGATTTTATATCTCAAGGAAAACTCAAAGTTGTATTCATCAACTTTCCATTAGAAGCAAAATCTATGAAAGGCGCTATGCTATCTGAATGTTTAAATCCTCAACAAAGAGAAGCATTTTTAAACACAGTCTTTTTAAAACAAAGAGAATGGATGCTCTCTTATAAAGCAGAAGAAGTATTATCTAAATATGCCATAGATGAAAACTTTACAGAAGAAAACGCTAAAGAATGTTTACAAAATGATGCTCTTGAAAAAGATATCCTTGCTGACAGACAAGAAGCTATTGATAAATTAAAAATGCAAGGCACACCGGCATTCTTGTTTAGCTCCAACGGCTTAAATGAAATTATTTATGGGGTTCCCGAATACGAAAAATTGAAACTATATATTGAAGATAGACTTAAATAAGTTGTGGAGATATATTTTATGAAAACACCTAAAGATATAGAATCTCTTGATAAAAAAATCAAAAAATTTAAAAAGCAAGAGATGCTAAATCAAACCAATAATAATGCAGAACCAGAATATTCTTCTGCAACAGCAGGGTTTCAAATTAGTGCAGAATTATTATCCGGTGTTGTCATTGGTGCTGCCATAGGTTATGTTTTGGATAATGTGTTTAACACAGCCCCTTGGCTCTTGGCTATATTTATAATTTTTGGTGGAGCAGCTGGCGTGTTAAATATTTATAAAACATTTAAGGTAAATGATAGGGATATTCAGGAGTAATTTATAATGTCGAACCCTTTAGAACAGTTTACCGTTAAACCGATAATTCCTATTGAAATAGGAACATATGATATATCTTTTACAAACTCTTCTTTGTTTATGGTTATTACCGTATTAAGCATTGTGACAATTTTTGCGCTTTGCTTAAGAAAAAGGACCATCGTACCATCTGTTTCACAATCTATAGTTGAAAGTGCATACGAGTTTATACATAATCTGCTGCATGACAGCGCCGGAAAAAGCGGATTAAAATATTTTTCATTCATATTCAGCGTTTTTTTATTTATTGCTTTTGGTAACTTTTTGGGCTTGTTCCCATATAGTTTTACATTTACATCACATTTAGCCGCTGTCGGCTGTTTATCCTTACTGGCTCTGACTTTTAATATTATAGTTGGAATAAAAGTAAAAAAATGGGGTTATTTAAGAACCTTTTTACCGAGAGGAATTCCTGTCGCATTAGCGCCTCTTGTTGTTCCGATAGAAGCCATTTCGTTATTATCAAAACCTTTTAGCTTAACTGTGCGTTTAGTTGCTAATATGACGGTAGGGCACATTATGCTGAAAATTTTGGCAGGATTCATTGTAGCGCTTGGACTTGGCGGGATTGTTCCCCTATTGTTTGACGCTTGTATTATTATTTTTGAAATGTTTATTGCAGTTTTACAAGCATACATATATACTGTATTAAGCTGCATATATTTAAGTGATGCAATACACCATCACTAATAACTTAATTTTTGTAAAGAAAGGAAATATTATGGAACCGATAGCTTATATCTCTGCCGCAATTTGCGCCGTATCAATGGTTGTTGCTGCTTGGGGCGTTACAAAACTTTGGACAACAATGATTGAAACAGTTGGTCGCAATCCACAAGTTAAAAAAGAAGTAGATATTTATGGGTGGGCAGGCTTTGCTGCTATTGAAGCTATTGCTTTGTACGCTTTGGTTGTTGCATTGGTAATTTTGACCGGCAAATAAAAAATGCCTCAACTTGAAGTCTCCACATATTTATCGCAGTTTTTTTGGCTTATCTTGTCATTTTTAAGCCTATGGTTTTTTATGGCATGGTTCATTATACCAAAAATAGAAGATATTTTAGAACAGCGCCGACGTAAAATTGATGATTACATTCAAAAGGCTGAAAAAATCAACAAACAGGCGCTTGCTTCTTTAGAAAAATATGAAAAGGCTCTAAAAAAAGCTAAACTGGAAGCAGAAAGCATTATTGCAACGAACAAAGCATCTTTAGAAAAAAGCATTGCTGACAGGCATCTGGAAATTGAGGAGATTCTTAATAAAAAGATTGCTGATACTGAGTTTATGCTTGCTAAAGAACGTCAGGAAACGTTTGAAGCAATTGATGCAATCTGCTTAAAAACCGCTAAACATATTCTAAACAAGCTTGATATTAATGATGTATCTGATGACATATTAGAAAAATATGCGGGAGATAACAAATAATGGATGCAAACAAAATTGATACCTCTTCCTCAACAGAATTTATTGATGAAGCACAAAGCGCAGTAATCAGAGCTGTTGATAATGTTTCTGAAATGATTTCTGAAACAACAAAAATCTCAGAGTTTGATTCTGTATCAGAGCATCATGAAGTTTTTTACCAAAGCCCTGAATTTTGGGTAGGTATGGCATTTGTCCTGGTTGTAGCCGCTCTTGCAAAACCAATTAGCAAACTAGTTAAAAGTGCTCTTAACAAAAGACAAGAAAATATTATTAAGCGCATAAATGATGCTGAAAATCTTCGTAACGAAGCTCAGTTACTTTTAGCGCAATATGAACGTAAGTTCTTAAATGCAAAAGATGAAGCACAAGAAATATTAGATAAATCTAATTCAGAAATTAAGAACTTAACTGAATATAAGCTCCAAAAAATGGAAGAAGAGTTAGCTTCAAAACAAAACGATGTTGATAAGCTTATTAACACAGCAATTGAAAAGACCAGAACCGAAATTAATACCTTGGCAAGTACTAAAGCCATTAATATAGCTAAATCGTATATCATACAAAACATTGATTATAAGCAACATGAAAAACTCATTGATACCTCCATTGACAATATTCTTAAAGTTATAAAACCATAATTAAATTGACACTTTTGTTGTTTTTATATATGTTCAGCTAAATAACCAATTATTGAACATATTATGAGTACACTGAAATTTCTAATTTCCGATGTTTGCCTGGATAATTTGAAAGCAAAACACTTTATCAGCACAACAGATGTAAAAAATCTTTTTAAGAAAGAATGTCATTATTTACCAACTTCAATTCCTGATTTCAAAATTGCTCGCATTTATGCAAAAAGTAAATTTTGCAAAACACTAAGAGAAGATGGCATATTATCTTACAATGATAAGTTCTGCTTTATTGCTATTTCAAGAACACACACTTTTTTATGGCACCCCTTTGATAAACACCTATATATTTTGGATAAGGCCCCATTTGAATATGTAAGACACGAAAAGCATTTCTATAAAAGAGCATCGCTTGAAAATGCACCTAAGATACGTTTTATTATCAGACAAAACCAATATCTTAAAGATGCTGAGCAAACTAATTATTCCGGCGAAAAACTTGGGCTAATTCAAGAAAACATCATTTTACGTGAATATTTAGCACTATTTAACGGGATTGTCCTTCAAACAGATATTTTGAAAGTTAAACAAACTTACGACAATCAAATAGTTTCTAACAAAACACTCTACTTTACGGCTTTAGAGCTAGACCATCATCTGCCTAATTGCGTTTAATAAAATCGAAGCATTTAATTAAGAGAGCCTTTTGCTCTCTTTTTTTATTTTGATGTCTCTTAAATAATAAAGAGAGCCTTAAAGGCTCTCTTTTCTATAAAATTAAGCTTATACAATTATCTTTTTTTACCTTTTCCCATTTTAACCATACTTACAATATCAAAACCTTGTTTTTGTTCTTGTTTTTTTCTTTTTCTACTTCCTTTAGCTTTACTTGTTCGCATAGTTTCTTTTTTGGGCATATCTTCTGCTTTTTCGATCATACTATGTGCGTTTGAATAATTATGATCACGAGGAGTAAACCTATGAGTATTCTCGACTTCGCAAACCTTACGAATCGGCTGATAATCTTCTGTTACCTCCCAGAATTCTTTTAACCCTTCTAAAGGAATATCTCTTTCAGAGAATGGATTATAACTGATTGCACGAGCTGCATACCAAGTAATCGGAGTAAGTTTATTTTCAATATTTGTGATTTTTCCATCAGTAATATATATACCTTCATGGTTTCCAACCATATATGTAGGAACGCCTACCTTTTTCATAATATTTGCAGTATCTTCACATTGCTCTGGATTACCGTGGATTGGTATAACAATAACTTGTCCAACTTCTCGCTTAACATCTACCATTAAAGCTTCCATAGCTGTTGCATTAGCATGTCCTGAATCTTGCATTTTAACTTGTTCAAAGTTACCAACTGGTTTTGATGATGGGCTCATAACCACGGTTGCACCTTGGGCTGCAAGCATTTGCAACATTTTAGGTCCTGTTTTACCATTAATTTCTTCAATAATACGTTGACGAGCTACTACTAAACAATTTGGGCCAATTCTTATATTTGGGTGCAAATCAAGCGCCATTTTTGTTGCTGAAGCCATAGGGATTGGTGATATATCATCAACCCCGACATTATATTCATAATTTTCTAGACCTTGCGCAAAGGCTCCTGTACAAACGATATATTTCTTTTTAATTTTATCATCATTTAAATATGCATTTAATGTACCTTTATATATAACATCGTCAAAATCTTTGTATCCACTTAATGACATTGCATCTTTTACCAGAGAGAGCCATTTACCGTCTAAACAAACTTTTGTTCCAAGTTTTCTTGCCACTTCAATATCTATAGCAATATTTTCTACACTACGTGAAATTACTGGTGAAATTATTATAGATTTTGATGAGTGTTTTTGTATAACATTATATGTATTTTCGACTGCTTTATCAAAACCTATACGTTCTGAACCATGTGGAGATGTTGAAGTAGAATCCAAACACATTATTACTGGAGTTTTAGAAGATTTAAGAGTATTAATGTAGGTTTCTTTATTAAAAGACGGGCCAATAGGCATTTCCTCTTCTGTTAAAAAGTCACCATTATTCATAATTGCAGCACATTGTTTGCCATCATCATAAGTAGTAGTATAAAAACCTAAAGGTTCTGCAATACTGTGGCTAACAGCAACAGCTTGAACTTGCATATTATCACTAACTCTAATAACTTCTCCCGGTTTTATCTTCTCAATATTAGGTTCAGGCAAACCTTCAGCTTTAAATGCAAGACGAATAAAGTTTCTAGTAAAAGAGCTTGCTTTTATAGGAGGAAGCTTATAACCCATTTTAACATAATTTATTAGCGCACCAACATGATCTTCGTGAGCATGAGTAAAACACAAATAATCAACATGTTTGATTGCCTTAATTTCTTCGTGTGTTTTAGGATCCACCCTATCAAAATATTCGTCTACATTAGGAAATGCTGCAACAAACCCCGTTTCATAAGGTGTAAATATTGAACCCAAATCAAACATAACAATATTTGTATTACCATTTTTATCAACATGTTCAATAACCGAACAATTTGCTCCTATTCTATGATTAATACCACCTACGATTTTTAAAACTGTATGTGCTTTACTTGTTTTTGCCATGGGACCCTCACTTAATTAATTTTGTTGGCAACATAATACACCTTTTTTGACAAAACGCAATACATTTTATAACAAA
>JAZKXV010000022.1:0-12678 GCA_045611785.1 Alphaproteobacteria bacterium
AAGGTAGAAAATGGTGAGATAGCAGGAATTAATAAAGACTTTAGAGGTAGAGCAAAAGTAGATTTAGAGATAGTTGGCTTAGAACGTACTATGCAAGATGGTTCAAAAGTATACAGATGCATATTTAAGCCGCTTACTCCGCTAGAAACAGAGCAGAGGTTAAGCGCTCGTAAAGTAGAGCAAAGCTTAGGCCAAACCAGAGATAAGCTTGAATCTAAACAAGCTCAATGTGAAACATCTCAAAAGGAAAATAAGCCAAACTCAACACCAACATCAAATATTACAATAGCAGATGTTGGGCATGATGACAGATAATATGGTTTTATAAACTTTACTAATACGCTGCTGATTAATTTTAACAATCTATGATATTTAGCTGAGCTTTGATTTTATATCTCTTTATCACGAAATTCGCTTAAGGGGAGTTCTAAATAAATAAAACGTATTTGTCGCATAATGTTTATTATGTATCTAAAACGTAAGCGGAATAGGAGGAGTATATCAAATTTAATACATATTATTAATTTAGAGATGCACGTATTAAATCTTTAGTATATTTCTTTTTTGCAAAGCTTAATATTTTTTCACTTTGATCAATTTCAACTATTTTACCGTCTTTCATAACCATAATTCTGTCAGAAATAGATTTGATAGCTCTCATATCATGTGAAATAAATATATAACTCATATTGTACTTCTTTTGTAAAAATTTTAACAACTCAATAATTTGAGTTTGAACAGTTACATCTAATGCTGATGTCGGTTCATCTAAAACGACAATCTTGGGTTTTAAGATTAAAGCTCTTGCAATAGCAATTCTTTGTCTTTGTCCGCCTGAAAACTCATGCGGATATTTATACAAATCATCGTCACAAAGCCCAACTTCATTTAACATATTAAGAACTTCATCTTTATATTCGTTTTCTGACATATTCGGAAAATGAACGCGCAATCCTTCAGAAATTATTTGAAAAATATTAAAACGTGGATTTAATGAATTATATGGATCTTGAAATACTATTTGTATGTTTTTTCTAAATTCTTTTTCGTTCAAATCTTTATAAAAAGATATATTACCGTTATATTTAATCAAATTTGAAAAACACATTCCCAAAGTTGTTTTACCGGAACCACTCTCTCCTACGATACCTAATGTTTCTCCATTATATAATTTAAATGAAACATTATTAAGCGCCTTTAGTGATTGTATGGTCTTACCGAAGAAGTTTTTTTTCAGAGGATATTCAACCATTACATTCTCGGCAACGGCAACTACGTTAGTATGATTTTTTTCGCATTGTTTCAAAGATAAAGAAGATGAAATTAATTTTTTAGTATAATCTTTTTTAGGACTATCAAACAATTCTTTTGTTGAATTTTCTTCAATAATATCTCCGTTATACATAACGATAATTCTGTCAGCAATTTTTCTTATTAAATTCAAATCATGACTTATAAATATAACAGACATATTAAATTGTTTTTTCAAATCTAAAATCAAATTAATAATTTGCTCTTGAACCGTAACATCTAGTGCAGTTGTCGGTTCATCAGCAATTAAAATATTGGGCTTGTTTGCAATTGCCATTGCAATCATAACACGTTGTCTTTGTCCGCCTGAAAGCTCAAATGGATAAGCATTATATCTTTGATTTGCGTTTTTTATATCAACTAATTTTAATAATTCTATAGCTTTTGCTTTTGCTTCTTTTTTTGAAACATTTTGGTGTTGCAGTATGTTTTCTGCAATTTGATGACCGATTTTATGTAATGGGTTTAATGAAGACATCGGTTCTTGAAAAACAAAACCTATTTGGCCGCCCCTAACCTTATTTAATGTCTGATTATCTGCATTAAAAAGCTCCTGTTCCATTAGTTTTATTGAACAGTCTGTATTATGATAAGATTTATTGTTAGGTAATAATCCAGGAATTGACAATGCTGTAACAGATTTTCCGGAACCGCTTTCTCCAACAATACCTAATATTTCTCCTTCATATAAATCAAAGTTTATATTTTTAACTGCCTGGAAATCTTCTTTTTGATTTTTTGAATTAAAAAAGATTGATAAATTTCTGATTTCTAATATTTTTTTCATCTATCTTTTCCTTGAATCAAAAGCATCTCTTACACCTTCACCTATAAATATAAGCATAGATAAAAGTCCCGAAAGTACAAAAAATATGGTTACACCTATCCAAGGAGCCTGTAAATTATCTTTACCTTGTCTTACTAAATCTCCTAAAGAAGGATAATCCCCTGAAAGTCCTAATCCCAAAAAATCAAGAGAAGTTAATGCAACTATTGATTCAGATAATATAAAAGGAATAAACGTTACGCTTGTTACCAATGCATTTGGTAAAATATGTTTAAATATAATTCTATAGTCATTTACTCCTAAAGCTTTAGCTGCTTTTACATATTCAAAATTTCTTGTTCTTAAAAACTCTGCTCTAACCATTGATGTTAAGGAGGTCCAAGAAAAAAGCATTAATATTATTAATAGTGTCCAAAAAGTCGGCAAGAATACGCTTGCAATAATTATTAAGATAAAAAGCTGCGGTAAAGATTCCCATATTTCAATAAATCTTTGAATAATTATATCTGTTTTTCCACCAAAATATCCTTGTATAGCTCCGACAAATATGCCAATGATAGAGGATATTAAAGTTAAAATAAATGCAAATATAACAGATAATCTGATGCCGTATAATATTCTGGATATTATATCCCTTCCCTCATCATCTGTACCCAACCAGTGAACTGAATCAGGTTTTGTAGGTGCCGGAGAAGTAATTTCATAATCAACGGTGTTATATGAAAATGGAATAAGAGGCATTATCATCCAACCATTATTTTTTATGTTGGAAATGATTATAGGATCTTTATAATCTGCCGGTGTCGGAAAATCTCCACCGAAAAATTCGTCAGTATAGTTTGAATATATAGGAAAATAGAAAGATCCTTTATATTTTACAATAAGCGGCTTATCATTTGCTATCAGCTCTGAAAAAAGAGAAAGGATAAATATGGATGCAAATAAAATAAGTGCAATATAAGCCCTTTTGTTGTTCTTAAATGCACTTATTTGATTTCTAATAACAGGATTCATATCATAACCTTATTATTGTAATGTAGCATTTCCTATGTTTAATGCATCATCACTAATAGTAGATATCGGAGCATCTTTTTCTTCTTGGAAAATATCAATGTTATTATCTTTTATACCATTAAATTGTTTCCATTTATTATACCAGAAGTTAAACTTATCAACGTTAGATGATATATTTATATCTTGCTCGGATTTATCAATCAATGTTTCAATAATTTCATCTTTATAAGAACCTCGAATTCCAATATTATCAATATTATTGCACTTTTCTGTGTTAACATTAAACAATACACTTTGAATAATGTTCTTGCTTGAACAAATATTATTGTTAATTATAAACTCATTAGATGATGGTGACTTGATTGCTAATGAAACAATTTTATTGTAAATAAAGCTGTCGATTACACTATCTAAATGACTAGACTTAAAGTTATGGTTTGAGCTCATTCCATTGATTATCAATATAGAATTTTCAAATACTTTTTGTTCATTTAATTTATCGATAAATTCTTGTAATTTACCATATAAACACTTAGTTTGATCAATGTAAGCCGTGCGTTTTAATTCAGAATTATCATTTGATACCCAAGGTAAGTTATCTAAGCTTATCCATTTATTTCTAGGTTTTAGATTGCAAAATTCGTCATATATAAACATATCAGAAGGGATATCTGCATATACAAAGTATGCTTGTCTTCCATTATCAGATAAAACGTGTTCAGCTAATATATCAAAAGTTTTAATAGAGTTAATAACATAGAGGTTATTATAATTAATACCGATAAGTGGTAATTTATCAGGGGTAGAAAAAATATTTAAGATATGATAAATTGGTTCAAGACTTAATATCTCCATACTCGCTAACCATTCGGTAAATAAAAGCTGAGCTCTATCTATGACAGCGATTTTTGCATCATATAATTTTACAGGTTTATTAATTTTTTCCATACATCTGTTTACATTAAACACATGATTTTTATGGCATATATCAATTCCTCTTGATTTATATGCAGAAATTTTGTAACCGGCTTTTTTGAAACTGTCAAACATTTGGTTGTCTTTAAGGAAGACATGTTCATCATTTACATTAAAGAAACTCCAGTATCTATAAATCAACATAGTATCTAATGTATGTTTATCAGGATTTGTTTCACTAAATGGGTTAACAATGTCAACTACATTCTTAAATTGATCTAAATGTTCAATAAATGTATTTGGGTATATTTCAAAATTATTTTTAGCATAAAAACCTAATGTTAAATCGTAAGTGTTTTTTGCGGCAAGAGAATCTGACATAGCAAAATATTTATATGATGATAGATTTGGTAACATTATATAAATAAATTTCTTATCACCTTCAGGAATGAGGGTGTTAACTTGAGAATTATAAAGTTCTATAAAGTCGTATTTGGATCTTTTTTCTTCATGATTTGCAATTAAAGCACTTAAGAAAACAATGGTTAAAAAGATAACGCTGAAAAATGCACATTTTTCATTATATTTTAACATTAAATATCCGATTAATGCTGAAATTACAAGTGCTATAACAATATGTGAATATGAATATAAAAACTTAGGAGTCCAACTACCCATAAAATCTGAAACAAATTCTCCTATGATAGCATGAGCATCTAATTGATAAAACTGATTAAATATAACAATTATAAACCATAGTGTGAAAATGCAACATATTACATTTTGTATGATTGGTTTTTTATATAAGCAACCCATAATGGCAAAAGACGGAATCAAGAATAAAAATAGCAATATTAAAATTTCAGATGATGGTAATGCTCCGGAAAAAATCATTAAGTTACCGGAAGAAGCAAACAAAACCATATCTATCGCAAGCAATAAATATATATATAAAGATTTTAAGACAAAGCTCTTCATTGTAGGTTTAACATCCAGTTTACTAGGAATTTTACATTTTCTAGAAAACTTATCTGCATTAAAAATCAGTGGTGATCTAAATCTTTTTCTCATTATTTTTCCAGTTCATTACATAATATTGCCTACTTATAATATTGGAAACAATATATATAACAAGTTTTAATTCTATGCTATCCACATAAACACTTAATTATTTTTTAACTCTTAGTTATTATATTTTTTATAAATTATTTATAAAGGTTTTCTATGCAACGTAATAATATAACAGCTTTTGCTCTTGCAACGCCTAATAGAGGTGATAACAATCAAATTTTGGGAGCTTTTAATGCTATAAAAGCAATAGCTAATCCTTCTTGGGATTATGCTAAATCTTTTTTGTTTGCTAATAACGAAGCTGATATATCAAATGTTAAAGAAGCTTTTTTATATTCAGATTTTGAAAATTATGAGAGTTTCAAAGCACGAGTTTTTGAACTATTGGAAATCTTTTTTCAAAAAAACTCGAATATTCCTAATATTTTTATAACGGTTTCAGCTCAAACAGAGTCTCAAGCTGCTGGAGAAAATGTTGATATGCTTTGTCGAGCAATAAAAGAATATTATTGCGAGCATAATTTAGGGCCTATAGTAACTTCTGTATTAAATAGTAAGTATTATCGCTATAAATTTGTAGACTTAATAAACATTCCAAAGCACTTGCTCACATTCAGTTCACGTATCAGATTAATAAAAGATACCAGCATAGCATCTAAATCGCTTGTAACAACTGGGACTGTACATAACTTTACCAAAGATATGCTTATGCTTGAGCATGAAAAACTTTTAAATACTTTAAATAATTCCTTTACAAAACCTCAGGTTGTTAATCAGATTGAGAAGATAAAAAAATTTGCAAACACATCTAAAAAAGTTGTTTTCTGTCTTGGAGGACGTGTTGAAGGTAATGAAATTATTTTCGATATAAGCTATGCTGAGAAATTGTTTAACGATGCGCTTATGTTAGATAAACTGGGATATGGTGTTATTTTTGTAAACGGGCCAAGAACACCTAATAATGTTACTGATTTTTTATATCAAAAAGCTCTTTTGCACCCTCGTCTGACTTTTCAAAACTCTAAAATTATTGCTCAAGATAATATAGATCGTGATTATAAAAGATGGCGTATATATTCAGGTAATTATGAAGAAGAATTTAAAAATTTAGAAGAAATAGGAAACATTTATCCGGCTATTTTAGGTTTTCCGAACACGTTAGTTGTTCATACGTTAGATACATATGCGTGTTGTGAAACCATAAATGCATTAATCCCTACAGCTATCAGCACTAAAGGATTGTATATTAATCCAAAAATAAGATATGATTGTTTAAACTTATATGAGCTCTTATGTCCTAAACATGCAGTAGATTTTGATGAGTTTTTGATAAATACAACAAATTTTAAGATCGAACCTAAAGATTTAAAATTGCAACACTTGTCTAATTCATCTATGGTATTTGCAGAAACTTTAATCAATAAAATTATAGAGATTAGCTGATTTTTTTTGTTACATTTTCAACTATTTGATTAATTATATCATTTATATCGGAAACGTTGTCGGTTTTAGAAATTTCAATTTTAACCGTAGTATCATTTTTCGTATTAAGTAAAGCTAAAGCTTTTAATGTTGCAACTTGAATAATGGATAATTTTAAATTGTTGCATATCACATCAGGTTCAGATAAATTTTCATTAAAACCAAGTAAAATAGAGTTGTTTAAATAATCTCTTTTAACATATATGCCTAAATATGACATATTAGCAATTTCTTTATAAATTTCAGGAGTTTTGAGGTTAAATAACCGGATTGCATATTTTAAAGCAATTGTCAGTGCCACGTATGGTTTGTAGTTTTTTAATGAGTTTTCATAATCATGAACTTTAAAAACCGCACATTCAGTTTTTGTTTGTATTAAACAAGAGGATACAAACAATGCAACAGCTAATAAGTTTGATGAACACTTTTCTGAGTTATTTCTAATTAAAATAATTTGGTCATTTTCATATTTTTTAAGTATATTATCTGCAAATAAGCAATAATCAGAAAAGTTATTAAACTGCTCATTTTCAATCATAATAACAGGTCTTGTTTGATTTAAAAACTTATTATCATTATTTTTATCAAAAGCAATTTCCAGCATATTGCCTAACCCTTCATAAAACAATCTTTATATTTATTTAAGCAGATTTAACCACTTTATATACAGACTTTTCATTGTTAAAAGTAATTTTTAATTTATCAAGTTAAATCTACTTAAAATATTAATTCATTTTTCTTTATACGTCAAATTATTTTGACATAAAAAAAGCAGAGCTTTAACACTCTGCCTTTTTTATTAATCTGAAATTTTTATACCTGTAATAGGTTTGAATAAGCGGACATTAAACTTATATTTGCATTTGTTTGGCATTGTGTCAGAATACCAAGTTTTAAAGACATCTAATGATTCATAGTTTACACCACAATCATAGAGTGCTTTTAGCAAATCATCATCATCTTGATCTAACCTGTTATATATATAGCATATTTCTTCGGTTAGTATCATCTCCCATCCATCTTTTTCGAAAGCCATAGCTTCGGATATGGTTACATTTTTAGCCTCATCTACTGTTTTCATCAGATAATATGGGATATTTTGCGATGAGTTGCTAGGTGTCGGGCCAACTTGAATAGCATAAATGCTATCTGCTCTACTTCCGTCAACATAATGATGGTATTCAAGTGTGCCGTCAGAGTTTTTGTAGCAAACAATTCGCTTGGTTGCTATTTTTTCAGGATTCAACATGTGTTTTTCAACAACTTCTTTCCAGTCCATATGCTCTTTTTCTTCAAGCATATTAATCCATTCCTGTGCTTCCTCTTTGGTCAAATTCAAGTTTACCAAAGCTGTAATCTTGCTCTTTTTCATGATTATTTTAATAATAATTAGGTTTGTATTCTCATATTACAAATATAAAAAATATTGTCAATTTATTTATATGCAGCTCTTCTTATTCTGTCATTAATAGCTAAACCTAAGCCTGTTTCAGGTATTGGAGACATAGCAATTTTAGAGTATTTGTTTTGGCTATCCGCAATTCTCATATAAGCAAATAAATTAGCAGCTGCTTCACATAAATCTCCTTTGGGGCTTAAATTTAAGTCAGCATCTTTTACATCACCAAAACCAATTAAAAACTCATCATCTTGTTTACTAAGTGCATTTATTCTAAAGCTATTATTAGGAGCATAATGCTTAAGCATTTGTCCCGGAGAAGATGGTAAATCAGGATTTCCGTGAGATATTAATACTTTTTGACCCAAAAACTCTTCTAAATTTTCTTTAGATACACCACCTGCTCTAAGCAATACAACGTTTTTTCCGGTTAAATCTATGATTGTAGATTCGACTCCAACTTTGCACTTTCCGCCATCAATAATCATGTCAACATTATTACCTAAGCTTTCAGCAACATGTTTTGCAGTTGTCGGACTAATACTTTGCGATTTGTTAGCTGATGGTGCCACAATAGGAACCCCGCTTTTTTTAATTAAGTCAAGAGCAATTTCATGATTAGGCATTCTGACCGTAACAGTTTTTAATCCTGCGCAAGCTAAATCGAGTGACGGGTTGTTATCAATTCTTGGTAGCACAAAAGTAAGGGGTCCTGGCCAAAATTTTTCTGCTAAAGCAAAAACTCTTTCATCGGTTTGTGCATATTCTTTTAAAAAATCAATTTCGGCAATATGTGAAATTAACGGATTAAAAGAAGGTCTACCTTTTGCTTTAAAAATAGATGCAACTGCTTTTGCATCATAAACGTTTGCACCAAGGCCATAAACGGTTTCAGTTGGAAACGCAACTAAACCGCCTTGCAATATTACGTCAGCGGCTTTTTTTATTGTATCATCAGAATGTAAATATATATTATTCATGGTGTGTTTTAAAAGTGTAAAATACTGTTAAGAGCAAATACTAATTCATCATTTAAAAATTCTTCTACCACCATCATATTGTTCTTGTCAATGAGTTTGTAGTTGTTTTCTGTATTATCATAAATTAAAAAAACACTATCGTCATAGCCCAAAATAGCTGTATCCGGACTATCATTAAATTGATTGTTAAATTCTACAATATCTAAGGCCTTATCCTGAAGAGGAGAAATTCCCAATATAGCGCAATCAGATGCTCTAATACCATTAAAGGTTGTTAAAAATTCAATAAAATCAGCTGGCAAGAATGGACATTCCATTCTAACAAGTTCTTTTTGAGTTTTAATTATGTCTACAACATTTAATGGTTCTTCTTTATGGCATACATGACTTTTTTTAATATAATTTATTAATTCAATCATTTATCTATTCCTTTAACTTTTTTAAGGTATGCCTTTCTTGCATGAGATGGTTTGCCTTTTTTATATTTACTTCTGATTGATTGAACAACTTGGTTAACATCAAATTCAGTTGTTGGTTTACTTGTTCTTAATTCATTAACTCTGTTTTCTTTAAGCTCATTTAAACAAGCCTCATAAGAAACCAAATATTTAGAATCTTCTTTTTCTTTTTTAACTAAATCTTCGTAATCACGCCAATTTAGTGAGATGTGTTCATCAGATGTAAAACCTGCCATAAAAGTTAAGTGCGGATCATTAAATTCCATACGGGCTCTATACGCTTCTTTACCTTTTTGAACCACTAATTTATCATATCCGTGTAAAACATATTGGTGTATATTGCTCTCAACCAATAAAAAGTTATTAATATAATTTACCTGAGCCAAACATGGAAGCTTTCCGCTTTCACTAACGGCAATTTTGTGATGCACTTCAAATGACGGAAAGTCAGAGCTACTGAGCATATTTAAGTTTTCATCACGAGCAACAATTAACAATCCTTGATCATGCCTAAACAAATAATCGACTAAATCTTGTGGTATTTTGTCGCCAACAGCATAATCTTCAACCGGTATTTTAGCTTTCTTCAAATCGGTTAATGCTTTTTCTGTAAAGTGTGTCTCGGTAATTATAATATGTGAGGCATCAGTAATACCGTATGTTTTCATAGCATTAAGAAGTGAATGTATGTATCTATGATCATATCCCTGATTATCTAGAATATCAAAAATAACATCGGCTTTATGTTTTACCAACTCTTTTACGAACATATTACGTTCACTTTCTTGTGTAAAAAATGCTTTATGTTCGCCCCCTTTTCTAAAAGTTTTAAACATAAGATCCGAAAAATCTTTTATATTCATAACTTTTAAAATATTCGGATTGATATTATTATCTGAGAGATATTGTTTTAATTGTGGTTCAATGTTTCTAAAATTTCTAAATTGCCTGAAAACTTTCCACATTGGGGCATTTTCTAAATCATATGCAGAAACATCAAGTCGTTCGGGTAAAGGATATTTTAACATATCTCTGTAAAAGTTGCTCAACTGGTGGCTTGGCCGATGGTCAACAGAGCCGTAACAATCCATTCTGATAATGTGGTGTTCATCAGTACTTAACGGATAGCGAAGCATATCTTCCATTTTTAATCCGGCTTTTTCATTAATTACTTCTAATTTGTGTTTAGAATTATAAAACAGCTTTCTTTGAGCTTTAGATGCATTATTTACAGGCGTTTCAGCAAGTTCTTTTAATACTTGATAAGCTTTAATTTGTTCAGTTAATGGAAGTGAATTAAAGATATCAAGAAAATTATAGTCATCATAAATAACTTCACAAAAAGGCTCATCAACAAAATCTTGATTTTGTGTTTTATTTGGACTAACGTTGTGCTTTCTGGCGTATTTACTACCTTTTTTAGACATCAGCTTTCCTTTTTTATTATTTGTCAAAATATTAATCTAAAAGATATGCTTTGTCTAGTGTTTTTTAAAAAAATTAGCATTTTATTATTAAATAGCGTTTATTATGTAAGAAGAAAATAATTTTAAAGGAGATTTATTATGGTAGAAATACTTTTTAGCAATAAAAAAGAAAAAAAAGATGTTGTTAAAGTTGGTATAGTTTTTAATAAAATTGATAAAAAAAATTTATCTGATTTTTTCACGTCTGATGAATTAGATCTTTTATTATCAGTTGCAAAGAGAGAAGATTTTAAGGCTACAGATATGCAAACTCTTACAGCTAAAACAAAAGATAATAATCTGGCTTTGATATCAACAAAGAAATCCCCTTCCCCATATGATTTTCAATTACTTGGCGGTAAATTATATGCTTTATACAAAAACCATAAAAAAGTAGTTGTTTACACACAAACATCAGCAAATGTAAAACTCAAAACTGCTGATGTTGCATACAATATCGCCTTGGGTGTTGAGCTAGCTTCATACAGTTTTGATAAATATTTAACTACAAAAAGCAAAGATAGCTATCCAAAGCTCGAAACAGTAGTGTTTGCTGCTAAAAACAAAGTAATAAACAAGAGTGGCTACAAAAATTATGCAGCTCTTGCTACCGGAATTCGTTATGCAAAAGACTTAATTAACGAACCATCAAACCACTTAACTCCGGTAATTATGGCAGAAGATATCAAGCGTCTTGAATATTTAGGTCTTGAAGTTGAAGTTTTAGATAAAGAAAAAATGCAAGAGAAAGAATTTAATTTAGCATTATCTGTTGCTCAAGGATCTGCAAATGATCCAAGAATTGTTGTTATAAAATATAAAGGAAATTCTGAAAAAGAAGGTTTTGATTTAGGCTTGGTCGGCAAAGGTGTAACTTTTGACAGCGGCGGAATTTCATTAAAACCCGGTGCCGGAATGTGGGATATGAAACAAGATATGGCAGGTTCCGCTGCAGTTGTCGGAGCAATGAAGACTTTGGCATTACAAAAAATGAACATAAATGTTGTTGCCGTTGTCGGATTAGTTGAAAATATGCCTTCAGGAACAGCTACTCGTCCCGGAGATGTTGTTAAATCTATGTCAGGCAAAACTGTTGAAATTTTAAACACAGATGCAGAAGGACGTTTGGTATTAGCCGATTGTTTATGGTACATTCAACAAGAATATAACGTTAAAAAAGTTATTGATATTGCCACATTAACCGGCGCAATTTTGATTGCATTGGGAAACCAAATGGGCGGAATTATGGGTAATAATCAGAATTTTGTTAATAAAATTATTAAAGCCGGAAACGAATCAAACGAAAAACTTTGGCAGCTTCCGATAACCGAAGAATATAACAAAATGATGAATTCATCAATTGCAGATATGAAAAATATCAGCGAAGGCAGAAATGCTGGTTCTATTACGGCAGCATGTTTCCTACAAAGATTTATTCAAAAAGATGTTAAATGGGCTCACCTTGATATTGCCGGAATGGATAAAGTTGAAAAACCAGGCCTTTTAACTCAAAAAGGCGCAAGCGGATTTGGTGTTAAATTGTTTAACCAAATAATGAATAATTTATAATAGCTTAAACATCTCTTAAAACCATCGAATATATCGGTGGTTTTTTTCATATAAATGCGGTTAAAATCACTTTTTATATTCAATAAAGACAATAAAAGCAGTTTTTTTTAACAAAATATAATTTTTTTATTGCAAAATAAAAATTAAGAGATTATAGTCGCTTTGACCTTAAGGTTATGGGTGTATAGCTCAGTTGGTAGAGCAACTGACTCTTAATCAGTGGGTC